>DATKFJ010000437.1:0-3179 GCA_035511435.1 Acetobacteraceae bacterium | reverse complement strand
CACTGAAGAGCACTACCACGAAACGTTCGACACCAACGTCAAAGGCGTGATCTTCACCGTGCAGAAGGCGTTGCCGCTGCTGCGGGACGCCGGCACCATCGTGTTGAATGCTTCCACCGCCGCGTCGCAAGGTATGGGGGCCTTCAGCGTCTATGCCGCGTCAAAGGCCGCGGTCCGCAATCTGGCTCGCGGCTGGGCCACCGATCTGAAGGACCGCAAGATCCGCGTCAACGTGGTCAGCCCGGGCGTTATCGTGACCCCGGGATACAAGAAGGCCGGCTTGACCGACGAACAGATCCAGGGTTTCGCCGCGCAGATGGCGACCACGATCCCGCTTGGGCGAACTGGTGAAGCGGATGAAATTGCCAAGGCCGTCCTGTTTCTGGCATCGGATGACAGCAGCTTCGTCAACGCGGCCGAACTGGTCGTCGACGGCGGCATGATCGAGGTCTGAAACCAGTCGGGGCCGCGCCGCGATCAGGGGCGCGGCATTAATGGTGAGCGGGCTCATTATTCCGTAGACGTCCGGCAACGATCGCAGACGTTTCCCAGTTCGAGTTTTCGAACATAACGACCGCATCCTTTGCGCCGGCTGAATCGTCGTGGAGTATCGGTCCTGTTTTCCTGGACCGCCTACCAAGGAGCGATTCATATGCAAAGCCTGAAGAACCAGCGCGTTATCGTCACCGGCGGCAGCAGCGGTCTCGGCCTGGGCGTGGTCGAAGCCCTGGCGGCGCGCGGCGCCAAAGTCATGGTGGTGGCGCGCGATGCGCAGCGGCTGGCCGACGTGGAACACCGGTTCGGCGTGACCGGCGCGGTGGGGGACGCGACCGACCGGGCGCTGGCGGTATCCCTGCTGCAGGAGTTCCGGCCCACGGTGCTGGTGCTCAACGCCGGCGCCAAGCCGCCGATGGGGCCGCTGCACGAGCAGAGCTGGGAGGGTTTCAGCACGCCCTGGAACAGCGACGTGAAGGCCGGCTTCCACTGGATGCAGGAGGCGATCCGCCTGCCGCTGGCGCGGGGCAGCCGGGTGCTGATCGCCTCCAGCGGCGCTGCCGTCGCGGGCTCGCCGATGTCCGGCGGCTATGCCGGCGCCAAGCGTATGCTGTGGATCATGGCGTCCTATGCGAACGGCGTTGCGGCGGAGCTGGACCTGGGCATCCGCTTCCAGGCCCTGGTGCCGCAGCAGATGACGGCGGCCGGCGGAGTGGGGCGCGCGGGCTCCGAGTTCTATTCGCGGCGCAAGGGCATCTCGGCGGAGCAGTTCCTCGCCGGCTTCGGCAAGCCGCTGTCGGCGCAGGACTTCGGCGAGCACGTGGCCAGCATCCTCACCGAGCCGCAGTACGAGGAAGCGCCGGCCTTCGGCATCAAGGCCGATCACGGCATCGTGGCGCTGGGAGCCTGAGCGTGCCGGATGCCTCGCCCGCCGATTCCCTCCTCGCGGTTCAACATGAGGGCCGCCGCCGTTTCCTCGAGCTGGTAGCGGACCTGCGGCCGGAGCTGCACCGCTACTGCGCGCGCATGACCGGCTCGGTGGCGGACGGCGAGGACATCGTGCAGGAGACCCTCGCCCGCGCCTATTACCTGCTGCCGGAGATGAACCAGATGCCAGCGTTCCGCCCCTGGCTGTTCCGCATCGCGCACAACCGCGCGCTGGATCATCTACGGCGCTACGAGGCGCGCATGAGTGAGCCGTTGGACGCGGTGCGCGACAGCGCCGCCGATCCGGCGCCCGATCCCGGCGACGCAATCGCACACCAGCAGGTGGTGCAGCTGGCGGTGTCGCGATTCGCCGGCCTGGCGCCGGCGCAGCGCAGCTGTGTCATTCTCAAGGATGTACTGGGCCATTCGCTGGAGGACATCGGCAGGCTGCTGGAACTGAGCGTGCCGGCGGTGAAGGCGGCGCTGCACCGCGGCCGATTGCGGTTGCGCGAGCTGGCGGCGGAGCCACAGGCCGCGCCGCCCATGCCCGCAAGTTCTCAGGCGGTCGCCCGCTACGTCGCGCTGTTCAACGCGCGCGACTGGGACGGCGTGCGCGCCATGCTGGCGGAAGACGTGCAGCTGGACCTGGTGTCGCGCGCGCAGCGGCAGGGTAGTGCCGTGGGCAACTACCTGTCCAATTACGACCTCCGTCATGACTGGCGCCTGGCGCCGGCGTGGCTGGAGGGGCGCGAGGTGATCGCGGTGTTCCGCGCGCCGGGTGATGCCCGGCCGGGTTACTTCATCGAACTGCGCGTGGCGGACGGCAAGGTCCACTTCATCCACGATTTCCGCTACGTGCCCTACATCATGCAGGACGCGCGGATCGAGCTCGCTTAAAGCCGCGGTGCTTGACAGGCGGCTGCGCGCTTCGGTGCCCCTCGCATCACTCGACGACGACGCCCGGCCGCCGCTACGGACTGCACGAATAACATCGAATATATTCGTCGCGTCCCATGACAGCGCCGCAGCGGCCTTTCGCCGCATGCGGTAGTATCGGGCGGACGGTTCGGGAGGGCGGCGAATGCCAGGGGGACAAGTGGTCGGACTGCGCCGGCACAAGCACGCCGTGCTGCTCGTGCTGCTGTTCATCGTGCTAGCGATTACTACGATCAATGCCCAGTCGGATGCGGAGCGGTTGCAAACCGATGTTCTACGTACAGTGCTGGGCGTTGCGATATGGATCGTCGTTTTCGAGCGCCGGCGCGAGCGGGCCATGATGGGCGCAGTCCTCCTCGCGTCCCTGGTTAGCAGCTGGGGGCGACACTTCACCGTGGCGAGCCTCGAGCACGCGCTATCGCTCGCGGACCACGTAGTGCTGGTGTTGTTCGCCTGGAGTGCGGTGTACGTGATCTTGCGGGACCTGTTCCGCGCACGTAGAGCGGGCGCCGAGAATGTGCTTGGCGCAATCTGCGGCTATCTCATCGCCGGCAGCGCGTGGGCGCAGATGAATGCGATCGCGTACTTACTGGTGCCCTCGGCCTACAGCATCAGTCCGGAGTTAGCCAGCCTGCTCCCCGAGTGGCATGGCCGTATGGCGCTCTTCACGTACTACGCCTTTGCACAAGTCATGACGATCGGTTATTCGGACGTGACACCGGTACACGCGCCGGCGACGACGTTGAGCCTATTCGCGGCCTTGTTCGGGGTGTTCTATACCGCCGTCGTCGTGTCGCAGTTCGTCGGGTTGGCGCAGCAGC
>DATKFJ010000436.1:0-15347 GCA_035511435.1 Acetobacteraceae bacterium | reverse complement strand
TCGATCGCATCGATCAGCGTGCCGGCCGACAAATCCGATTTGGACATGATCCGGGAAGCGCGATGCAGCAATGAACGTTCACCCGGCTCGAGAATGGCGGAGGTCAATACGATAGTCGGAACATTGGCTGTTGGAACATTGGCTGTCCGCGAAACGCCGCCATTCGCATCCGCGTGAGCGCGTTCAAGAAATTGGTAGCCATTCATCTCCGGCATGTTGACGTCCAGTAAAACCACGTCCGGCGGTTCGTCACGCAAGTGTTGCAGACCCTCTTCGCCATTGCTGGCGACGTTCAAGGCGTAGCGGCCGCGCGGCAGCAACTGCCGCACCAGATAGCGTGTGATCTCCTCATCATCGACCAGCAGCACCTTGGTGATTGTTCGCCGCCCGGTCAGGCGATCGAGCAACCCGATGAGCATGTCGCGATCCAACGGCTTGGCGACATACTCATCGGCGCCAAGGTGAATCGCCTTTCGTTCCTCGGCCGAGGAGGACATCACAACCAGCGGGATGTCGGCGTGCACCTCCTGGTGCCGAAGCTGCAACAGCAGCCGCCAGCTTTCATCACCCGCCAGTACGACGTCGAGCAGGATCAAGGCTGGATGCGCCTGCTCCAGGATTTGCTGCGCCTGCCGGATCGAGCGTGCCCAGATCGGCTGATAGCTGGTGTCCGCCAGGATGCGCTTCAGGGTGAATGCGTCTGCGGCATCGTCCTCCACCACCAGCACGGGTGTCTTGCCAGGCTCCAGGGTCAAGGGCTCTGCCGGATCGCCGCTCTCTTCCAGGATTTGTGGATACGATCGCGGCACGGTGACGGAGAACGTCGAGCCCTCGCCGGGCGTACTCTCGACCGTGATCTTTCCGCCGAGCAATTCTGCCAGCTTCTTCGACAATGGCAGGCCCAGGCCGGTTCCCTTCACGCGCGACTGCAAACGGTGCGCAACCTGGCCGAACTCCTGGAAGATCAGGTCAATATCGGCTTGTGCGATGCCGATACCGGAATCGCGTACATGGAAGCTGACAGTGTCGTCCGCGGCATCCGCGGTAGCCCATACCCGCACCTCGCCACGCTCGGTGAATTTCAGCGCATTGGAGATGAAATTACGCAGAATCTGCGAGACCTTGCCTTCATCGGTGTCGAGCGCAGGAAGCTCCGCTGCTTCCTCGAACAGCAGCGCGACGGCGTCGCCGACGAGTAGCGGCCGCAGCATGCCGCGCAGCGCGCCGAACATCGATGCCACGGTGAATTCCGATGGCACGACGACGATCTTGCCTGCCTCGACCTTGGCCAGATCGAGCAGATCATCCACCAGTTCGGTCAGGTTCTGCGCCGCCCGGCGAATGAAGCGGACCTGCGTCTCCTGCTCGCCCGTCAGCTCGCCGTCGCTGCGATCCAGCAGCAGCCGGGACAGCGCCAGGATCGAATTCAGCGGCGTACGGAATTCGTGGCTCATGTGCGACAGGAACTTCGACTTCAGCTCGTCCGCTCGGCGCAGATGGTCGGCGCGCTCATCCAACTCGGCGTACAGCGCGACCACACCGCGATTGGTATCCTGCAGTTCCTGATTGAGCCTTTCCAGATCCTCCTGGCGATCCTTCAACTGATCCATCTGCACCAGGATCTGCTGGTTCTGCTCGCGAATTTCCGCCATGGCGTCCGGCGGTCCATCGGCCGCCAATTTTTCCATGATCGCCTTGAGCGCCGAGGCGGTGACCGGCGGCGCACGGGGCGGCAAAAACTTGCCCAGCCGTACCGTAGTGCCCCGGCCAGCCTGGGTATCGACATGGAACTCGTCCATCAGCCGTTGCGCGCCCAGCAACCCAAGTCCCATGCCGGTGGCCGACTTGTGCAAGCCAGCCAGGATCGACGGGAGACTGGCGATCCCGGGTCCCTTGTCGCGAACGCTTATGACGAATGTCTGCGGCTTCTTGCCGGCGACCACGCCGAATTCAACCTGCCCGCCGCCGGCATATTCGAAGGCATTGCGCGCGAGTTCCGAAACCGCGGTGGTGATTCGTGTCTGATCCTGCGCATCGAAGCCGATCAGTTCCGCCAGACGCCGCGTCCGCTTGCGGACCAGGACGATGTCCGTCTCCGTGGCGATCGCGATCAGCAGGAGGCGCGGATTCATGCCGAACCTCTACACCAGCGGCCGCAGCGCGACCACCGATGCGTCGTCCCGCGCCCGGCGATGGTCGCGCAGCAATACGCCGGCGATCAGGCTCGGGTGCTGGGTGACCAGTCCCGGATAACTGGCAAGGTCCCAGCGGCTGGTGAGCCCGTCGGAGTGCATGATCACCAAAGGATTACTGGTGTAATCGTAAGTGAACTCTCGGATGCGCGGCGCCACGTGACCCGCGGTGCCGTTGTGCGACACCATGTGCCGGGCCCCCTCGCCGGTGACAAGTGTGCCGCAGATGTTGCCAACTCCAACATACCGAATTGTGCGCGCCGCCTCATCGATCCGCGCGACGGCAACCGCGGCGCCGCGCGTCGGCATCAGCGCGCGATGCACCCGTTCGACAATTTCGACGCATGGCGCGGCCACGTGCTGGCGGAATATCTGGACTGCCAAATCCGCGGCGCGCGCCGCCTCGATGCCGTGGCCGGCGCCATCGACCATCAACAGAGTGCGGCCCTGCGCGGTGTCGCTGAACGCCCAGTTATCGCCGCAGACCTGCTCCCCCGGATATGCCGCGACGGCGGCGCCCAGAAACGCACGTTGCGTATCCCGCGCCGTCTGCTGGAAGAAGCGCACCATGATCGCGCTGCCCAGGCCGGGCCGCGAATAGATCCGTATGTCGTCCGCCAATCGCGCGATGGCGCCGAGGCCGTTGCCCGGACTGCCGGCGGTGGAGTAGCCGTCATCCATGCAGCGGCCGACATCGGCCATGCCGCCGCCGCGATCCAGCGCCAGCAGTTCCAGGCCGACACCTTCCCCGTCGTCGCGATGCGTCGCGAGGATGTGCCCGCTGCCGGCATGTTTCAGCAGGTTGGTCGCCAGTTCGGTGACAACGATCGCCACCGACCCCACGCGCGCCTCCGGCACGCCCGTACTCCGCGCGTAGCCACTCACCAGCCGGCGGGCTTCGGCGACCTGACTTGCGTCGGTGACGGCGGTGATCATGTCACTTCCAGCGCGCGAGGGTCACCACGGTGCCAATGCCCGGCGTAGATGTGATGGCAAATTCGTTCGACAGGCGCTTGGCGCCGCTGAGGCCGAGACCCAACCCACCGCCGGTGGTGTAGCCGTCCGTCATCGCTTTTGCGATGTCGGCGATGCCGGGCCCCTGATCGGTGAACGTCAGGCGCACCCCTGTCCGCCGCCCGTCCCGCAGCAGTTCGATCCGCAGTGTGCCGCCGCCGCCGTAATCGACGGTATTGCGTCCGACCTCGCTCGCCGCGGTCACGATCTTGGTCTGGTCCACCAGACTGAAGCCGGCGGCGATGGCGCGTGCCCTGACCGCTTGCCGTACCCGCACAACGTCGTCCGAGTTGCGCAGCGGCATGGTCTCACCGGTCTCGATGAGCATCCGCGTTCTCAGAGCTGTCGATGATGCTCCGGATCATGGCGAGGCCCTTGTCGACGTTCAACGCGGTCCGCACACCGGTGAGCGCCAGGCCCAGCTCCACCAGCGTGATCGCGACCGCGGGACGCATTCCGACGACAACGGTGACGGCATCGAGCACGCGCGACATGGCGGCGATGTTGTTCAACATGCGGCCGATGAATGAATCAACGATCTCCAGTGCCGATATGTCGATCATCACGCCGCGCGCGCGATCGGCCACGATGCGCTGAGTCAGATCGTCCTGCAGCGCCATCGCAAGCCGGTCATGCATGTCGACCTGGATCGAGACCAGAAGGCAGTCGCCGATCTTGAGGATCGGTATTTCGCTCATGAGATCTACGCCCTGCTCTCGGCCGGCCTGGCTCGATCGACGATCACCTTGCCGGTACGGCGCAGCGCCAAGCCGAGTGCGTCGGCCATGGTCGCCTTCGATACCACGTTCAGCTCCAGGCCAAGATGGACGATCGTCTGGGCGATCTGCGGGCGGATGCCGCTGAGTATGCAGTCCGCCCCCATCAGCCGGGCGGCCGAGATCGTCTTGATCAGGTGCTGCGCCACCAGGGTATCGACGGTCGGCACGCCGGTGATGTCGATAATGGCGATTTCCGTGCCTGATTCGACAATGCGCTCCAACAAATTCTCCATGACGATCTGGGTTCGCGCGCTGTCCAGGGTGCCGATCAGCGGCAGCGCGAGAATGCCATCCCAAAGCTCTACCACCGGTGTCGATAATTCGAGCAGTTCCTGCTGCTGCCGCCCGATCACCTCTTCGCGTGTTCGCGAGTAGCTTTCGATGGTGTAGAGACCCAGCGCATCCAGCAGGCGCGTGACCGTCCACGTCTCGCGGGCAATCTTCTCTGCATCCGCACCCAGTTCGCGTCGCAGGATATCGAACAGCGGCTCCTTCAGGGAAAACACGAAGACCGCCGTCTCGGTTGGGCTGAACCCCTGGGTGGCGCGGGCGCGGGAAAAATCCTCCAGCAGTTCGCGCATCGGCGCCCATTCCGCACCGGTGATGTCGTCGAGCCGTCCGCTCGCAAAGCCTCGGTGAAGCTGATCGAGGAATTGTCTTGCAAGGTCGGCGGAGGCGGCGTCCGTGCCGACGTCCCGCGATCGGCCGTCACGCTTCTGGGCGGCGAGCCAGGCGCCCATCAGGGCGTCGTGGTGGTTTGCGATCAGCGTACCTGTCACATTATCGGTCTTGGGCATGCAAACTCTCACATTTGTTTCGGATTGGGCAGGCACATGGAGACCACCGGGGGTACTCCGTTGAATTTTGCGGGGTGCCTGACGGTACAGAAGTGCGCGCCGGATGCCAAATCGGCTCTTTGGTGCGCTGCGGTAGAAGCTACTCCTCGCGTGATGTTGCACGGACTGATGAACGGTCGTAAACGACGGTAGCAAATTCGGTTGTCGGAAGCACATGGTTGTGACGGACAAAACTGCGGGTCCGCCAGTTCCGCTGCCTGGGAAGCGGCACATCTTGCTGGTGGACGACGACAAGACTTTCAACGAGGCTGTTGGGCAGCTTCTTCGGCGCGCCGGCTTCGAAGTCACCCTGGCCACGGATTTTCGTGTGGCACTCGAAGTTCTGGAAGCAGAAGGCCAGATCGACCTGCTGATCTCCGACATAGTGATGCCGTCCAGCGTGAATGGCATCGCATTGTCCCGCATGGCACGCCTGCGGCGGCGCGACCTCAAGGTGTTGTATCTGACCGGTTATAATATCCCCGGTATCGAGAACGAAGCGCTGGGACCCATTCTGCAGAAGCCCATCGACGACGCCCAACTGCTCCGCGAGATCGAACGGGTGCTTGCTCCGGCGTAGGCATCCGCGTCATGCCGCCGTTTCTCGGCACGATCACTCTCTGGGCGACCGGTGGGTCCCTCAGCGACCGATCGTATCAGGGACCGATCGCATCAGGGACCGATCGCATCAGCGCCTTCTCGGACACGTCGGCCGATGTCGGCCAGTGCGACATGTGCCGATCGCACGGCGCCTTCTTGCCAGCCGTTGATGTACGACACGTGCTCGCCGGCAAACAGGAAAGGCCCGTCGCCCCGCAACAGCAGGCCGTAATACGCCGCCCGCGCATCGCGGCTCCATTCCGACCAGCCCGATCCGCTGTACGGGATGTTCTTCCATGCCACCGACACACCGTTGCTCAGATGGCGGCGATAACCCGGATGCAGGCGCTCGCCATCGTCCAGCGCATCGGCCAGCCGCAATGCTGGCGCCTTGGCGGCAAACTTCTGACCAAGATCGGTCGACCAGATATAGGCGCCAACCAGGATGCCCTTGCCCTGGTGAATGCCGGCCGATGGATACCAGACCTGGGTGATGTCGCGGGCCGTCCACGATATTCCGCCGTATATACCATCGTCCAGCTCCCAGAACCGCCGCTCGGCCTGGAACGCGATCTTGCCTGCGGGAACGTACTCCGCCGCCTCGATCGCGGTGCGGACATCCGGGGCGAAGTCGGCCGGTATCGTACGCAGCACCGGCAAGGGGATGGTGATCACGACGAACGGCGCCTCCACCGCGTGATCCCGTCCGGTCGTGGTATCCCGCCAGACGATGCGCGCGCCGCCGGCGGTACGTTGCAATGCCGTGACCTCCGCGCCATAGGTGATTGCGCCACCGAGTCGACGGCCGAAGGCCTGGCCGATGCGGCCCATGCCGCCGACCGGTTGCAGCATGGTCGCCGCCTGGTCCCAGCTTTCGCCGAAATTGGTCTGGAAGCGCCAGAAGTTCGCATCGAGAATCCGGTTCAGATCGAGCGGCTGGCTCAGCGTGCCGGCCTGCGTCCCGCCGCCAGGAGGCTCGCTGTAGCCGGCCCGGCCGGAGCCCTGGTACGCCATGTCGCGGTCGAGTGCGCCGAACGCGCGCAGCCAGCCACGAATCCGCTCCTTGTCGCCGGGGCCAACAGCCTCGTTCAGCGCATCGTGATCCACCGCCTTCGCGGCGAGTTCGGCGACGTAGCCGCGGATGTCGTTGACCATCTGCCGGTTACGCACCGGGTTGCCGTCGAACGCCGCATCGTTCTGCAGCAGGGCACCTCGGTTGTCGTTGGACATGACCTCCAACGCCACGCCGAGTTCGCGGCAGTACGACAGGATGCCATCGTGGTGATACGGCAGCCGGCCCGGACCAGGGTTGAAATACAGATGCTCGCCGCGATCCCATTCGACACGCTGGACGCTCGCGGTTTCACGGATTTCGTCGCCGGCGCGCAGCGACCAGTTGCGACCGCCCGGACGCGCGCGGGCTTCCAGGATCATGGGTGCGTAGCCGGCTTTCTGCAGTTCCCATGCCAGCACCATTCCGGCGATGCCAGCGCCGATGATGACGATGCGTCGTCGGTTGCCCGGCGGTAGCGGTGGTGGACCGGCGTAGGCTTCTGCGATCGGCAGCAATCCCATTGCAGCCATGGTGCGGTACGCGGCCGCGACGCCTCCCACCCTGCCAACCTGATGGATCAGATCGCGGCGTGACAGGGCTCCAACCACCATTGCCTTCAGCCTACCCCGGACGTGGCGAATGCCGGATAGGCGGGCAGCGGCTGCACATCCGGCCAACGCCTTTCGAGATCGGTCAGCCACGCCTGGGCAACTCGGCGCAAAGCCGGCAGCGCCTGCGCGCGTTGGGTTGCTTCGATGGTGGCCTGGAGATGCCACAGGATACGGTTACGCAGAGTGGCGCGACCCCAGGTGCTGTCGCCCTTCAGGGCCGCGTCCAGATGCCATTCCAGGCTGCCGAACAGACGGACCAACGCAGCGATGGCATATTCCAGATGGAATGCGGCGGTGTCCCGTGCGTCCGGGATGGCCGGCGCCACCGTGTTGCGATACGCCTGCTCGATGACCTCCGCCACGGCGTCCGGGACGCGACCGGCGCACCAACAGGTGGGAAAGCCCATCCGCCAATAAGCCGCATCGAGCAGGGCATGGCCTGGCGCGGCGAACTCGAAATCCAGCAAGGCAGCGCCTTGTGGGGTCAGCAGCACATTGTCGGGACATGGGTCGCCGTGCACCAGGACAAGCCAAGGGCCGGGGTCGCGCATGCGCTGCAACAGCAATGCAAGTTCGGCCTTCGGCAACGCTCCGCCGAGCAGGGAGGTTGCAGCGCCGACAGCGCCGGCGAGCCAGGCTTCACCGACCGACCGAGGCACGCGGGCGGTCGGATATTGCTCGCGCACCGCGGCCGCATAGGCATCGTGACAGTTGACCGTCGCCGCATGCAGCCGACCGAGACCGATTGCATAGGCCAGAAGGGCGGCCTCTGCCTCGGACGCTGAACTGTTCAGCAGCGGAGACGCCAGCCACCGCGCATCGGCCCCGAGGTCCGCGAACACCATCACGCCGGCCGCCGCATCGCCCGCCAGGAAGCGGGCAGTACCTGCGTCGTGACTGTCCAGGACCGATGCCGCTGCCCATTCCCGCGCGATGCCACCCTTGGCGACGACATCCGGAGACGCCGCATCGTAATCAGCCGCGCGTGTTGCCTTGATGACGACGTTCCGCCGATCACCCGAACTGCTGCGTGCGACGGCGCGGATGATATGGTTGCGACGCTGCTCCTCGCCGAGTACTCCGATATCCTCAACGGCGACCGGCATGCTGGCGGCTCGTGAGAGGCATGCCGCCGCGACCGAGACGGCGTCGTCTGTCGTGAAATTGCGGAAGCTCGCGCTCAAGACGGCCTGCGCGCGCGCAATGCGGCGGCCAATGTGCCATCGTCCAGTACATCGAGCGCGCCGCCGATCGGCACGCCCTGCGCCACGCGCGTCACGCTGACGCCAAGTGGCTTCAGCCGGTCGGTCAGCCAATGCGCGGTGGTGGCGCCATCGACCGTGGCGCCGAGTGCGAGGATCACCTCGGTAACGCCGCCCGCGGCGATGCGCGTCAGCAGCGGGGAAACGTTCAGGTCTTCCGGTCCCACGCCGGACAGCGCGGACAGCGTTCCGCCAAGCACATGGTACAACCCGCGATGCACCGAGGCGCGTTCCAGTGCCCACAGATCGCCGACGCCCTCAACGACGCAGATCAGCGTTCCGTCGCGGTGTGGATCGGTGCAGATCGCGCAAGGATCGCGGCTGTCGAGATTGCCGCACAGGCTGCACGACTTCACCGAGCGTGCCGCCTCGGCCAGCGCGGTGGCGAGCGGCAGCATCCGCGCTTCCGGTTGCTGCAACATCTTCAGTGCCGCACGCCGGGCACTGCGCGGCCCCATGCCGGGCAGTCTGGCCAGCAGGCCGATCAGTTTTTCGATTTCCGGGCCGCCCATCAGTGGTCAGTGGTCAGTGGTCGCCAATCAGACGATCGGTTCGTGCGGTCGCGTTGCGTCGACATCCGATTGCTCGACCACCGGCCACTAGAACGGCAGCTTCATCCCCGGCGGCAATTGCAGCCCGCCGGTGACCTTCTGCATCTCTTCCGCGGTGGCGGCCTCGATCTTCTCCTTCGCATTGCGGTGTGCGGCGATGATCAGGTCCTCCAGCATTTCCACATCGGCCGGATCGGCAACTTTCGGATCGATCTTGATCCGCCGAAGTTCGCCCTTGCCGTTCAGCGCGATCGTGACCAGGCCAGCGCCGGCCACCCCTTCCATCTCCAGGCTTTCCAGCTTGGCCTGCATCTCCTGCATCTTCGATTGCATCTGCTGGGCCTGTTTCATCAGCCCGGAGAGGTTCTTCATTCGTCAAACTCCATCTCGTCGGAGGGTTCGGCGTCAGGCGGAGCGAACTCCGGCATATCGACCGCTGGCAGACCGTACGCATCGGCGTTGGCATCATGCACGGTGTCGATGCGCGCGCCAGGGAACGCGTCCATGATCGCGCGCACCAACGGATGATCGGCCGCCGCCGTACGCCTGGTGGCGTCGGCGGCGGTGCCCTGTTCCGCGATGGTGGGATCTCCCTCGCCCGCCGATAGGGCGATGGTCCAGCGGGTACCGGTAACCTCCGACAGCAGCGCGGAAAGCCGAGGCGCGAGGTCTCTTGGCGCCTCCGGTTGCGGCCGCAATTCGATCACCGGCGGCGCGAAACGCACCAGATGCACCGAGTGGATCAGATGCGCATGCAGCATCGCTTCCCGACGCTCCGCCACCAGCGCGGTGACGTCGCGGAAGCTCGCCAGCCGAGGCGTTGCGTCGGGTGCGGTTTGGGCGATCGGCGAGCCGCCGACGACCGCGCGAGCGCCGCCGCTGCCGCCGGGTGATGCTGGTGCGGCCGAAACGCTCGCAGGCGTGACGGTGCCGGAGGCAAGCCGCCGCACCAGATCGCCGGGCGACGGCAGGTCGGACACGTGGCACAGCCGGATCAGCACCATTTCGGCCGCAGCGCGGCGGTCGGGCGCGGTTTCCACTTCACCGACGCCTTTCAGCAGCATCTGCCAGGCGCGCGCCAGCGCCGGCACCGAAAGCTGATCGGCCAGTGCCGATCCGCGCGTGCGTTCCGCTTCCGGAAGTTCCTGGCTATCACGCAATGTCGGAACGGATTTCAGGCGGGTGACCGTGTGCACCAGCTCCAGCAGATCCTGCAGCATCGTGCCAAGGTCGGCACCCCGCTCGTACGCGCGTTCCGTGATCTGCAGCGCCTGGCGAGGTTGCCCCGCCATCACCGCGTCCAGCAGGTCGAACACCAGTGCGCGATCCGCCAGCCCCAGCATGTCGGTGGCCGCGACTTCGGTGATCGTACCATCGGCCTGAGCGATCGCCTGATCCAGCAACGACAGTCCGTCGCGCACCGAGCCATCCGCCGCACGCGCGATCAGATCCAGCGCGGCGGGTTCGATCGCCACGTTCTCGGCTGCGGCGATGCGGCCAAAATGCGCCGCCAGTTCCGCAATTCGCACCCGCCGCAGATCGAAGCGCTGACAGCGCGACAGGACGGTGATCGGCACTTTCCGCAACTCCGTCGTCGCGAACACGAACTTCACGTGCGGCGGCGGTTCCTCCAGCGTCTTCAGCAGTGCGTTGAACGCGTTGCGCGACAGCATATGCACTTCGTCGACGATGAAGACCTTGGTGCGTGCCTGGATCGGGCGGTAGCGGGTGGCTTCGATGATCTCGCGCACATCGTCCACGCCGGTGCGCGAGGCGGCATCCATCTCCACCACGTCCGGATGGCGATCGGCCAGGATGGCGACGCAGTTGGGACAGGCGCCGCACGGATCGGCTGTCGGGCCGCCCGTGCCATCGGGCCCGGTGCAGTTCAGCGCGCGGGCAATGATGCGCGCGGTGGTGGTCTTCCCCACGCCGCGCACGCCGGTCAGCATGAAGGCGTGCGCGACCCGTCCGGTGGCGAAGGCATTGCGCAGGATGCGCACCATGGCCTCCTGGCCGATCAGGTCGTTGAAGCTGGTCGGACGGTATTTGCGCGCCAGCACCCGATACGGCACGGCATGGACCGGCTGCGGCGGCGCATCGCCGAACAACCCCGGACCTGCCGGAACCGGCGGGGCTTCAAGCTCTGGCGGATCGTCCTGGAACAGGCCGGACATGCGGGCGGTGTCCGCCGCGGCGGCCCCCTGGTTGGTGGACAACTAACGGTGGGAGGCCGGCAAACGACCCGAGCGGAAACTCACTGCGGCTGCTTCCTTCCGGACCTGACCGGGTTGGCGAGGCGCCCGTCCGCCGCCGACCTCCCAGGGGTTGCATACCACGCTTCGGGGGGCGGGGGGCAAGGCGGGGTGGCGATCCTGCACGCGTGGCCGACGCGGGCTGCGCCGGTCGACGCCGGATAGGGCCGTGCTCCAGTTGACTGTCACAATGAAGGGCCAGGTGACATTGCAGCAGGCGGCACTGGACCAACCCGACGTGAAGCCCAGTGAGAAAGTGGGCGTGTCGCTGCTCCTGGACGGGACGGTCGAGCTCGCACCGGTATCCGCTGGCCACGACCTGCGGAGTGTTCGGGGCCTGTTGTGTCGCCGCGGACAGCGGCGGGCGACCCTGCGGGACATGCAAGACGCGGTCGGATCCAAACGCCAGTAAGCATTGCGCGCCGTCCTGCTCGGTGCCGTCGGGTAGGTTCACGACAGCTATCGCGTATGCCCTGGCGCCGCCGATCCCGATCTGGTGAAATTTGCCGGTGTAGCACCGATCCCATCCCGCGAGGTCCCAATGACACGCTTCCGCGGCACCTACACCGTAATGATAACTCCCTTCAGCCCCGATGGCGGCGTGAACATCGCCGTCCTGCGGCAGTTCGTCGAGTGGCAGATCGCCGAGGGTATCCACGGCCTCATTCCATTGGGATCGACCGGCGAGTTCCTGTCGCTGTCCGACGCGGAGAAGGAACTCGTGTCGGCGACGGTGATCGATCAGGCCGCTGGGCGTGTCCCGGTTCTCATCGGCACCGGTGCCGAGGACACGCGCGAGGTCGTGCGGCTCAGCCAGCGAGCCGAGACGCAAGGCGCCGATGGCGTGATGATCATCCCGCCGTTCTATTCGACGCCGACAGACGCGGAGATCGTGCATCACTACAGCACGGTGGCAGATGCCATCGGACTTCCCATCATGATCTACAACAATCCCGCAGTCGCGAATGTCGATCTACGACCGCGGCTGATCGCGCGTCTCGCGGAGATCGACAACTGCCGCTACGTCAAGGAATCGACGATCGACGTCACCCGCGTGCGCGACATCATCCGGCTGTGCGGCGACAGGATCGGCGTGTTCGGCGGCATCCTCGGCTTCGAGTCATTTGTGGAAGGTGCGGTCGGCTGGACCGCCGTTGCCGCCAATATTGTTCCAGGTCCGCTGGCGCACCTGTTCGAACTCGTGGTGAACCGCAAGGACGTGGCCGCGGCGCGCACGCTGTATCTGCGCTGTCTGCCGCTGATCGAGTTTGTCGGCGGACAGGCCTACGTCGCAGGCAGCAAGGCGCTGCTTGCGCACATGGGATTTCCCGCCGGACTGCCACGCCCGCCAAGGCTGCCGCTTGCAGCCGAACAGGACGTCGTGGCTCGTCAAATGATCGGTCAATTCGATCTTCGCTTCCCGACCGGCCTGGATGGCTGATGATCAGGCCGGTGGGCGCACCATGCCTGGTCGCTTCGGGTCGTAGCTCCAGCCTGGGATGAGGTATTGCATCGCCGCCCCGTCATCGCGCGCGCCGCTGGGCAGTTTCTTGTGGAGTTCGTGCGCCTTCATCACCTGCTCCATGTCGATGTCGACCCCCAGGCCAGGACGCTTCGGCACCTCCACCGCGCCGCCCACGATCCGCGGCGGCTCCTTCGTCAGCCGATCGCGCCCTTCCTGCCAGATCCAATGCGTGTCGATCGCGGTGATATTGCCGGGTGCGGCGGCGGCGCAGTGGGTGAACATCGCCAGCGACACGTCGAAGTGGTTGTTGGAATGCGAGCCCCAGGTCAGTCCCCAGTCGTCACACATCTGCGCCACGCGCACCGAACCCTGCATGGTCCAGAAATGCGGATCGGCCAGCGGGATGTCCACCGCCTGAAGCAGGATGGTGTGCCCCATCTGGCGCCAGTCGGTCGCCACCATGTTGGTCGCCGTCGGCACGCCGGTGGCGCGGCGGAATTCCGCCATGACCTCGCGCCCCGAATAGCCGTTTTCCGGCCCGCACGGGTCCTCGGCGTACGCCAGCACGTCGCAGCGGCCCTTGCACAACGCGATCGCCTCCGTCAGCGACCAGCCACCATTGGGATCGAGCGTCACGCGCCCGTCGGGAAAGCGCTGCTTGAGCGCGGTGACCGCCTGCATCTCGTCCTCGCCATGCATGACACCGCCCTTCAGCTTGAAGTCGCTGAAGCCGTATCGATCGACAGCGGCTTCTGCTTCGCGGACCACTTGTTCCGGCGTCAAAGTCGGTTCGTTGCGCAGGCGCAGCCAGCCGTCTTTCGCCCCCGGGTCGGTGTGATACGGCAGGTCGGTACGCGTGCGGTCGGCGATGTAGAACAGATAGGCCAACATGCGGACCTGCTCGCGCTGCTGGCCATTGCCGAGCAGCGCCGCGACGGGACGCCAAGGAACTGGCCCAGCAGATCGAGCAGCGCGGCCTCGACCGCGGTGATGACGTTGTCGATGCGCAGATTGATCTCGTGCGGCTGGCGCAGGATGGCTGCTTCAGCCTCCGAGGTGACCTGGTGCACGGTGGATTGATGCGCGGCCTGACCTGGCGGCGCAAGCGCGCGGCGCACACTGTTGAGCGTGGCGTTGCAGTGGCCGAGCCGGCTGCCGATGACCAGCGGGCGGATGCGTTCCAGTGTCTGGCGGATGGCTTCGCTGCCGGGGACCTCGGCAATGCCGGTGCGGTCGGCGGTGTCCTTCAGGATGATGATGATGCGGGTGAAAAACGGGCCGTGCGCGCCCGCCAGGTTCAGCAGCATGCTGTCGTGGCCGGCGACGGGAATAACCTGCATCTCGGTGATTGTTGGTGTGTCCGCGGTCGCGCCGGCAGCTGTTGCATTCATATCCGATTCTCCGGAGTTCCTGGATGGACCGCGTGCTTCACGACACCGCTTATGCTGCGAGTGGCAAAGCTATGTCGTTAACACGGAGGCCGCACGGAACGCCACGGAGCGCCACAGGAGTTCCGGTTGCTCGACGAACTCGCATGACGGCCGATTCTCCTGTGGCCCTCCGTGGCCCTCGCCCTGTCTCCGTGTTAAAGACTTGCCTACTGTCGAAAGGCACCCATGCAGCACGGCAGAGCATGAAGCGCCCCCTCCTCGTCGTCGATGGCGATTCGTTTGCACATCGCGCCTATCACGCATTGCCCAAGTCCATCAGGCGCAAGGGCAATCGAGGCGGCGGCGCCATAGTTGGTTTCGCGAACCTTCTGCTGCGCCTGTTCGAGGACGAACAGCCACGGGCTGTGCTGGTTGGTTGGGACACGCTCGACTCGCCGAACTTTCGCCAGCGCCTGTTCCCCAGTTACCAGAGCGGTCGGCAATTCGACGACGAATTGGTCGCACAACTGAACGAGCTGCCCGAGTTCGTGGCCGCGTGCGGTTTCGCGAGTGCAAAGGCGCCTGGGTATGAGGCGGATGACTTTCTCGCGGCAGCAGTCGCGTGGGAGGAACGCCGTCATGGCACCGTGCTTGTGGCCAGCGGCGATCGCGATGCATTTCAGCTTGCCTCCGACGCGACGACCATTCTTCATCCGGTGAAGGCTGGCGAGATGGCGCGTATCGGTCCCGCCGAGGTGGGCGAGCGCTACGGAGTCGAGCCACGCCAGGTACCGGATTTCATCGCGTTGCGCGGCGATCCGTCGGACAAGCTGCCCGGTGCGCGCGGTGTAGGCCCGAAAGGTGCCGCCGCCTTGCTGCATCGCTACGGGAACCTGGAACAGGCATTGGCCGATGCGCGTCTTGCTGGGCAGGCGGAGGAGCTGAAGCTGTACAAGAAGATCGCCACGATGGATGCAACAGCGCCGCTTCCCGCACTGGCCGATCAGTCACCGGACTGGCGAAGTGCGGCAACACTGGCGCGCGATTGGGAACTGAATGCGCTCGCGCGCCGGCTTGATGAGCTGGCGGCGGTGCGCTGATAGCCCACCCAGCCCATCGTCGTATGATAAGACTGGGCGGCATACCGGATGCCGCTGCTCCGCCTCAGCAAATCCGGCGCCTCCTTCGCACGCGGCCTCAACATCCGGTTGGCACACCAGTCGCTGACACGCACCAAGCTGCCGCCGCTCGCTGGACAGAACAGACCATATCCGCCTTGGATATGTCCCCAGGAGGAATGCCGATGCTCAACGCGGAAGACAACGACCTGCTGTGTCGCGTGGACGGCGATGCACCAA
>DATKFJ010000435.1:0-33265 GCA_035511435.1 Acetobacteraceae bacterium | reverse complement strand
TTCAAGCTTCCACCCCTAACTGACTCAAAAGACTCGCAAAGTTCCCGGATGGACAACACTCAGGGATTTAGTAACTCTTTTGTGACCAGATCCCAGGTATCCAGGTTGAACCCTCATCCGTGGGACTGGTCTCAGCCTAGTTGGCGTGCGCGCTCTCTGAGCGGCCCGATACTGGAAAGAACCGGGCCAGACCAGGCTGGGGCGTGTGGTAGGTGGATGATTTGATCTCCAGCGACTATCCACGAGCCTATGCGATGTCCTCCGCGAGCGGTGCGCGCGACGCTGGCCGCGGCCTGGCCACGCCGCAGATGGCAATCCGGGGGAGCGCGGCACGGGATCCGGGTTGCCCCATAGGGTCTGTTGCCGGCTCTGGCGGCCGGGGCGGCACCGTGTTCGCCATAGAGAAATTGGGCCTTGGGGGCGAGGCCTTACCCGCCACGCCTCCAACCCAGGTTGCCCCCGCTCCCCGCAGGGGTCGGCCCTTGGTCGGGTGGAGCCGGCATCCCGGGTCAGCCGGCTTGGCCCACCTAGCAGCCTCGCGGCCAATCGCGTGGACCGATTGCTCGTGCAGGAGGGCGACCAGGTGGCCGCACGCGAGCTTCCGGCGGAGTTCGCTGACGCGCCTCTCAAGGACGCCGCAGTGCTTGAGGCCAGCGCCGCCGTGGCAGAGGCCGAGGCTTCACTGGCGCGGGTCAGGGCGGCTGCGCGGCCGAGTGAGATCGATGCCAGCAGGCACGCATTATCAGCTTGGCCGCCCAGCAGGCCATTGCGCGGCGTGACGCGGCCCGCTCGGCCGAAGGGGGCGATGATGGACGTCCAGAGTCTTTGTGAGAAGATATTTCGTACCGACAACGAGCTCTCGGTTATCGTTGCGGACACCCCGGAACTGGTCCATGCGGCTTGTCGCCTCCGATACCAGGTGTATTGCGTTGAGCGGGGATTCGAACCCGGAAGCAATGGTATCGAAACAGACGAATTCGATGCTTATGCGCGCCATGTGCTGCTGATACATCGCCAGAGCGGTGAGATCATCGGGACTGTCCGGGTGGTTCCTCCGCGCCGCTCGTCGTTCGACGCCACGCTGCCGATGCAGCGCGTGTGCCAGCCCGGCCTGCTGAGGGATCTGCCGCTGAGGACAACCGGCGAGGTGTCACGCTTCGCCGTGTCAAAGCAGCGCCGCATGAGTCTTGGAGCAACCGCAATGGTGCGCTTGAGCCTCATGCAGGGGATCGTAAACGTCAGCGACCAACTTGGCCTGACCCCATTGGTGTGGCATCATGGAACAGTTTCTGCTTCAGCTGTTGCAGATGAACGCGATCCACTTCATTTCCGTTGCGCCGCCGGTCGAATACCATGGATTACGCCAGCCCTCCTACGGGGATATTCAGACAGTGCTCGACCGGATACAGCGTGACCAGTGGAACGTCTGGAACCACATCACGCTTGGTGGAAGGCTCTGGTGCGGACCGCCTTACGCTGAGCGCGCTGAGGCTGAGGCGGAACTTGTTGCTTGAATTGATCAGCCATTGTCGATCAGCTCCGCCAGCGAACGTCGCCTGGACTGGTTCAACGGCAACCAGGCGGCGGCCTTGCTCATGCCATGAACGAGAACAAGCCCCCTGGGGCACCGGGAGAGCATTGCCATGTCGAAGCTGAAGTTCGTACCGCCAATCCTTGCGGAGTTGTGCTTGCCACGGGAGTTTGAACGCCAACCCGAGCCCGATCTGATTATGGATCGCGTTGACCAAGTTGAAGCCTATCTTGAGGCCGGCGATAATGAGGGAGGAATGTTTGCTCTTCATCTTTTCCACGCCGCGCACATAACCCAGACCATTTACGGCGCACGGAGGGTCATCGACTTGGCATGTGGGCCCGCCACCCAGCTTCTGCTGTTGGCCCGCTTCAACCCGGACACGAATTTCATTGGTGTGGACCTCTCAACGCCGATGTTGGAAGTAGCCGAACGCGCCTGTAAAGCCCAAGGACTTATGAACGTCGCTTTCATGCAGCACGATGTAACCGACCTCGATAGCTTGAATCTTGGGAAGTTTGATGGGGTCACGAGTACAATGGCAGCTCACCATCTCCCGACCGTAGGTCATCTCGAAAGGTTTTTTGCACAGATTCGGGCACTGTCTGAAGAATCTGCCGGCATCTACATTGCAGACCTTCTACGACCAAGAAGGCGTCACACCGTCGATTTTCTGGTCAATGCCAGCTCGGATGTCCAGCCTGAGACATTCAACAATGACTACAAGAACTCTATGCTGGCGGCTTTTCTCAGCACAGATTTTCGGCGCTTCCAAAGTGAGTACCTCGCTTCGACCAGATATCACACGACATTACCGTTGAGACTATTCATGATCATGAAGAGCGCCAGCCGGCCTATCCTGGAACCTCTGCGAAAAGCCTTTGTGGAACAGCGGTCCAGTCTTCCGGCCCGGCTACGACAGGATCTGGACGACCTGCGATTCTTTTTCGCTCTCGGGGGTTTGAGGCCGGACCCGTTTGCGTGAAGCGTGGTTCCGAACCATGCGGCGGTGAGTTGCTAATCCTGCTCTCAATCCTTCATCGAACCAGGGGCCGATTCGGCCGTCCCACTCATAAGCTCGTCAAGCGGGCGTCGCACAGACCGGCAATCGGGAAGCCTTGATCGCGGCTCGCCGATCCTGCCCATGAACACGAAATCGCGCGGGCCGGTGCCAAGCAGCTGCCGGAACGATTCAGCCAGTGCAGCAGCCTTACGCTCCACGGCTGTATCGTCGGTGAATTTTCGCTTCATCTCGCCGTAATCGGCAAAGATCAGCGTGGCCATCAATGGCTGTAGCGCCAGGCCAACGCGAGTCGCGGTCAGCCAGAAGCGTTGAAGACGCTGGCCTGCTTGCAATAGCGATGCCGCATGGTCCTCAGCCGATGTGGGCCGCGCCAATCGGACGGTGAAACAGGCCGCACTGGCCAGGATCGGAGCGTAATCCATCTGTAACGCAGCCATTGTTGTGCTACCGAGGCGATTGAGCAGCCGCGTCCGCGACCAGTTTCGCATGGCCCAACGCATGAGCCATAGCGTCGGGCGATTGAGGCCAAGCGCCCCGGCGGGAATTCCCGTGGGGCTGAGCTTTCGCTCCCAATCAACGATCCGCTTGTGGGTTGGAAACGTCTCGGGTGCGCGCAGTCTGATATCGGTTGCCTGCGCGCTGAGGCGTGCGAATTGCCGACGCTGCCCGAGCCGCGTGTACCACTCGAGGATGAGTTCGTCGCCAATCGCGTCCTCTAGCGCGCGGCGCTCGTAATCGAGGAGCGATCGCGTTCGGTAACGCTGGCGATCCACCGACCGTTGCCCCAGGTAGGAGTACAGAGGATCGATGCGCACGTCCGCGGCCGGCGCGAAGCGCACAACGATAAGGTGTGGCCAGTCGGAGCCCTCATGCTGCCACTCCATGTTCATACCCTGCGCTGTTGCAGCGATGCGCAGGCACTCGAGCAGCATGCCGCCCGCGAGCAGCAGCGGCTCGCCGTTGCGATATTCGTAGACATCGTCGCCCAGCGGCGGCGCCAAATGGATCGCGACCATTTCGGCGCTAAGCAATTCAAACCGCCAAGGCTGCCTGTTGTCCCCGCTCGGCGCCCATCGGGCGGCATTCAGGATCTCCTCGAGCGGCGTCTCAACTAAGTGAGAGACTTGTGTGGAGGGGGGGCGTTCCGCCAGCTGTGTGAACATCCGGCGCCCCAACGCCAGCTTCAAACGTTGCACCGGGCCTGCGTTACCAAACCGTAGCCTGGTGACCGCAAGCCGACCACGGTACGCGTCGTATTGCTGATGGAGCGGGGCTTCCGGCACGCCACCTCGGCGCAGCAATATCTTCACGGCCATCACCGCCGTGACTCCCGCGCAAAGCTGACAGGCTGCGACTGTCGACGGCCCTCGTCTTGCCCGCAGGTCTACCCGATCCGCGTCGACAAGATACCGGCGATGCAGCCCGCGGGGGGCGAGACCGAGCAGAAAGCGCAGGTACTGCTCCGGTGGGTCACAACCATCGAGCCGAAAATATCGTTCGAAACTCATACTTTTGGGGCCGAATACCAACACGCAAGTACCCATCCCGATCGGTGCCGCGGTGATGGCTGGGATGCCGAGTTCCGCACAACGAGCAAAGGTGCGGCGCCTGATGTCGATGGCAAAGAAGTCAAGCCCATCGACAAACAGATCAACGCCGTCAAGGAACGCGTCAAGGTTGTCCGAACATATTCCCTCGGGGAATCGAGTGATTGCCACGGACGGGTTGATGACTCTGGCCATTTCCTCGAGAACGTCGATCTTTGGCCGGCCGATTGTGTCGATTGTCGCGCCGACCTGGCGATTGAAATTCGCCAAATCGAAGCGGTCAAAGTCCGCGATCCGGAATGCCCCGATCCCAAGGCGAGCCAGTGTCAGGAGGTGGGACCCACCAACTCCGCCCATTCCCGCGATCGCAATACATTTCCCACGAAGCGCCATTTGTTCCGGCTCGGTGAACCAGCCGAGGTTCCGTTCGAAGGCAAGCTCATAGTTGAACTTGGATCTGGTCATTCCGCACCTTGATTTGCACGCCACGGATGGCGAAGCCTATCGGATTTGGGTACCCATGCAGCAAGCGGCGAGAGGCTGGCAATTGGGGGCCTCGACCGGCGCGGCGGAGCCCTGTACACCCTTTGCGGCACTCGTTGTGTCGGAAAACTTTACAAGCTGTCCAACCCGGGCTTTGCGAGCCGCTGTTCCTCATTGTTCATGGCTTGTTCCTTCATGGTGGGCAATCCGACGGGCCGCTTTGACGCGAGCAGCATAGGTGAACCGCGTACCGCCCAGCGCAGCCTCGGTTTGTCGGCCCGGAGCCAGGCGGAAGGGCGGGGTGCTATCAGCCGGACGCGATCGGGTGGCAGACGGGCGGTCAGCAGTCGCCGGCGTGGTCGGACCGGCACGCTTGGCGCGGCGCAAAGACCAAACACTCGGCTCGAACCGGCCAGTAAGGCCGAGTTTGTTGGTCAGATACGGCTAAGCCGCAGTCCAGCCCCACCGGCCTGCCGTATCCGGACTAGCCGGGAGCGAAGGGGGGTTTCGTCAGCCGGATAAGGAGAAGTGTCGGATTATTTTACACTCTCATTAACCTTGTCGAGCTTGCCACACACAAGCTATTGAAACCATTTAGAAATCTTTGTTGGCACGGATGTTGCTTCGAAATTCAGCAGTCAGGCTATGTTGGCAGTTCGCTGGTAGCCTGATTTGTGGACCAACCAGATTGAGCGTGACCGCTCGGCGTCCGATAGGAGGAATAAGATGTTCCGCTTGAAGAATCCGACGCACACCGTGTTGCTCGTGGGTGCGGCTACGGCTCTCCTGACTATGGCCGGGGCGGGCAGCGCATCTGCCGCTCCCGTCAGTTTCACGTGGAATCCGAACGCCATACCAGGCATAACCACTACGGACCCCCAGCAGTTCACCGCGGATGACATCACCACGGCTGCGTATGGGTCCATCGTCCTCGGAGGGGCAGGACCGGGGACGTTCACAGCTTCCGGCATCGTTAATTTGTCAGCCTTCACGCTAAACGGGGCCGACGCACTCCCACCCGGAAGCACTCTTGGTGCAGGTAACAGTGCGTTGTTCGGCACGGGATATGTGCTTTACGCCACATATCAGGCGTCGGGTACTACTACGGCAACGTCACTTCCTACCACTACCTCTACCATTACCAGCCCGATTACGTCGTTTAATTACCAACTGTTCCTGGCCCCGGCCGATTCTTCGGCCGCGCCAACGTTCGTTGGCAGCGCGGCCGGCGCATCGGTAAGTGGTATTGGGACGGCTGTTGAACTGGCGACGGGTTCCGAGATCACCAATGGTACGTCGACATTGACGTTTACGGCAGGTGTAGGGCTGTCGTCCGGAGCCAACATTTTGGCGTCGTTCAACGAAACCCCTGCGGGGGGTGGCTTCTTTGTTGCTCCGCCGGCGACTGTGGGGCTCGATCTGTTCTCCTCGACCACCAATACCGGCTCGGTCGTGACGACGTCGGGCACACAAACGTTGATCGTCGGCGCTGGCGGCACGGGTGGCGGCGGGAATGTAACCTTCCAGCCCGCGGTTGTGCCGGAGCCGGCTTCGCTCCTCCTTCTGGGCTTCGGACTAGTCGGCCTGGGAGTCGTGAAGCGTCGGCGGTCTGCTTGAATTGTAAAGCTAGGGAGCCGTCCACGCCCTAGCTACGCTCCTCTTTATAGCCTGTATTTCCGTGCCACCGCTCTGTTTTCAGGGCGGTGGCACTTCTGTTGGGGCTGCGCACCGGCCTCTGCCCGCATTGAGATACAGGAAGGGGTGAGCGCCATCCTCGGCCGGCCCGCGGAGGGGCTGTGGCTAGGCACTTTCCACGCATTTTGCGCAAGAATGTTGCGCCGGCACGCCGGTCACCCTGGATTGTCGGAAAACTTTACAATCCTGGATTCCGACGATCAGGTCCGCCTGCTCAGGCAGGTCATGGAGGCCGCACGCGTCGATGTGAAGCGCTGGGTCCCCAGGCGCTGTGGGGGCGATCCAGCGCTGGAAGGATCGCGGCTGACCCCGGACCGCATCACCCCGGCCGAGGACATCGATTTCGCCGGTGGGCGTGCCCGCGACCCGTATGCCGCCTACCAGGCACGCCTGCGCGCGCTGAACGCCGCCGATTTCGGCCACCTGCTGCTGTACGTGACCGAACTGCTGCGCACTCAGCCGGACATCCACCAGCAGTACCACCGTATGTGCCGCTACATCCTGGTGGACGAATACCAGGACACCAACCTGATCCAGTACTTGTGGCTGCGGTTACTTGCGCAATCCCACCGAACATCTGCCCCTGCGTGGGCGACGACGATCAGTGCCTTGCCGCGGGCACTCAAGTCACCGCGGCGGATGGCCGCATCTCAGCGGCTCAATTGGGCGATCGCGACGCCACGACCATGGGTCGAAGAGTTGAGGGGTTTGTTGCCGCTGTCGCGTCGATCCAGTCGGCGTTCTGGTTCCGATGCATGGCGGACGGCACATGCGACGTTGACCGACGGGTCGGGAACCAGGCGATCCGTCCTCCGATCTTCCTCCAGGAGCATCGAGCGCGATCCGGGATGAACCGGGGGGTAACCAGGCGTCACGGCTGTGGCAGCCTTTGCGCCAACGGCGCCCGGTCTCCTCGTCGCCTACCCCTGGCGGGTGCCAGAGCATTCGTCGCATTTTACGCTGTCATTGCGAGGGGCGCGGCGACGCGGCAATCTCCGGCGAGCAAGGGTCGGCCCGAACGAATAGAGGTTGCCGCGTCGCATCGCTCGTTGCAATGACAGTTGGACGCGATCTGGTCAGGCCATGACGCTCGAACCGCAGATGAATGCAGATAACGTCAGCAGAAGGTCGTCGGCTGCCGCGACCCGGCCGGCTGTGACGGCGGGTGCGGCTGCCACGACTCGTTCCGTGCTGGTCGTGCAGCCGCTGCCTGGCATTGGCGACATGGTCTGGCATCTGCCGCATATCCGCGCGCTGGCGCGTCATGTGGGCGCACCCGTTACGCTGCTCACCAAACCGCGTTCGCACGCAGACGAGTTGTTCGCGGCGGAGGACACGGTCCGCGAGATCATCTGGCTGGATCGCAATCCACCTGAACGGCGCGGCATACACGACGGCCCAGGGGGCCTGCTCCGTCTCATCGGCACGCTGCGACAACGCCGTTTCGATGCCGCCGTGTTGTTGCACCATAGCTCCGCGCTGGCGCTTGCCACCTTGGCGGCGGGCATTCCCGTGCGCCAGGGCTACGGCGTCGGCCGGCAACGGTGGTTCCTCAATGTCCGGCCTTATTTTCCGCGCTCGCTCCTGGGCGAGCATCAATTCCAGCGCGCGACGCGGTTCCTGCGCGCGGCAGGTATCGATATGCCAGAGACCGAACCATGTCTGGCGGTGACACCGGGAGCCCGTGACGTGGTGCTTGAACGACTGAGCGATGTGCCTCGTCCGTTGGTGGCGATGGGGATCGGCAGTTCCGAAGCGTCGCGTCAGTGGGGCGCCACTCGTATCGCGGCGTTGGCCGGAGCGCTACTCGATGCCCAATGGCCAAGCGTTGCGTTGCTGGGTGGCGGTGAGGATGCGGAGCTGCTGCACGAGATACAGGTCAGGCTCGGTGCGGATGCCGCCCGCTTGATGCCCGCGCTTGGGTGGCCGCTCACGGAGACCGCCGCCCTGCTTGCGGAGGCAGCGTTCTACGTCGGCAACAATACTGGTGTCATGAACATGGCGGCAGCGGTGGGTATTCCTACGTATGCCCTGTTCGGCACCACGCCGCCATTCCACCATAGCCGTCGGATCGTGCCGATCGTCTCACCTTCGGGTGGCCCGATCGACGGCATGGAGCGGGTCACCGTGGCAGCGGTACTGGACGTCATTCGCGTCAGTCGCGGCACGTTGGAACCGGTGCGGGCCGCAACGTACGGCGCGGGCTGACGGGTTTGGCTTCCCCGTCATGCCGCACCCCTCGCGGGCCATACCGGCTGGTGATAGCCCAGCGGAACCGACGGCCGAGCCCAATATGTCGGCGTCTCGGACATCTGCACCACCGGCTTGAGGTGGCGCAGCGGACCTGACGGTGTGTCGCTCACCATCGACCAGCGCTCCAGTTCATCCGGCGTGAATTCGGCTGGCGCATCGCGCGCGGCGGCGGCCGGCACTTCGCCGAGATCGACGATCCACTTGCCGACCTGGGCCAGCGAAATGCGCACCAGCCAACTGCCGCCTTCCCGCGCGCGGCGGGCGAGTGCGACCATCGCGCCGAACGCCATCAGGTAGCCGGTGCAATAATCAATGGCGGAGACCGGATAGAACTGCGGACCCGGCGTCTTGCCCGGCACGATCTCGGCCTGACGGGAGGTGATGCCGCTGACCGTCTGCACCACCGTGTCGAAGCCGCGCCGGGATGCCCACGGCCCGGCATGGCTGAACGCGCAGAGCGAGACATAGACCAGACCCGGCCGGATCTCTGCCAGTTCCTCGGGCGCCAGGCCGCGACCACCCAGGGTGCCCGGGCGATAGCCCTGCGAAAACACGTCTGCCTCGCGAACCAGACCGCGCAGGATGTCGACATCCCGCTGCTGACGCAGATCGAGCTGCGCCGAGAGTTTGCCGTGGCCGGTGTCGAATTCCTGATAGCCCAGGTTGGGCAGATGCGCGCCGGTGATCTTCAGCACATCGGCACCGTGCTCGGCCAGTGTGCGCGCGCAGGTCGGGCCGGCAAGCACGCGCGTCAGATCGAGCACACGGATGCTGGACAGCGGGCGGTTGCCTGGCGGCATCGCTTCCGGCGGGCTGTCGCCGATGCGGACGATTTCCATCAACGGCAAAGCGGCGATGGCGGCGGATTGCGGATGGCGCGCCCATTCCTCATGCGTGCGCACCATGCCGCCGGCGCCCTTGGCGGCGATAATCGCCTCCTCCAGATCGGCGGCGTTCCAATTCAGCACGGCGCGGGCGACTGCCTCATGATCTTCGGCGACGCCGAGTACGCCGAGCGCGGCGGCGCGATGGTTGGGGAAGTTGCAGTGCAGATAGCTCCAGCGGCCGTCCTTGGTGGGATAGACGCCCATGATCGAGTTGCGTGCGTGCGAGACCTGTCCGTCGCCGAGTTTCATGTAGTGGCCGCTGCGCAAGGATGCCGAAGCGTGTCGGAAGTCGATGGAGACATTCTGGCGGCGTCCGGAGCGGATTTCCCATAAATCGGCGGCGGCGAGGCCGGTGGCAGCCAGCGTCGCCGCGCCGGCCGTACCGATGCGGAACGGCGTTGGCAGCACGGGGTCGGTGCGGTCGGAGATGGTCACAGTGTCCGCGCGCTCCGCGGGCCAACCGGCGATGGGCAGTATGGTGCGCAGGGCTTCGCGCGGCATGGCCGTGACCTCCCGGATTGATTTATCACTGCCGCCATCATGCCCGGTTCGCGCGCGGCCGCAAATGCCTGGAGGCGGCGCGGACATGCCGCCCTCTCAACGTGCTGGCCGGGCCTGTGCGGCCATCGGTCGCGGCACGATGCTGTTGGCTATGGCTGGGACAACAACGGCCAGCTCGGTGAAACGGTGGCGCGACGCAGGGGGCGCCATGTCAACGCTACGGGATCTACTCAGTATTTCCGCGAACGATCCGCTGGAACGGCATATGGCTGCGCAGTTTCCGGTTCTATCGCTGGATTCAATATAAGATTAAAATACCCGTGGTAAGATAAAAAACCCGTGCCGTCACGACATTAAATTCAGCGCGCTGCGTTGCCGTGACGCAAAACGCCTTGCGCGGATGCGA
This sequence comes from Acetobacteraceae bacterium, assembly GCA_035511435.1. Classification (GTDB taxonomy): domain Bacteria; phylum Pseudomonadota; class Alphaproteobacteria; order Acetobacterales; family Acetobacteraceae; genus JAMXLO01. Next base: position 22,938 of record DATKFJ010000435.1, on the reverse strand, counting down.
ACGTGCACCGGGTGATCGTCACGATCCTCGCGCTGACCTATTTTGCGATGGCGGACGTCAGCGTGGCGTTCTTCCTGCTGAGCGCCGTGACGATCACGCTTTATCTGGTCATGTATATGTTAGTGTATGCTGCTTGATGGCCGGCTATTTGATGGCCGGCTATCGTGGCGAAGCGGCAACCGCCGAATCACATCACCATCGTCGCCGCCAGGCCGGCCACACAGAGGCCCATCACGATCGCGCATAGCCACCCCAGCAACTTCAGCGGCAATGACACCGTAAAGTCGCCCATCACACGTCTGCTGCTCGCCATCATCATCATGAGGACAACGATCGGTGCCACAGTAACGCCGTTGATCACCGCGCTCCAATACAACGCCTTGATCGGATCGACCGGCAGGAAATTCAGTATGGTGCCCAGAATAGTGGCTAAGACGAGCGTGCCGTAAAATGCCTTTGCCTCCATTGGTTTGCGGGCCAAGCCAACCTCCCACCGCAGGGCTTCGCCGATCGCATAGGCAGCGGAACCCGCCAGTACCGGCACTGCCAGCAGGCCGGTGCCGATGATGCCAAGCGCGAATACCAGGAACGCGAAGTCGCCCGCCACCGGTTTCAGTGCATCGGCAGCCTGCTGGGCTGTATCTACGTCGGTAGTGCCGTTGGCGTGCAATGTCGCTGCCGTGGTGATGATGATTGCCAATGCCACGACGTTGCTGAACGCCATACCGATATAAGTGTCCAACCGGATGCGGGCGAATGCATTGGGCGCTTGCTCCGGGGCCATCACCAGCGGATCGCGTTGCGGCTGCTGGCGCTGATCCTCCGCCTCCTGCGACGACTGCCAAAAGAACAGATACGGCGAAATCGTCGTGCCGAGTACCGCCACAGCGATGGAGATATAATCCTTGCTGATGCTGAAGGTTGGCACCAGCAATCCCCAGGCGACTGCGTTCCAGGGGATCTTCACCATCAGCATTGTGCCGAAATAGGCGAACAGCGCCAGCGACATCCACTTCAGCACTGAGACATAGCGGGCATATTGGATCAGCACCTGCATTGTGATGCAGAGCACGCCGAAGCCGACGACGTAGGCCGCCCGCGGGCCACCGACGACTGTTGCGGCAGCGTCACCCATGGCCCCCAGATCGGCACCCAGGTTAATGATGTTCGCCAGCAGCAACAGCAGGATGCAGGAGACGCCGATCCACGGCGCATAATACCGGCGCAGATTGCCCGCGAGCCCGCGGCCGGTGATGCGGCCAATCCTGGCGCTGATTTCCTGCGTGACCGCCATCAACGGGTAGCTGAACAGCATTAGCCAAAGCGAGCTGAACCCGAGTTGCGCACCGACCTGTGAATACGTCGCAATCCCGCTTGGATCATCATCCGACGCCCCGGTGATCAACCCAGGGCCCAGGATACCGAGCAGCCTGGGCTTGGACGGGCTGATGACCGGATCCGAAGCGCTGCGGTCAGGAAACTCGGGATCGTCTACCAGTTGGTCCGAGGGTGCCATGTACCGGTCCCTGCCGTTGGTGTTTGCCGTTGGAAAAGCTGGCAGAATCGTTGTTCCGCAGCGTTTTCAGGCGCCGGTGTTCCCGCGGCATTCGCGCGGCAGCAACATGGCGTCCCGGCGGCAACCGTTCAGCTTTTCGTCAGGATGACCCGAGCGGCGACGTCTTGCGTTATGGTTGACAGCGGTGTCTTGTCCGGGCGCTCGTCGTCAGCCGTGGCACCGCCGCGGAATGGCCACATGCCGCCGCCAGTATTTTGATTCCATTCAAGGAGGCAAGCATGAGCGACTCAGTCGGCGGCGGCGCCCAGGATTCGATCGGAAGCGCAGCCCAAAGGGTGGCCGGTGGCGTTCAACACGCCGCGGATCAGATTCAGCATGCGGTATGCAAGACCCATGGCGGCGTGGGGGAAGTACGGGACGCAATTCGCGCGCAGCCCATCACTGCAGCACTGGTCGTGTTTGCGCTGGGCTATCTGTTCGGCCGTCTGGGAGCTCTGATCCCCTCGCGCCATTAGCTCGCCATCTGGCTTGGGCCGGCGACGCAAGCGTCAGCGCCCGTGAGATGGCGCTGCGTCATCTGACGGCAAACTGATGATGTGGCGGGCAACGTCGGCGCGCCGGTGGCGTTCTGGAAACCTCAACAACGCCAGAGGTCAACAATGGCCAGTGTGCACGATCCGAACGACACCTCCGGCCGGCTGATTGCCGCCGACCAGGTAGAGGGTACCAGCATCTATAATCCTGCAGGCGAAAGCCTTGGCAGCGTCGAGGACGTGCTGATCGACAAGGTCAGCGGCAAGATCGCTTATGCGGTCGTCGGCTTTGGCGGTTTCCTCGGCATCGGTGATCGTCATTACCCACTGCCGTGGGAGAAGCTGAAGTACGACACGTCGATGGGTGGGTTTGTGGTCGATCTCGATCGGCGTGTGCTGGAAGGGGCACCGTCCTATGCCACGGACGAAACGGTCGGTTGGGAAGATCCGGCATGGGGCAAGCGCGTTTACGACTATTACGGCGCCCGTCCGTATTGGGATATGCCATAGTCGGGAGCTTAGCGGCGGTCCCATCGTGGGATCGCCGTCCGGCGTTCGTTGGTCGCGCACGGGAGGGACCAGTCCCACCTGTGCGGGACTATCGGTGATTCCAGCGATTTTTGCGCCGGGTTTGGCCGGTCATGGTGTCGGGTGTCATAGTGATTTGGACAGACATTCTCAACGAGTCGGAATAAACCATCAATTGCGCCCGCATGCTCACCTCATATCACGGATAGTTGAGGGATACGGTGCTCCCGGGTAAGTGAACCAATGCCGTGCCAAACGTTACAACACGACTTACACTGCTGTCGCAAACTGCGCATATCGTCATTTCTGCGCGCTGGGCCTTGGTCCGCCCACCCTAGGTCCGCCCACCCTGCATCATTCGAACGGAATCACGCGAGGCATGGCCCCGAAGATCTATCACCTGCATCCCCTGGTAGCCGGACCATTGTCACAGTGGTCGCGTCACTTCGCCCGTTGCCAGGCGATGGGATTCGATATCGTGTGCGTCGCGCCGCCCTTCGTGCCCGGCGCAAGTGGCGACATTTTCGCAACCGCTGACCACACAAAGTTGCATCCGGCTTTGCAATGGTCGGGAGAGGCGCAGACGGGTATCGCGCGCGCTGCATCTGAAGCCGCGGGCCATGGCTTGACGCTGTGGCTTGATCTCGTCATCGATCGCGTCGCGATCGATGCCGCTATTCGCCAGCGTGAAGAGCACTGGTACGCACCCGGTGGATGCGGCGCCCTGCCAAATCCGTGGCGCGCACCGTACCGGCTGGACGTTGCCTACGCCCGACTCGAGCGAGCTGAGGTTGCGGACCAGATGACCGCATGGTGGCTGGATCGCCTGAGCCAATGGGTTGGCGCCGGCGTATCCGGATTTCGTTGCCTGGAGCCGCACCGCGTACCGGCCGCCATCTGGCGGCAGCTCGTCGGCAGGTTGCGAAGCGGCGCGCGGCCATGCCGTTTCCTGGCCTGGACGACAGGGATCGATCGTGCGGCGTTGTTGCGATTGGACGACGCTGGATTCGATCATGTGTGTTCATCGCTCGCGTGGTGGGATGGCCGCGCGGACTGGCTGGTGGAGGAGGTCGAGATGTTACGGCGCATTGCGCCCGTCATCGCCTCCACTGAACCGTCGTTTTTCGAACGGCTCGCGGCTCGGTTGCCGCCTGGCAGTGACCTGCCGACAGCCTACCGACTGGCGCTGCGAATGGCGGCGGCCACGGGGAATGGGATCTTCGTGCCGATGGGTTTCGAGTACGCCACACGCCGCGCGTTCGATGGCGCGCTTGCCGGCCCGGAGGATTTCGCGCGAGCCAGCGCCGAGGCGCCGTGCGATCTGACTGAGGAGATCGCGGCCGCCAACGCGCTGGTTGATCGCATCGCGACACGTGGCGTCAATGGCGAAATGCGCCAACTGACCAGCCCGCAGGATCGCGTCACGGCGTTGCTGCGAGCGGATGCGCCTGACATGCGTGCGGCGTCACGTGCGGTGCTTGTGCTGATCAATCCCGATCTTGGTCGGCCCGCACCGGTTGACTTGCCCCTGTCGCCCTTGCCACCTCAGGCAGGTGTTGCTCTTGTGTTGGAAGAGGCCGAAGACGCGCCGCATGAAGCTATCGCACCAATGACACCTGGAGAGGTCCGGGTGCTGGCGTACGCCCCGACCGCGCCGGCAATTCAGCCTGCGCGCGAACGCGAGCTCGATCCGCATTACGCCGCCGTCACACGGATAGCCATCGAAGACATCCGACCCGTGGTACCGGACGGTGCGTTTGCCGTGAAGCGTCTGGCGGGTGAGCGCATCACAGTCGGCGCCGATATTTTCGCGGATGGCCACGACGTTCTGGGCGCCGAGTTGCTATGGAGCGCGGCAGACGAGGCGGGGTGGCATCGCGTCGCGATGCAGCCAACGACGAACGACCGATGGGAAGCCAGCTTCACGCCCGAAAGGATCGGCCGCTACCGCGTCACCATCGAGGCCTGGTGGGATCTTTGGGACACGTTCCGCCACGACCTGTCAGCCAAGCATGCGGCTGGCCAGATGGTCACGCTGGAGATCGAAGAAGGCCGCCGCATGGTGCGGGCTGCGATCGAAGATCTGTCGGGGCCGAAGCGTGCGCTGCTGTCCGACATTGCTGAAAGATTACAGTCATTGGATGCGGTGGGGCAGATTGCTGCCCTGCTCGCACCGCGGACGGCAAAGGCAATCCACGCGACCGACGACCGGCATTTCGAAGCGCATCATGCGCCACCCATCTTGTTCGACGTCGATCGGCCACAGGCCGGATTCGCAAGCTGGTACGAGATGTTTCCCCGTTCCGCCACCGACGATCCGGCGCGACATGGCACATTCGCCAATGTGATCCGGCGCTTGCCTGCGATTCGCGCCATGGGGTTCGACGTACTTTACTTCCCACCGATCCATCCGATCGGCACCACCAACCGCAAGGGCCGCAACAATGCGTTGCGCGCCGAACCGGATGATGTTGGCAGTCCCTATGCGATCGGCGGTCCCGAAGGCGGGCATGATGCAATCCATCCCGCTCTTGGCACGCTGGCTGACTTTCGGTCGCTGATCGCCGCGGCGCGAGACAACGGACTGGAGCTGGCACTGGACTTCGCCATCCAGTGCTCACCCGACCACCCATGGCTGCGCGAGCATTCCGGTTGGTTCCGTTGGCGTCCCGATGGCTCCATGCGATACGCGGAGAACCCGCCGAAGAAATACGAGGACATCGTCAATCCGGATTTCTATGCCGCGGCTGCCATGCCGGAACTGTGGTTCGCACTGCGCGACGTTGTGCAGTTCTGGGTCGATCAGGGTGTTCGTATCTTCCGAGTTGACAATCCGCACACCAAGCCGCTGCCATTCTGGCAATGGATGATCGGCGACATTCGTGGACGGCATCCGGATGTGCTGTTCCTGGCCGAGGCTTTTACCCGGCCGAAGATGATGTACCGGCTGGCGAAAATTGGCTTTACGCAGTCGTACACGTACTTCACCTGGCGCAATACCAAGCAGGAAATCATCGAATATCTGACCGAGTTGAATGCGCCGCCTGTACGTGACTTTTTCCGGCCGAACTTCTTCGTCAACACGCCTGACATCAATCCGCCTTTCCTTCAGGCATCCGGGCGGCCAGGCTTCCTGATCCGAGCGGCGCTGGCCGCCACGCTGTCCGGGCTATGGGGGATTTATTCGGGTTTCGAAGTCTGCGAAGCCGCGCCGCTGCCAGGGCGCGAAGAGTACCTCGATTCCGAGAAATATCAGATCCGCGTGCGCGATTTCACCGCGCCGGACAATATCGTGGCCGAGATCACGGCGCTGAACCATATCCGTCGCGCGCATCCGGCGTTGCAGAGCCATCTGGGCGTGACGTTCTACCCGGCGTTCAACGACCTGATGCTGCTCTACGGCAAGCAGCAATCAGGCGGCCACGAGATGATACTGGTTGCGGTCAGCCTCGATCCGCACAATGTGCAGGAGGCAGCGGTCGAAGTCCCCACCTGGGCGTGGGGCCTGCCGGATGACGCCACGCTCGCAGCAACCGATCTGATCCGCGGGCATCGTTTTGTCTGGACAGGAAAGCGCCAGCGCATCCGTCTGGATCCCGCCGAGCTGCCCTACGCGATATGGCGGATCGCGCCAGCAGGAGAAGTGTGATGGATATCGCCGTAGCCCGTCCGCGCCTGGTGCGGCCCGCAATCACCGAAGACCGGCTGTGGTACAAGGACGCGATCATCTATCAGTTGCACGTGAAGTCGTACTTCGACGCCAGCAACGACGGCATGGGGGACTTTGCAGGACTGATCTCCAAGCTCGACTACATCGCTGATCTCGGTGTCAACACGATCTGGCTGTTGCCGTTCTATCCGTCACCTCGTCTTGATGACGGCTACGACATCGCCGACTATCGCGGCGTGCATCCGGACTACGGCAAACTGGCGGATGCCAAGCGCTTCATCGCCGCGGCGCATGCGCGGGGGATGCGGGTGATCACCGAGCTGGTGGTCAATCATACCTCGGACCAGCACCCATGGTTCCAGCGCGCGCGGCGCGCGAAACCTGGTTCGGTTTATCGCGACTTCTATGTCTGGTCGAACGACGACCACAAATACGCCGGGACACGTGTGATCTTCGTCGATACCGTACGGTCCAACTGGACCTGGGATGAGGTAGCGGGCGCGTATTACTGGCACCGGTTCTATTCGCACCAGCCCGATCTCAACTACGACAATCCGCGCGTGCTGAAGGAGGTGCTATCCGTCCTGCACTATTGGGCCGAAATGGGTGTCGATGGATTACGCCTTGATGCCGTGCCGTATCTGGTGGAGCGCGAAGGCACGAACAACGAGAACCTGCCGGAAACGCACGCGGTGCTGAAGCAGATTCGCGCCGAGATCGACGCACATTATCCGGATCGAATTCTGTTGGCGGAGGCCAACCAATGGCCGGAAGACGCCAAGGACTATTTTGGTGACGACAACGAATGCCACATGGCATTCCACTTTCCACTGATGCCGCGCATGTACATGGCCATTGCGCGCGAGGACCGCTTCCCGATCACGGACATCATGCGTCAGACGCCGGACATCCCCCCCAACAGCCAGTGGGCGATCTTCCTGCGCAACCACGACGAACTGACTCTGGAAATGGTCACCACAAGCGAGCGCGATTTCCTGTGGGAAACCTACGCCGCGGATCGTCGCGCGCGGCTCAACCTGGGCATCCGCCGGCGATTGTCGCCACTGCTGGAACGCGATCGGCGGCGCATCGAACTTATGAACCACTTGCTGCTGTCGATGCCGGGTACTCCGGTGATCTACTACGGCGATGAGATCGGCATGGGCGACAACATTCATCTTGGCGACCGCGACGGCGTTCGCACACCGATGCAGTGGTCGCCTGACCGCAACGGCGGCTTTTCACGCGCCGATCCGTCGCGCCTGGTTCTGCCGCCGATCATGGACCCACTCTACGGCTATGAAGCCGTAAACGTGGAGGCGCAGTCGGCTGACCAGCATTCGCTATTGAACTGGATGCGCCGCGCCATTGCAGTCCGCCGGCAACACCAGGCGTTCGGCCGCGGTGCCTTCCGGCTGCTGTATCCGAAGAACCGCAAGGTGCTGGCTTACCTGCGCGAATTGGATGGTCGCAGCATCCTGTGCGTCGCCAACCTGGCGCGTACCCCGCAGGCGGTGGAACTAGACCTGTCGGAGTTTGCCGGCCGCGTGCCGATTGAACTCGACGGCGGCTCGGTGTTTCCACCGATCGGACAGCTCAGCTATCTGCTGACGCTGCCGCCTTTTGGATTTTATTGGTTCGTTCTTGCTGAAGAGGAGGCGGGTTGGCCGACGGCGCACACGCCCGCACCAGAACCCATGCCGGAATATCAGACAATCGTTCTGCGCGGCCGTCTTGCTGACGGATTGGTAGCAGGACGTGGCACCGCCGAACGTGACATCCTGCCACAGTATCTTGCCAAGCGCCGTTGGTTTGCGCTGAAGGACCAGACAATACGGGCGGTACGGCTGGCGTCGCTTGCCGTGCTGCCGCAGTCCGACAACGAGATGCTGCTGGCGGAAATCGAGACGGATACACAGACCGGAACGGCACGTTGGTTGTTGCCGCTCGCGATCGCCTGGGACGACCGCCCAACCGGCCCACTGCCGACGCAACTTGCGCTCGCACGGGTGCGTCGCGGCGCCCGCGTCGGATTGTTGACCGATGGTTTCGCTTTGCCCGAACTTGCCCAGGCGATCATGACCGGCCTGCGCGACGCGGCCTCGGTCATGACTGAAGCCGGCGAGATACGCTTCGAAACAACGTCGCGGATGGCGGAGACGACTGTGCCGCCTGATGCCGAGATCAACTGGCTGTCGGCGGAGCAGTCTAACTCATCGCTGATCGTGGGTGATGTGGCGATGCTGAAGCTGTTCCGTCGCGTCGCCGCGGGACCGCATCCGGAAGCCGAAATGGGGCGTTACCTGACAGAGCAAGGCTTTGCCAATACGGCGCCGCTGCTGGGCGAAGTTGCGCGGTTTGATGCGGATGGCACGCGTCATGTCCTGGCGATCGCGCAAGGTTTCATCCGCAACCAGGGTGACGCATGGACCTGGATGCTGGATCTTCTCCTGCGTGGTTTATCCGATTTGGCCGCCGGCACGGAAGGGATGGCTGAGACGGAAACCGAGCACCACGAAGATTACAACGCGATCGCGACCCTGCTGGGGCGCCGGTTGGGGGAGATGCACGCCATCCTTGCCCGGGACACGAATGACCCGGCCTTCGTGCCGGAGACGGCTGGCGCTGCAACGACGGAACAATGGACCAAGCAGGCGCAACAGCAGCTGATGGCAGCGTTCGATGCGTTGGATGCGCAGAGGGAGTGGGATGCCAGTGCGGCGGCCGATCTGGCGTCCGTGAAGTCCGCGCGCGATGGACTGATCGCAAAGGTGGGACAACTCGCCCTTGCCGGTGATGGTGCGACGCTCACCCGAATTCATGGCGATCTGCACCTTGGCCAGGTACTGGTGGCCAATGGCGATGTCTATATCATCGACTTCGAAGGCGAGCCGGCGAAACCGATGGCATTGCGACGTGGCAAGAACCACCGCCTGCGCGATGTCGCTGGCATGATCCGCTCGTTCGACTATGCGGCCGCCGTCGTGCAGCGCAAGAGTGTCGCCAGCCACGCGCATGTCGCGGATCCGAGCCGCGATGCATTCCTGCGGACCTTCGTCGAGCAGGCCGCCGGATCGTTCCTGGCTGGGTACAACGAAGTCTACACTGCCCAGGATGCGGCAGCCGATCAAAGGCTGCTGCAGCTCTTCCTGCTGGAAAAGGCGGCCTACGAGGTCGCCTACGAGGCGGCAAACCGCCCGACCTGGATAGATGTGCCGCTGCATGGATTGGCACGACTAACCGAACAGACCGTGGGGCCCGGTTCATGAACGACATGGTGGATCTGCCGGCCCTGCCACGCGACCTGGCAGAAGCACTTGCCAATGGCACCTTGCGTGATCCGTTCGGCGTGCTGGGGCCACATGACACCTCGGCCGGCCGCATTGTGCGCGCTTTCCTGCCTGGAGCGATGGAAGTTGAAGTACTCGCGCGCGGTGATACGCATCCGATCGGCCGGCTGGCGTCGGTTGCGCCACAGGGACTTTTTGTTGGCGGGGCGAGCAGCACAGAACCCTATCTGTTGCGCATAACCTGGCCCGATGCGGTGCAGGAGACCGAGGATCCCTATTCGTTCGGTCCGCAATTGGGCGATCTCGATCTGCATCTGTTCAACGAGGGCCGGCACTTCGAGCTCGCATCGCACCTTGGAGCCAAGGTGGTCACGGTAGATGACGTGGACGGTGTGCGCTTTTCGGTGTGGGCGCCGAATGCGCACGCCGTTTCGGTTGTCGGCGACTTCAACATCTGGGATCCACGGCGGCATCCGATGCGGCTACGCTATCCGGCCGGCGTATGGGAATTGTTCATACCGCGTATATACGCTGGTACACGGTACAAGTTCGCGATCATCGGACCTGATGGTTGGCGGCTGCCGTTAAAGGCCGATCCTCTGGCGCGCGCGACCGAGGCGCCTCCGGCCACAGCATCCGTCGTCGCCGACCCCTCACCGTTGGTTTGGCATGACGAAGCGTGGATGCAGGACCGCGCGCGCCGCCACGGTGCCGATGCGCCACTGTCGTTTTACGAGATGCATGCGGCTTCGTGGTTCCATCCTGACGGACGCATTCCAAGTTGGGACGAGTTGGCCGAGAGACTGGTTCCGTACGTCAGCGAGATGGGCTTTACGCATGTCGAACTGATGCCGGTGAGTGAACATCCGTTCGGCGGCTCGTGGGGATATCAGCCGCTGAGTCTGTTTGCCCCTAGCGCGCGGTTCGGTCCGCCCGAAGGATTTGGCCGCTTCGTCGATACCTGCCACCGCGCCAACATCGGTGTGATCATCGATTGGGTTCCGGCGCACTTCCCGACCGATGCACATGGCATGGCGCGATTCGATGGCACCGCCTTGTACGAGCATGAGGATCCACGCGAGGGATTTCATCAGGATTGGAACACCTACATTTACAATTCCGGCCGCAGGGAAGTGCAGGGGTTCCTGATTGCGTCAGGGCTTTATTGGCTCGAACACTTTCATGTCGATGGTCTGCGCGTCGACGCCGTGGCCTCTATGCTGTATCGCGACTACTCGCGGAAGGAGGGGCAATGGATTCCCAACGTCTATGGCGGCCGTGAGAATCTGGAGGCAATAGGCTTCCTGCGTCACTTCAACGCCGTAGTCGGAGAACGCTGCGGAGGTGCCATCACCATCGCCGAAGAATCCACCGCGTGGCCGGGTGTATCGCGACCGATCAGAGAAGGCGGCCTGGGGTTCTCCTATAAATGGAACATGGGCTGGATGCACGATACGCTGCGCTACATGGAGGAAGATCCCGTCAACCGCTCCTGGCACCATGACGACATGACTTTCGGTTTGCTGTACGCATTTTCCGAGCACTTCGTGTTGCCGCTGTCGCATGATGAAGTGGTCTATGGGAAACGATCGCTGATCGGCAAGATGCCGGGCGACCGGTGGCAGCGATTCGCCAATCTGCGCGCCTATCTGGGTTTCATGTGGGGGCATCCTGGCAAAAAGCTAATATTCATGGGCATCGAGATCGCTCAGGAACACGAATGGAGCCATGACGGCGAACTCGACTGGGCCGGACTGGACGACCCGATGCGGCTTGGCGTGCAGCGCCTGGTGCGGGATATCAACCACCGCTACGCGGAACAGCGTGCGCTGCACCAACGCGATACAGTGTCCACCGGATTTCGCTGGGTGGTTGGCGACGACCGGCAGAATTCGGTATTCGCTTTCCTGCGCATGGGCGATGAAACCACGCCGCCGGTGCTTGTTGTGGCGAACATGACACCGGTGCCGAGGCTCAACTACGCCATCGGTGTTCCGAGCGCGGGCGTTTGGCGCGAGTTGCTGAATACCGACTCTGCATTCTACGGTGGCTCCGACATGGGCAACGGCGGCGGCGTCCGAACAGTGCCGGTACAGCATCATGGTGAAGCACAGTCGCTGGTATTGACGTTGCCGCCGCTCGCGACGCTTTATCTCCGCTTCGGCGATTGAACCGATGCGGGTGACTGCCGTGCGCATCTGACGCAAAGGGATGCAGCATCTTCCCGATAAGTTGCTTCCAGGCCGACCGAGTCCACTTGGCGCGACGTGGGATGGTCTCGGCATAAACTTCGCGGTGTTCTCCGCGCACGCCGAGAGAATCGATCTCTGTCTGTTCGAACCTTTGGGGCGGCGCGAGATCGCGCGCTACAGTTTGCCGGAATACACTGACGAGATCTGGCACGGCTACCTGCCTGACGCGACAGCGGGTCTGCTGTACGGCTACCGCGCGCTGGGTCCGTACGAGCCGGAGCGCGGCCATCGGTTCAATCACCACAAGCTCCTGTTGGATCCGTATGCGCGCGCATTGGTTGGTGGCCTTCACTGGTCAGATGCGCTGTATGGTTTTCGCTTGCACTCACCGCGCGGCGACCTATCGTTCGACCGGCGAGATAGCGCGCCCGCAATGCCGAAAGGTGTGGTGACCGACGACTCCTTCAATTGGGGCGATGATCATCCACCCGCCGTACCGTGGTCGGATACCGTGATCTACGAGGCGCATCTGCGCGGATTGTCCATGTTGCGTAGTGATGTCCGTCCGCACGAACGCGGGACTTTCGCGGCATTGGCGCATCCGGCGATGATCGAATACCTGCGCCGTCTCGGCGTTACCGCGATCGAACTTATGCCGGTACACGCTTTCGTGCAGGACCGTTCCCTGCAACAGCGGGGGCTGCGCAACTACTGGGGCTACAACACACTCGGCTTTTTCGCCCCGGAACCGTCCTATCTGTCGGATGGTTCGCCAAACGAAATGCGTGTCGCGGTGCGGCGTCTGCATGCCGCCGGCATCGAGGTGATTCTGGACGTGGTTTATAACCATACCGCGGAAAGCAACGAACTCGGCCCCACGCTGTCGTTTCGCGGGCTCGACAATGCCAGCTACTACCGGCTGGAGTCGGACAATCCACGCCGCCCTGTCAACGACACTGGCACCGGAAATACAGTGAATGTATCCCATCCGCGCGTGCTGCAGATGGTGATGGACTCACTGCGCTATTGGGTGAATTCATTCCACATCGATGGGTTTCGCTTCGATCTTTGCGCGACTTTGGGACGCGAGCCGCAAGGCTTCGATCCCGATGCCGGATTTTTCGATGCATTGCGCCAGGATCCGGTGCTGGCCGATGTGAAGCTGGTTGCGGAACCATGGGACATTGGGCCGAATGGATATCAGCTTGGCAATCATCCGCCCGGCTTTGCGGAATGGAACGACAAGTTCCGTGACGGCGTTCGGCGTTTCTGGCGGGGCGATGCCGGCCATCGACCCGAGATTGCCGCCAGGCTCGCGGGCTCGGCAGACGTCTTCGCGCGACAGGGTCGACGACCCTGGGCTTCCGTCAATTTCGTTGCAGCCCACGATGGTTTCACGTTGCAGGACGCGGTGAGCTATGCGGAGCGTCACAATGAAGCGAACGGTGAGAACAACCGTGATGGCCATCCCGCCAATTTCACCGGCAACTGGGGCGTGGAGGGGCCTACTGACGATGCCACAATCAACACCGTGCGCGACCGCGTGCGACGGGCCATGCTGGCCACCGTGTTCTTTGCTGCCGGTACGCCTATGCTGCTCGCCGGCGACGAATTTGCCCGGACACAACGCGGCAACAACAACGCGTATTGCCAGGACAACGAGGTGTCCTGGCTGGACTGGGAGAAGGCTGCAACGCCGTCTGGTACGGCGCTAACCGCCTATGTCGCGCGTCTGATCGCGCTCAGACGCGAACATCCGGTGCTGCGCAGCGCGACCTTCATGCATGGTCGGGCGCACCCTGCGCCGGATATCGCCGACATCGCGTGGTTCGACCAAGACGGTGGAACAATTCCAGTCAATGCCTGGAACGATCTGGAGCAGCGGACGTTGGTTTTGCGTCGCGCCATGCAAAATCGGGAAGGGAAAGTCACAATCCTGACGTTGCTGCTCAACCCCACAGACCAGCAGCTTGCTTTTCGGCTGCCGGCACCATACCTGCCGAGCCATATCCTGCTCGACAGTGCCGATCTTGATTTGAAGGAGCACGCGGTGGCCGGCACCGAACTTTCGGTTGCCGCGCACAGCGCGATACTGCTGTACGCCGAACGCGCAATGGAGACCGCATGAGCGACGTCTTCGTACACGATTTTCCGTATGGCGCGAACCTGCAGGCAGACGGACGAACGAAGTTCCGCCTTTGGGCTCCCGCGCAAGAGACCGTCAGTGTCGCGTTGGAGAATGGTCCGATACTGCCGATGGCGCGAACTTCGGACGGTTGGTTCGAAGCTGTGGCGGTGTGCGGCGACGGCTCACGCTATCGCTATCGCCTGGCGGATGGCACGCTGGTCCCAGATCCCGCGTCCCGCTTCCAGCCCGATGATGTGCACGGTCCCAGTGCCGTGATCGATCCATGTGCGTATCGGTGGCGCAATGGCGAATGGACGGGCCGGCCATGGCACGAAGCCGTGCTTTACGAATTGCACGTGGGCGTTCTCGGTGGATTTCGTGGCGTGGCGAAACTACTGCCCGGACTGGCCGCACTCGGCATCACCGCCGTTGAACTGATGCCGATCAATGATTTTCCTGGACGCCGGAACTGGGGCTATGATGGGGTGCTGCCATACGCGCCGGACTCGGCATATGGCACGCCGGACGAATTGAAGGCGCTGGTGGATGCAGCCCACGGGCTCGGCCTTATGATCTTCCTCGACGTGGTCTACAATCACTTCGGGCCGGATGGAAACTATCTGTCGCTGTACGCTCCGCAGTTCTTTCGCGACGATCACCATACGCCTTGGGGGCCCGCGATCGACTTCCGTAAGGCCGAAGTACGTGCGTTCTTCACAGAGAATGTACTGTACTGGTTGGTGGAGTACCGCTTCGACGGCCTACGTTTCGATGCAGTCCACGCCATCGAGGAGCAGGACTGGGTGGACGAGATGGCTGCCACTGTACGTACCACCGTTGAGCCCGAGCGCCATGTGCATCTCGTGCTGGAGCACCATAACGACGCATCGCATCTTGCGAAGGAGGTCGATGCGCAGTGGAACGATGATGGACACAACGTGCTCCATGTGCTGCTGACTGATGAGGACGGCGGCTATTACGCCGATTATGCCGATAAGCCGGCGGAGAAGCTGGCGCGCTGCCTGGCTGACGGTTTCATCTTCCAGGGCGAGTACTCGGATTATCTCGGCGCACCGCGTGGCATGCCCAGTGGTCATCTACCACCGACAGCCTTTGTGCTTTTCCTGCAGAACCACGACCAGATCGGCAACCGCGCGTTTGGCGAGCGTCTGACAACTCTGGCGGATCCGGCCGCACTGGAAGCGGCGATCGCACTGGTCATGCTATGTCCGCAAATTCCACTGCTGTTCATGGGCGAGGAGACCGCCAGTCGCACCCCGTTCCTGTTCTTTACCGAGCATGGACCGGAACTCGCCGATGCCGTACGCGAAGGCAGGCGGAACGAGTTCGCACGGTTCGCTGCGTTCTCGGACCCGGCGAAGCGCACGCACATTCCAGACCCGAACGCCGCGCGAACCTTCGAAGCCTCGGTAGCGCATGGCGATCTGACGCTGGGGGCCAAACGTGAGGCACTCTACAGGCAACTCATCGATCTGCGCCGGACAGAGATTGTGCCGCGCCTGAACGCGACACGCTCCGTGGAGGCACGCGCCATTGGGCAGAAAGCGGTTGTTGCACGCTGGCAGCTGGGAGACGGTGCCATGCTGACACTGGCGACCAATCTCGATGCGCAACCAATTCCCATTGCACCTCCTGCCGGAAGCCTGTTGTTCGCAAACGTCGTGGATGCGATATCGCTGGCTCGATCCGGTTGGCTGCCCGGGCATTGCACTTATGTCTTTCTCGATACCGGCGGGGTGCACCCTGCCGGCGGGGTGCACCATGAATGATGAGGCGGTGCGCGACCTTGCCAACCGCGCCGGCATCGCGCCCGAATGGCATGACGTTGCCGGTCGCCAACACATGGTGCCGCCTGATGTATTGCGGCAGATCCTCGATGCACTCGGCCTTCCGTGTGCAACGCGTGGTGACATGGTTGCAAGCCGAAAGCTGCTCGGACGCAAGTCGAGCGTGCAGGCGCTGCCACCGCTGATTACCGCGACTGTCGGACGACCGACAAGGCTCGATGTCGGAGCTGGTGAGGCGCGCTCTGCGCTTCTGCGCCTTGAGTCTGGCGGAGAACGTGAGCTGTCGCTGTCCCCGGTGCGCGGGCGATTGCGCGTGCCGGCCGTGAGCGAGACCGGTTACCATCGGCTGCTGATCGATGATCGCGATATCGTTCTGGCAGTTGCACCAGGCCGCTGCCACACGATCGATGACGCCGTGCCGGACGCGCGCCTGTGGGGCATTGCCGCGCAGGTCTATGCATTGCGTCAGCGCGGCGATGGCGGGATTGGCGATGCCGGTGGTGTTGCCGCCCTGGCCGAAGTCGCGGGCTCACGTGGCGCGGATGCATTGGCGCTGAGTCCATTGCATGCGCTGTTCTCGGCCGATCCCGCGCGGTTCGGTCCTTACTCGCCGTCCTCGCGACTGTTTCTCAATCCGCTGTACGCTTCACCCACTTTGGTGTTTAATGAAGAACAGGTTGCACGCGCGCTCGCTGAAACGCGGCTGGGCGTGACTTTTGCCCGATTGGAATCATTGCCGCTGATTGACTGGCCGGACGCCGCCAGGGCCAAGTTGGAGTTACTGCGCGCGTTGTTTGAGGCATTCGTTGCCGAACCGAATGCCGATAACGCCCTTGCAACGGATTTCGCGCGTTTTCGCGCCGACAGTGGCGATCTCCTGGCGCAGCATGCGGTTTTTGAGGCCCTGCACGCCGAACAATCACGGTCTGGAGCAGGTGACTGGCGACGCTGGCCGGTGGATCTGCGCGAACCGGCAAGTGCCACGGTCGCGGTCTTCGCGGCTTCGTATGAGCGCGAGGTACTGTTCCACAGTTTCCTGCAATGGCTTGCCGATCGTTCGTTCGGCGTGGTGCAAGACCGCGCTCACCGGGCTGGCATGCGCATCGGCTTGATCGGTGACCTTGCCGTTGGGATGGACCCCACAGGTAGTCATGCATGGAGCCGGCAAGGCGATGTGCTGGGTAGCCTGTCCATCGGTGCGCCGCCCGATTTGTTCAATCCGCGCGGTCAGGATTGGGGACTTACCGGATTTTCACCGCGCGCGCTGGTCAACGGTGGATTCGCGCCGTTCCTGGCAACTGTGCGTGCCGCCTTGCGTCACACCGGCGGCGTACGCATCGACCATGCCATGGGTCTGGCACGACTGTGGTTGGTGCCGCAGGGTGGCATGCCGGCGGATGGCGCCTACCTCGCATATCCGATCGCCGATCTGTTGCGGTTGCTGGCATTGGAATCACAGCGGCATCAGGCGATCGTAGTGGGTGAGGATCTTGGCACCGTGCCTGAGGGATTCCGCGAGGCGCTGGAAATCACAGGCGTGCATGGCATGCGCGTCATGTGGTTCGAGCGATCAGGTCAGGCGTTCGTCGCGCCCGATGCGTGGGATAGCTCTGCCGTCGCGATGACCTCCACGCATGATCTGCCGACGGTCGCTGGCTGGTGGCATGGCAGCGATATAACAACGCGTGCTGCGTGCAATCGCCTTGGTGTGGGTGTGCAGGAAGCAGACGTGGCGGCGGAACGCGCCGGGGATCGCGCTACATTGTGGGATGCCTTCGTGCAGGCTGGCTTGACCAACGGCCCGGCGCCATCCCCGGACGATCCGATGCCCGTCGTCGATGCCGCGCTGTCCTTCGTCTCCCGTACCAGATCGCCGCTTTGCATGCTGCCGATCGAAGATGTGCTGGGACAAGAAGAGCAGCCGAACCTGCCAGGCACAGTCAGCGAACATCCGAATTGGCGTCGCCGGCTGCACGGCGAGGCCGGCACGCTGTTGGACGAACCACATGCCGCGGCAAGGGTGGAGAGACTGGCAGCGGAAAGGCCACGGCAATGAGTCCGCCGCGTGCAACCATGCGATTGCAATTGCACCGGGATTTCGGCTTCGCGGATGCAACGCGGCTTGTGGAATATTTGGCGTCATTGGGCATCAGCCACGTGTACTTGTCGCCAATTCTGACGGCGCGTCCCGGATCGATGCACGGTTACGACGTCGTGGATCCGACACAGATCAACCCGGAACTGGGCGGTGAGTCCGGCCTGCGAGACCTGGTCGCAGCGCTACGCCAGGCAGAGCTTGGTATCATCGTCGACATCGTGCCCAACCACATGGCAGCAGGCGGCATGAGAAACCCTTGGTGGGGTGATGTGCTGCGCCATGGTCACGCGAGCCAGTATGCGAAATTCTTCGATATTGACTGGAACAGTTCCGATCCGGCGCTCCGCGGCAAAGTGCATGCCCCATTCCTCGGCGAACCTTATGGCGAGGCACTTCGATCCGGTACGGTCACCCTGACTCGCGACAGGGATTCCGCGTCACCGGTCATTCGATATTACGACACGACTTTTCCGGTCCGCGATGAGGATCATGCCGAAATCGCAGCATCGCCGCCAAGTGCTTACGACGCAACGACCGAAGCGGGAAGGGAACGACTGCATCGTCTGCTGGAACGCCAGCACTACCGGCTGGCCTGGTGGCGCAGTGCGGGCGATGAGATCAACTGGCGGCGTTTTTTCGACATCAACGGTCTTGTAGCGCTGCGCATCGAAGACCAGGAGGTGTTCAAGGCGACGCATGCGACTCTGCTGCGCCTCTATCAAGAAGGCCTGATAGACGGCGTGCGGGTCGATCATGTCGACGGCCTTGCCGACCCGCCAGGTTATTGCCGACAGCTGCGGGCTCGGCTGGACGAATTGACGGCGCAGCGGCCGGCGGATGCCCCGGTGGGTCCGGCATATTTCGTTGTTGAGAAGATACTGGGCGCTGGCGAGCTCCTGCCGGACGACTGGCATGTCGATGGCACCAGTGGCTACGATTTTATGGACGAGGTGAATGCGCTGCTGCACGACGAGTTTGGCGCTGCAGCGTTGCAGGAGCTTTGGGAAGCAGTCAGTGGGCGTTCCGCGAATTTTGCCGACGAAGAGGTGAAAGCGCGGCGCGATGTATTGGATGGCAGCTTCACTTCGCAACTCGACGCGGCGGCCGCTTCGCTGCATCGCGTCGCGCAACTGCGTTTGGAGACACGGGATACCACCTTCGCCGGGATCCGTCGCGGGTTGGTAGCACTTCTGATGCATTTTCCGGTTTATCGCAGCTACGGGTGCAACCGGCGATCCTCGGCGGACGATGCCGCATTCGCGAAAGCTGTCGCGGGTGCCACGTTTGATTGCCGAGCGGCTGATCGGCCTGTTATCGCACTGTTGGATCGGTGGCTTGGCGGTGAACCGGCCAGCGCTGACGATCCACTTCGCTGCGCGGCATCCATCCGTTTCCAGCAACTCAGTGCACCGCTGGCGGCCAAAGCGGTGGAGGATACAGCGTTCTACCGATATGGTGTTCTGCTGTCGCGCAATGAGGTGGGCGCGGACATCAAATGCTTCAGTATGTCGGCCGATGCGTTCCATGCGGCGTGTCTGACCCGGCATCGGCATTTTCCCAATGCGATGCTGGCTACGGCGACGCATGATCATAAGCGCGGTGAAGATGTGCGTGCGCGCCTTGCTGTGCTGAGCGAGATCCCAGACGAGTGGGGTCAGGCAGTTCGGCGCTGGCGCGAACTGAATGCGCTGCACCGGCGGCCGACCAATGGCCCAATGCCGTCCCCCGGTGACGAAGCGATGCTGTACCAGATGATCGTGGGGGCGTGGCCGACTGAACTGGATACGGCGGACGCAGAGGGTTTGCGCGACTACACGGATCGGCTGGCCGAATGGCAATTAAAGGCAATGCGGGAAGCCAAGCTCGCGACTGATTGGACAGCGTCGAACTCCGAATACGAGGATGCGGCACGTTCGTTTCTCTACACCATCATGGCGGACGCTGGCGGTTTCACCACGGAGGCTGCGAATGTCGCACACCGTATCGGTCCGGCCGGCGCGGTGAATGGCCTGGCGCAGACGCTGTTGAAGCTGACGGTTCCCGGCGTGCCGGATTTCTATCAGGGAACTGATTTCTGGGACCTTAGCCTGGTCGATCCGGACAATCGCCGACCGGTGGATTTCACCCAGCGCAGCGTTGCCCTGCGCGGTGCCGAAACCCCAGAAGCACTTGCCATACCGTGGCGGGACGGCAGGGTGAAGCAGTCCTTGATCGCTCGGGTGCTGGCAATGCGCCGCACGGCGCTCGACGTGTTCGCGCGCGGCGATTACCGCCCGCTCGAAGTCGCCGGGCCGGCGGCGCAGCATCTCGTTGCCTTCGCTCGTTCATTCGGCAAAGACTCCATCGTAGCCATCGCTCCGCGGCTGCCCGGCAAGCTGCTGGGGCGCGGCGATGCGATAAGCATCCCGGCAGAGTCATGGCAAGACACCGCGGTGCGTCTGCCGGAAGACATGCGCAGCCGGTCGGCGCGTGATGCGATCACCGGCACAACCCTCGGGCCCTTGGGCGCAACGTTGCCCGTGGCGCGAGCACTCGCAGTCTTTCCCGTGGCGCTGTTCACGACGGAATGAGCCTGCGCGGTGCCGGCGGCTCAGGGAAATAATTCGGCGGCAGCGCGTCCGCCATGATGGACGGGCGCGATGCGCTACCCAAAGGGTGGAATGCTCTGCGCCCCGGGCCCTACGTTGCGACCGCGGGCATGGATCTGTCCATTCGTCGCAGTGCTGCGGCAGCGGCCACACTGGGAACCTCCACATCGATTTCCAGCGTTGAAATCGGGTCGCCGCGGTCCAGCTTGATCTGAACCTTCTCACGATCGATCGTCACATGTCTGGCGATCACCGCGATGATCTCTTCCTGCAAGATGGCGAGCAGATCGGACTTGCCGACGAAGGCGCGTTCATGCGCGAGAAGTATCTGCAGCCGCTCCCGCGCGACAGGAGCTGAATTGTTGCGGCGGAACAGGCTCAGCAAATTCATGCCACGGCCCTCCGTCCGAATAACCGCCCCATCAGGCTCCGGCGTTCGGCTGGAACGGTGACCACCAGCGTCTCCCCTTTCAGCCGCCGCGCCGCTTCGAAATAAGCCCGCGCCGCCGCACTTGTCGGATTGCCCATTGTGACCGGCGTACCGATGTTCGAAGACCGCAGAACGTCTTCGCTTTCGGGAATGATGCCTAGCAGGGGGATCGACAGGATTTCCAGCACGTCGTCGGTATTCAGCATCTCGCCGCGCCCCGCCCGTACCGGATCGTAGCGCGTCAGCAGTAGATGCTTGTCGATCCGCTCGCCGCGTTCGGCCTTCGCCGTCTTCGAATCGAGCAGACCGATGATACGATCCGAATCACGCACCGACGACACTTCCGGATTCGTCACCACCACAGCCGCGTCGGCGTGCCGCATCGCGAGCACTGCACCGCGCTCGATCCCGGCGGGACTGTCGCATATCACCCAGTCGAACTTTTCCCGCAGTTCGCTGATCACCCGCTCTACACCTTCGGCCGTCAGCGCATCCTTGTCGCGCGTTTGCGAAGCCGGCAACAGCGACAGCGTGTCTATCCGCTTGTCGCGGATCAGCGCCTGCGGCAGCTTGGCGTCGCCTTGCACCACGTTGATCAGGTCGAACACCACCCGCCTTTCTGCGCCCATCACCAGATCAAGATTTCGCAACCCGACATCGAAATCGACGACAACGACGTTCTGACCGGATTGTGCCAGCGCAGCCCCCAGCGCGGCTGTCGATGTCGTCTTGCCGACGCCGCCTTTGCCGGATGTCACGACAAGTACCGTGGCCATCTGTTTCTCCCTTCGGTGTCAGTCGAGCGTTGCCAATGTCATTGCCGCGCCCAGCAACCAGGCCTGCACCGGCCTGCCACGCAGCGTCGCGTTCATGTCGTCCGCGGTCTGGTAAACGCCGTCGATCGCCAGCAACTCGGCTTCCAGCTTGCGGCAGAAGATACGTGCGCGGTTGTTGCCGGTAAGGCCCGCAATCGCGCGGCCACGCAGCGCTCCATAAACGTGGATGGATCCGCCGGCCATCACCTCCGCGCCGGATGCGACCGAGCCGACAATGGTGACGTCGCCCTTGTCGAATACAACGGACTGTCCGGAGCGCACCGGATGATCAATCAGCAGTCCGTTGGTTTCCTGTTGCGTGATCGGCGCAGGCGATACGCTGCGTCGTTCATCCGGCACTTCGACCACGCGCGGGGGACGGGTGCTGTTGGCATGCAGCGGCGCCCAGGCTTCCAGGCCTTGCCACGACGGATGGGCACCTTCCGTGCCGATGATGCGAACGCCACGCGCGCTCAGGCCCTTCAACAGACCGGCGATATCGGGCTGTTCACGCGGCAGGGCTGCGAGGTCCAACACCACGGGGCGTCCGTCGAAGAATGACGGCGAGCGCGCGATCTGCGCTTCGAGTGCATTCAGCCAGCCTTCAACAGGCGGCTCCGGCGCGAGCACAAGCGCCATGAAGGAGCGGCCGCGTACCTTGATGAACTGATGCGAATCGGGTGTTGCCACGTATCAGGCGTACCCATGACCGCGCGCGCGGTCAAACCAGAACTGCCGTGAATTAGATTTCAAGAAGAATGACCTGTGGATATTTCATCAGATGCTGTGGAAAACTCGGTGGACGCCGAGTCTCCGCAGCGACTCGGCGCACCCTTGTGGGGAATGCCAGGCCCGCGATCACCCAGGCGACAGCACGTGGATAACGCGGGTTGCGATCATCTCGCGGGTCTTGGCGCCATAGGCAGCCATGTGCGGTGAGGCGGCATGCGCCTTCAGTGCCTCCGGGCTTTCCCACTTTTCGATCACCACGAACGTGTCATCACCAAATTTCGTTGGAAACCCCTCGGCGTCCACGGCCGGTCCGTATTCGATGCAGCCATTCTCGGCATGGACCGCCGGGATGTTGGCGTGGAACTCCTTCAGAATTGCACCACGCATTCCTGGTTTGGCCGTGATGATGGCGAGGACATGGATCATTGGTGGCTGCTCCCGAATATGTTCTGTCGTGTCGCCTATCGGACCCCAGACCGACGATTTCAGCAAGCGTCGAAGCGGCCGTCCTGCTCAACCTACAAGTGACTAGAATTTGGTCACGCGGGAACCCAGTGCCCGGATAATCCGCAACCGCGGAAACCACTCGCAGCTTTCGCCAGTTCCCTGC
>DATKFJ010000434.1:0-6576 GCA_035511435.1 Acetobacteraceae bacterium | reverse complement strand
TCACTGGCTCGGATGCCAGTTGAAGCGCCCCGCCAGCCAATGCCGCAGCTCCAACAAGGACGTCGCGTCGGTGGCGGTCGCGGCGATGTTGGCGGTAGCGACGGGTTCGCCCAGTGGGCGCACGTTGAGCGAAGCGCCGGTTGACTGCACGGCCGCCGAAGCGATGGCATCGGTGCCGGCGTGCCGCCACAGCGAGATCATCGCCGCCGGCGTCAGTTGTGGCAGCACCAGCGCAAACTCCAGTTGTGCGGCAGCCGCCGCGGCGGACCATGCATCGTACAGCGGACCATCGGGCTTGCGGCCGGATCGCGTCTCGTACAATTCCGCGAAATGCGGCACGTTCGGAAACGCCGGATCGCGCGTGGTCCGCCCGCTGTCATCGATCGCCCCGAGCGTGAACAGCGACTGCGCGCCGGCCGAGGCCAGTGCCTCGAACTGCTCGGGCACGTCGGCACCGCGCAGCAGCACTGCATTGACCGCACCCTGGGCGAAAGCGTTGCGCGTCGCGGTTTGATCGGCCAGACCGAACACCGGATCGATGTGCGTCCCCAGCAGGTGGATACCGAGCAAGGCAGCCAGATCCAGACTGGCCGGTCCGGCGGCGGCGGGGCGGGCATGACCGTCCGGCGCCAGCGCGCCCTGCCGACCGACCACAATGCCGGTGCTCAGCCCTGCCATCACCGGCACCCAGTGTCCGACGTCGAACTGCACCCTGGAATCGCCGACCATCCACGCCAGTGCGGCCTGACCAGGCACCAGCAGGACGGTCAGCCCATCCGGCGCACCGAGTGCCTCGAACTGGTTGGCGCCGGTGACCCCATCGGCTGCACCGATCGCGATGCGATGGACCGATGTGTCAGCGGGCAGCGACTGCTCAAGGGTCGGCAGCAGTACATCCGCCCATCGGTTGAGCGCGCCATCACCCGGACCGGCAACCAGCAGCCTGGCGCCTTCCGGGAACGGCACAGCCGCAACGGGTGCCACGGAGGCGGCAAATGCCGGCGCCGCCGACGATTTCCCAGCCCGCAACAGGGCGGGCAAGGCTGTCAGCATTGCAAGCAGGTGCCGCCGGCCTGGCTTCGGCAGGTCGATCATCCCAGTCCCCCAAGAGACCTTCCTACCGCGAACCGGACGCCACGCAAAGCGCATGGCCGACCGGTGGTTTATTCGTCATACGAAACAAGCGCCTCGCACGGCACGTCCAATCGCGCGCGACCATGGAGGAAAGTCAATTCGATCAGCGCCGCCGCCGCGGGAACAACCGCGCCGACCTTGCGCAGCAATGCGATGCCGGCGGCCATCGTGCCACCGGTGGCGAGCAGATCGTCCACCACTACCACACGTTGGCCCGGCTCCACCGCATCGGCCTGCACCTCGATCCGATCGGTGCCGTATTCCAGGGAGTAGTTCAGTCCGACCGTCACGCCCGGCAGTTTGTTGCGCTTGCGCAGCATGATGAAGCCACAGCCGAGTTTCAGCGCGAGCGGCGCAGCAATCAGGAAGCCGCGGCTTTCGACACCGGCAAGCAGATCGGGCTGATAGTGGCGCATCGCCCGTGCCATGCGACCCATCGCCACCTGCCACGCATCGGCATCCCGCAGCAGTGTGGAGATGTCGTAGAACAGGATGCCGGGTTTGGGAAAATCCGGAATGCCCCGTATGTGGTCCTTCAGGTCCATGCGCGCCGGATGCCTTTCTGCCTGGGGTAGCCGGTGACGGATGTAGAACGCTGGCCACGTGGCCGCAACGGACGGCCGGCGCACCGGCCCCTCGTCGCCGCCCCCTCGTCGCCGCCCCCTCGTCACCGCCCCCACGTCGCCGCTCCCTGGGTCCCCGCCCTGGTGATGATGGCGAATGGTTCATCGGCGCTGCCGTGTGGTTGCGCGGGACGGCCCCCCGCAGGCACACTGCCGACCCCGGATGCAGCGGAGCACGCCATGAGCGACACGGAATTGCGCAATGCCGACATCGACACGGCACTGACCGAGGCAAAGGAAGCCTACATCGCACGCAATCCGAAAAGCTTTGCCCGGTTTGTCGAAGCGACCGCGGTGATGCCCGGCGGCAATACCCGCACGGTGCTGCACTACGCACCGTTCCCGATCGGCATCGCACGCGGCGACGGCTGCCGCCTGTGGGACCTCGACGGCGCCGAATACGTCGATTTCCTCGGCGAATACACGGCGGGGATCTTCGGCCACTCGCATCCGGTGATCCGCGCCGCGGTGGATCGCGCGCTGGATGCCGGGATCAATTTCGGCGGCACCAATCTGATCGAGGCGAAGTTCGCCCGCGCCGTATGCGATCGCTTCGGGCTGGAACGCGTGCGCTTCACCAACTCCGGCACCGAGGCGAACCTGCTGGCGATCTCGGTCGGCCGCATCTTCACCGGACGGCCAAAGGTGATGGTGTTCAACGGCGGCTACCACGGCGCGGTGTTCGGCTTCGCCGGCGGCGGCTCGCCGATCAACGCGCCGTTCGACTACGTGCTGGCGCCGTACAACGACATCGCCGGCACGCAAGCCCTGATCGATCAGCATGCATCGGATCTGGCGCTGGTGATCCTGGAACCGATGATGGGTGGCGGCGGCTGCATCGCGGCGTCGCCGGAATTCCTGAGCATGCTGCGCGACGCGACCACGCGCGTCGGCGCGCTGCTGATCCTGGACGAGGTGATGACGTCGCGGCTGTCGCCGGGCGGCTTGCAGCAGGTGCGCGGCATCACGCCGGACCTGACGACGTTCGGGAAATATATCGGTGGCGGCATGTCGTTCGGTGCGTTCGGCGGGCGCGCGGATATCATGGACCTGTTCGATCCGCGCCGACCGGATGCATTGCCGCATGCCGGCACCTTCAACAACAACGTGCTGACCATGTCGGCCGGTCTGGTGGGCCTGACCGAGGTCTATACGCCAGCCGCGGCGAACGCGCTGAACGCGCGCGGCGATGCGCTGCGCGAACGGCTGAATGCGGTGTGCCGGGGGCACGAAGCACCGATGCAGTTCACCGGAATCGGTTCGATGCTGGCGGTGCATTTCACGCGCGAACCAGTTCGCTCACCGGCGGACGCCGCGAAGGGCGATCAGCAACTGAAGGAACTGTTCTTCTTCGACATGCTGGCCCAAGGCATCTGGCTGGCTCGTCGCGGCATGCTCACGCTCTGTTTGCCGATCGGCGATGCGGAATGCGACAAGCTCGTGGCGGCGGTGGAGGAGTTTCTGTTATCCCGGCGCTCGCTGCTGACGCAGTCCGGCAACTGAGGGGCCTTCATCGAAGCGTCAACCTGGCGTAATAAACCGGCAACGCGGTGGCGCTACGCCGCGGGTGAATGATACCGATGGGGAAACACGCATGAAACGACGCACCTTGCTCGCCGGCACTGCCGCCCTTGTGGCCGCCCCCGCCATCGGCCGCGCCGCCGACAAGACAAAGATCGTCTGGTGGCATGCGATGACTGCTGCGCTCAACGACCAGGTCAACCACATCGCCGAGACGTTCAATGCCAGCCAGGACGCGGTAGAGGTGCAGCCGATCTATAAGGGCGGCTATGCCGATGTGCTGACCGCGACCATCGCCGCGTCACGCGCCGGGCAGGCGCCGCATCTCGCGCAGATCTTCGAAGTCGGCACCGGCACGATGCTGGCTGCCGGCAAGGCGGTGATGCAGACCTGGGACCTGGCCAAGCAGACCGGCGCTGCGATCGACCCAAACACCTACATCGCGTCGGTGCGCGGCTATTACAGCCTGGCCGACGGGCGGATGGCGTCGATGCCATTCAATTCCTCCACCGCGGTGATGTGGTACAGCAAGGATGCGTTCCGCAAGGCCGGCCTGGATCCGGACAAGCCACCGGCGTCGTGGCAGGACGTGGTAAAGGCGGCGGAGGTCATCAAGGCGAAAGACGCTGCCGAAATCCCGGTGACCAGCTCGTGGCTCAGTTGGATACAGCTCGAGCAGTACAGCGCACTGCACAACATTCCATTCGCCAGCAAGGCCGATGGGTTCGAGGGGCTGGACACGCAGCTCGAAATCAACAGCAAGGCACACGTGAAGCATGTGGATCGGCTGCTGGCGATGTCGAAGGACGGCACGTTCAAATACGCCGGTCGCGACAACCAGCCCGACCAGTTGCTGATCTCCGGCAAGGCCGGCATGCACTTCAATTCGTCAGGCGAACGCGGTGATCTGGTGAAGAGCGCCAAGTTCGATTGGGCCGAGGCTTATCTGCCGTACGATCCGGAGCTGATTAAGACGCCGCTGAATTCGATCATCGGCGGTGCGAGTCTGTGGACGATGACCGCACCTGGTCGGACACCGGCGGAATACAAGGCGGTGGCGACGTTCCTGCAATTCATCGGCAAGCCGGATAACGATGCGTACTGGCATCAGCACACCGGCTATGTTCCGGTGACGCTGGCCGGCTTCGAACTGTCGCAGAAGCAGGGGTTCTACGAGAAGAATGTCGGTGCGGACCTGCCGGTGCGGCAACTCACGCGCGGCACCGTTACCGACAATTCCAAGGGGCTGCGACTCGGCCGCCTGGTCGAGATTCGCAACATCATCTACGAGGAAATGGAAAAGGCGTTCCAAGGCGGCCAGACGGGACAGCAGGCGATGGACAGTGCGGTGTCTCGCGGCAACAAGGTGCTGCGCGAATTCCAGAAGTCGATAAAGGCGTGAGCGGCGCCGCCTCCTTCCCACCCCCTCCCGCAAGTGGAGGAGAAGTAAATACAAATGCAACACTGCCCCGCCCCGTGCCGGTTGGGGTCAGGGGTCGATAGTCGCCCCAGATGGAACGCCGCACCATCTTCGACGGCTGGTTTCTGCCCGCGGTGCTGGTGCTGCCGCAGCTTCTGCTGACCGTGTTCTTCTTTCTCTTGCCAGCCGCGGAAGCCATCTGGTGGAGCATGACACAGCAGGACCCGTTCGGCCTGGGCTCCACCTTCGTCGGATTGGCTAACTTCACCGACCTGTTCGCCGATCCGCTCTATATCGGCTCAATTATCCGAACGCTGGTGTTCTGCGCCGCCGTCAGTCTGCTGTCGATGAGCCTCGCGCTGCTGCTGGCGGTGTTCGCCGACCACGAGATCCGCGGCCGCGCGATCTACCGCACGCTGCTGATCTGGCCCTACGCCATCGCACCGGCGATCTCCGCCGTGCTCTGGCTGTTCATTCTCAACCCACAGGTTGGCCTGCTCGGCCGTTGGCTGAACGCGCACGGCATGCCGTGGGACTACAACATCAACGGCGGCCAGGCGCTGCTGATGGTGATCCTGGCAAGCGCATGGAAGCAGGTCAGCTACAATTTCATCTTCTTCCTGGCCGGCCTGCAATCGATCCCGCGCGCGGTGACCGAAGCGGCACGGATGGACGGCGCCAAGGGCTGGCGGCGCTTCCGCACCATGACGTTCCCGCTGCTGGCGCCAACCACATTCTTCCTGATTGTGGTCAACCTGGTCTACGCCGCGTTCGATACGTTCGGCACGATCTACGCGCTGACGCACGGCGGCCCCGGCAAGGATACCGAGACGCTGGTGATCAAGGTGTATCGCGATGGCGTGGTGAATCTCGATCTCGGCTCATCGTCGGCGCAGTCGGTGGTGCTGATGGTCGGCGTGATCGCGCTGACCTCGATCCAGTTCCGCTTCATGGGCCGGCGGACCAACACATGAGTACCGCTCCCATCCCAACCCTTCCCCGCGTGGCGGGTGAGGAAGTTCAGCAGCCCCTCGCCCGCAAAGCGGAGAAGGTTTGGGGTGGCGGCCGCCCCGATTGGCTGGCGCACATCGTGTTGGGCGTAGGCGTGCTACTGTTCGCGCTGCCGGTATGGTTGGTGCTGGCGGGCTCGACCCAGGATTCCGGCGCGATCACCCGCGGCGAGCTGTCACTGATGCCCCGCCTCTCCGGGCTGGCGATCTACCCGCATGTGCTGCTGAACGGTTCCATGGGCACCGAACCGGTCTGGCACATGCTGCTGGTTTCCGGTGGCATGGCACTCGGCATTGCCTGCGGCAAGATCGTGATCTCGATCCTGTCCGCCTATGCTGTGGTATTCTTCCGCTTCCCGTTTCGCCGCACGGCGTTCTGGCTGATCTTCATCACGCTGATGCTGCCGGTGGAAGTGCGCATCATCCCGACCTATGCGGTGATGTCCGACTTCGGGCTGATCAACAGCTTCACCGGGCTCACGGTGCCGTTGATCGCATCGGCCACCGCCACGCTGCTGTTCCGCCAGGTGTTCATCGCGATCCCCGACGAACTGGTCGAAGCGGCACGCATGGATGGCGCCGGCCCGCTGCGTTTTCTGCGCGACATCCTGATACCGGTATCGGCGGCCAACATCGCGGCGCTGTTCGTCATCCTGTTCGTCTACGGCTGGAACCAATACCTATGGCCGCTGCTGGTTGCCACCGATCCTGGGCTCGACACGATTGTCATCGGCATCGTCAAGATGATCGGGGTAGAGACGCAGACCGACTGGAGCGCGGTGATGGCAACCGCCGTGCTGGCGTTGCTGCCACCGATCGCGGTGGTGATCCTGATGCAGCGCTGGTTCGTCGCCGGCCTGACCGAGGG
>DATKFJ010000433.1:0-2002 GCA_035511435.1 Acetobacteraceae bacterium | reverse complement strand
CCGAGCGTCTATCGCATCGACGACGCCGGGGTGCTGGAACGGCGGCCCGTCACGGTGTCGTCCTTCAACGAGGTCGCGGCGCTCATCACCTCGGGCCTGGAGGACGGCGACCAGATCGTCACCCTCGGGGTGCAGATGCTGGAAGCCGGCCAGAAGGTCCGCGCCATCCTGGGACGCGCCATCGATACCCGGTGAAGTCAGATTCGTCATGTATGGACGGCCCCCTCTCGGCAAGGGCAATTTTTGGTGTTTCGGCAAGCGGATCAGGTGCGGTCATGTATCCGGCCTTTGTGCGCGGTGCATGGACCGCTGGCCCTGAAGGAGTACGTGGTCGGGTTCCAATCATTCCGGCGCGCTGAGATGCGCGATGACGTGTCGGAGTGTCCCGATCCCGGTCTCTGACCGATTTGCCGTCACACCATATTTGCCCTTTCCGATCCTGGGACCACCTGCGCGGTCCACAAACTCAAACTTCGGTGTTGATCACGACGCGATCAACGCACTCCTCATCGGTAGCCCATCTTGCTCTCCTCCTCGACGGCGCATGTTGTGGGCTCAGGCTGCAGCCTGCACGGAGCCGCTGTGGCGTCGATTGGGAGCGCGATAGTGCTCTCCGGTGACCAGCATGGCCCAGATGATACGGGCCATCTTGGCGGCATACGCCACCGCCGCAACCTTGAATGGGCGCCGCGCCAGCAGGGCTTGCAGCCAGGGATCCTTGCTGTTTCGTGCACGCTCATAACGCAAGTGCGCGGTGGCGCCGACAGTCAGCAGCGTGCGCAGCGTGCGATCACCCTGCTTGGAGATGCCGCCCGAGCGGTTCTTGCCGCCGGTGCCGAACTGGCGCGGCGTGAGCCCCAGCCAGGCGGCAAAGTCGCGCGCCGTTTTGAACACGCGGATATCCTGCACCGCCGCCAGGATGGCGGTCGCCCCGATCGGCCCCAATCCCGGTATCGCCATCAGCCGACGCGCCACTTCGTCGGTCTTGGCGGCACGGACGATTTCGGTTTCCAACTTGCAGATATCGGCGTTGAGCGTTTCCCATTGCCGCGCCAGCACCCGCAGCGGCAGGCGCGCCGCCTCCGGAACGGCGCTCGCCGGGTCCTCGAGCAGCTCCATCAGGCTGCGCAGCCCCTTCAAACCCTGCGCCGCCACAATGCCAAACTCGCTCAGCGCCGAACGAAACGCATTGCCCGACATGGTCCGCTGACGAACCAGCAGCCGACGCGTGCGATGCAACACCAGAACCGCCTGGCTTTCGAGGCTCTTCACCGGCACGAACCGCATCGTCGGCCGCCCCATCGCCTCGCACACGCCTTCCGCATCGCGCCCGTCGTTCTTGTTGCGCTTCACGTACGGCTTCACGTAGGCCGCCGGCATGATTCGAGCCTCGTGCCCAAGCTTTTGGGCCACCCGCGCCCAGTGGTGCGCGCCGCTGCACGCCTCCATGCCGATCACCACACCAGGCGGCAGCGCGGCCATAAACTTTTCCACTTGCGGGCGCCGCAGCTGACGCCGCACAACAACATTCCCCGAGGCATCAACGCCGTGAGCCTGGAACACGTTCTTCGCCAGATCAAAGCCAATCATGCTAACCTTCGTCATGGACGGTCCCCTTTGCTGATGCGAATCAACACCATCAGCTTGGCACTGATGATGCCGTCGGGGGCCGTCCACCCCATCATTCCGGAACGTCACCTCAGATCAGCACGTCGCAGACCGTCATCACGCCGCGTCGCGCGGCGATCACGTCCAGCACACGGCCTTGCGAATTCTGGCGGGCCTCGATCCTGTGGTAGCTTGGTGACCTTGCGGTCACCGGCCAGCGCGCCGCTGGCGCGAACCCATTGGATCCCCGCATGAAACTCCTGGGCACCTGCGTCGCGCTGTTCGCCATTCTGGCCCTCGTCGTGGGCCTGACGACTGGCGATGTCACCACCGACGTGCTGAGCGCCACTGCCTTCATTGCGGCGCTCACCACGTTCCGCTCCAGCGCGATATC
>DATKFJ010000432.1:0-2661 GCA_035511435.1 Acetobacteraceae bacterium | reverse complement strand
GTTGATCGCCGACGCAACCGTGGGATGTTCGTACTGTCGCGGAAAGCCGAGGTCCTGCGACAGATCGCCCTCGCCGATCAGCACCACGCCGATGCCGGGAACCTGCTCCAGCATCTTCGGCAGGTTGGCGATCGCGCGCTTTTCCTCGCACATGATCACCACCAGCACCTCGCCCTGCGGGTTCAGCGGCCAGGTGTCGGCGCGCGGATAGTATTCCTGCGCGGTCAGGCCCCAGTAGCGCGCCGCGCTGGTTGGCGCGTCGCCGCGCTGGCCGGGCGGGTCATAGTATTTGGCCTCGCGCGGACGCGGATACCGGCAGGCCTGCACCGCATTGCGCGCATCCTCTACAGTGGATACATGCGGCCATACGATGCCATAGACGCCGATATCCAGCACCTGCTTGGCGATCCATTGGCTGTTCTCGCCGCCGTTCGGCGGAATGCGCACGAACGGCGTCACCGGCGGCGCGATCGAACCGGACGTGGCGATCTGGCGGCGGTTGAGCATGTATTGCAGGCAGTCGCGCAGCGCCTTGATGTCGTACGGGTTGTGCTCCATCTCGAACACCACGCCGTCATAGGGCGCGCTGCTGATGGTCAGCGCGTTGCTGATTTCTCCGCCGGTGAACGGAACGAAAGCCGGTTTGCCGGATTCCAGTGCCTTGATAGCGCCGTTCAGCCGCGGGATGTCAGCCATCGTCAGCTCCTTGCATCAAAATGCCACGAACAGTTCGTCGACGCCATAGGCTCGTGGGATCAGCTTCTGCCGCGCGGCATAGCGCATCAGCAATTCGATGGCAGGGCGATTCGCCGCAAGGCCGTAAGGCTCCGGATCGTCGCCCACCAGCGCGGTCAGCGATGACGGCGCCGGCGCGGGAACAATTTGCTTGGATGCCACAAACAGCCGCATCAGTTCCGCGGCCAGCCACGGGTACTCGCCAAGCAGCGCATCCTTCACCACGACGACGTGGTTCACCGGATAGGCGCCGGTCTTGCGATACCATGCCGCCGCCGCCGCATCGGCATCGGGGATCACCGTACGAATTTGCTCCGGATCGAGCCCCGCCAGCGCCACCGCCGCATCGATCTCGCCGGCAAGCAGCATCGTACGCAGATTCTGACCCGCGGCAATGCGCGCCACGAAAGGCGGATCGGCAAACTCCTGAACGTGGGCGTCTTCCTCGGTGATCCAGGTCATCGCATCGGGCGCAACACCGTACTCATCCTGTAGAATGCCGCGCACCCACACGCCGGTGGTCTGCGACCAGGCGCGCACGCCGATGCGCTTGTCGACAAGATCAGCCGGTCCACGCAATGCCGACCCACGCCGGCAGATCAGCGCGCCGTGGTGAAAGCCGCGCAGCAACACGACAGGCAGCGCGGTGATCGGCTTGCCATACGCTCGCGCCTGCGCGTGCGTCGTCAGCGCGATCTCGCACAGGTCGAATTCCATCGCGCGTGTCATGCGCCGGAACGCGCGTGTCACCGGTTCCACCTCGATGAAGTCGAAGCGCACCCGATCCGACGCCACCGCCCCTTCCTTCAGTGCGCGCACCAGCGGCGACTTGCCCAGTGCGGTGCGCAGGACGACCGGTGCAGTCATCGCCCAAGGCCGCACGAGATTGCCGCATCGCCGCGTACCTCGCAGTGACAGGCGGACGCGGCCATCACGGCGCCTTCACCGTGGGATAAATGTCCGCGCCGTAATGCTTGCGAAATTCCACGATCTGATCGGGCGGCGGCGGCGCATACGTACAACGCTTCGACGTGAAGCGCCCGCCCATGATGCGGTTCAGCTTCACCGCCATCTCACCCAGCTTCACCAGATTGGTAATGCCGTTCAGGATCGGCATGGCATCCTCGGTCTGATGAATATCGGCATTCGCCAACAGTGCCATCACCACGCCGCCCGCCGCGATCACCACTTCGGCGCCCGCTGCGGAATTCTCCCGCGCCGCACGATTGAACTGCGCCACGATGCGATCGCGCGCCTCACCCGGTTCAAACCCCGCACCCAGATCGGTCAGCCGATCGATTTGCATGCGGTTCACCGCCGCCAGCCGATCCTTCAGCCCGTAACGCATCACGTTTTCCACGATGCGCGGCGTGAACTTCTCATTGATCGTCACCAGCGAAAAATTGGCGCCCATCATGCAGGCAACATGCAGCGCCGACTCGCACAACCCCAGCACGGGAATATCGGCGATCTCGCGCGCCTCGCGCAGGCCGGGATCGGCGATGTTGCCAATCAGGAACGCATCGAATCCCTCGCGAACGGCGCGGTGCACGTTCTTCAGCACCTCGCCGGTCTCCAGGTATTCCAGGTAGCGGAACTGATCGCCCACGCCGCCAATCTCGGTGATGCCGGCGACGTGGATCTCGGTGTCCGGATCGCGCACCTTGTCCA
Source organism: Acetobacteraceae bacterium (assembly GCA_035511435.1). Taxonomy (GTDB): domain Bacteria; phylum Pseudomonadota; class Alphaproteobacteria; order Acetobacterales; family Acetobacteraceae; genus JAMXLO01. The sequence goes on along the minus strand of DATKFJ010000432.1, from coordinate 255 downwards.
GGATGCCGCGCAACACACGTGGATAGCCGCCCCATTCGGTCTGGCGCGACATGCTCTGATACCAGAGTTTCATGCGATCCCCTTCAGGCCGACAGGCGTGGTGTCACTGGAGGCGCGCCGTCACTGGCTCGGATGCCAGTTGAAGCGCCCCGCCAGCCAATGCCGCAGCTCCAACAAGGACGTCGCGTCGGTGGCGGTCGCGGCGATGTTGGCGGTAGCGACGGGTTCGCCCAGTGGGCGCACGTTGAGCGAAGC
>DATKFJ010000431.1:0-12522 GCA_035511435.1 Acetobacteraceae bacterium | reverse complement strand
GATGCGCTGGTGCGACCCGCCGATGCGACAGACCTCGCGCAATTCCTCGCTGGGTTGCCGCTCGATATTCCAGTGCACGTAATCGGTGCGTGTTCGAACCTCATCATTCGCGATGGAGGACTGCCGGGCGTGGTGATCCGTCTCGCGCGTGGTTTCGGTGCGACCGTTGTCGAAGCGGATGGCGTGATCGCAGGCGCCGCTGCACTCGATATCTCCGTGGCCGAGCATGCCGCAGCCGCGGAACTTACCGGGTTGGAATTCCTGTCGGGTATCCCCGGCAGTATCGGAGGGGCCGTGGTGATGAACGGCGGCGCCTACGGCGGCGACATCGCGTCCTGCCTCGACTGGGCGGAGATCGTGACGCGCAGCGGCGAGCAACGCCGACTGTCCGCGGCCGATCTTGCGTTCGCCTATCGCCACTCGCGCTTGCCGCATGGTGCTGTGATCGTACGTGCCCGGCTGCGTGCGCGGCATGGTCAGTCAACCACGATCACCGCGCGGATGGCGGAAATCCGAGCAGCACGCGAAGCCGCGCAGCCGGTGCGTGCACGCACCGGCGGTTCGACGTTCCGCAATCCGCCCGACATGAAGGCATGGGAATTGATCGATGCCGCTGGTTGTCGCGGCCTCGCTCGCGGCGGCGCACAGGTGTCGGAGAAGCACTGCAACTTCCTGATCAACATAGGCACCGCCACCGCCGCCGATCTTGAAGGACTTGGCGAGGAAGTGCGTCGCCGGGTGCACGCTGCGACGGGCGTCAAGCTCGACTGGGAAATCCACCGCATCGGCATTCCTGCCGGCAAGCCGGAGCCCGTCCTATGACCCGCTTCCAATTGTCATGGCCGGGCGCGTTTTGCTGGTCCTCGCCATGACCCGCGTCGCTGTCCTCTATGGCGGCTTCTCCGCCGAACGCGAAGTCAGCCTGTCGACCGGGACGCAGGTCATCCTTGCCCTGCGTGAAGCCGGTTTCGCTGTCACCGAGATCGAAGTGGGCGAAGACCTGGGCGCCGTCATCGCTGCACTCAGCCCACGCCCGGACGCGGTGTTCAACGCACTGCACGGTCGCTTCGGCGAGGATGGCGCGATCCAGGGCGTGCTCGACTGGCTCGCAATCCCCTACACGCATTCCGGCGTGCGTGCCTCCGCGCTTGCAATGGACAAGGTCGCAGCCAAGGCGGTGTTCGCTGCTGCCGGACTGCCAATCGCGCGCGGTCGCGTCGTGCCGACCGATGAACTGGAAACCGCCGATCCACTCCCGCTACCCTACGTGGTGAAACCGATAAGCGAAGGCTCATCGGTTGGTGTGGAAATCATCAAGCGTGGCGATAATCGTCGTTCGGAAGTCGCTCGCGCATGGCGCTTCGGCAATGCTGCGCTGGTCGAGGAGTACATCCCCGGCCGTGAACTTACCGTCGGCGTAATGGGCGACCGTGCGCTCGCGGTGACGGAGATCATCGCCGAAGCGGGCGTGTTCTACGACTACGAGTCGAAATATGCCGATGGCGGATCGCGCCACATCATTCCCGCGCGCGTGCATCCGGACATGTACGACCGTGCACTGGATGTCGCGCTCGCCGCGCATCGCGCACTCGGCTGTCGCGGCGCAACGCGCGCGGATTTTCGCTACGACGACACATCGGGCGAACCGGGGCGGCTCGTGCTGCTCGAGATCAACACGCAGCCCGGCTTAACGCCGACTTCGCTGCTGCCCGAACAGGCAGCGCATCTCGGCATGAGCTTCCCGCAGCTCTGCACGTGGATGGTGGAGAACGCGACATGCCGCGCGTAGCCCGCAGCCCGCGCAATTCGATCAAGGATCGGCCCGCCCGGTTGAAGCTGTTGCTGCGGCGGCAGCAGCACCTATTGCGTCCGGTTGGCTGGGGTGCCTTTGGGCTGGTGGTGGTCATGATCGGGCTCATGGCCGTGCATTCCGCGGCGCCTGGCGGCACGCTCGCCACACTGCGCGAACGCCTTGGCGGTGCCACGGCTTTTGCCGGTCTGCGCGTCACCGACATTGTGGTCGAAGGCCGTGCCAACACGCCCGAACCACTGCTGCGCGCGGCACTCGGGGTCAGCAAGGGAGACCCAATCCTCGGCTTCTCGCTCGAACAGGCGCGTCAGCGTGTCGAGTCATTATCATGGGTGGAGCACGCCACAGTCGAGCGGCGGCTTCCCGGCACAGTCGTTGTGAATTTACAAGAGCGCCGTCCGTTCGCGATCTGGCAGAACCAGGGCAAGTTCGTGCTGATCGACCGCGCTGGTCAACTCGTCGCCAATCAGAACGTTGCTGAATTCCGTCAGCTTCCGCTTGTCGTCGGGCCTGGTGCGCCCGCCGACGCAGCCACCCTGATCGACGCGCTGACCGACCGGCCGGAATTGCAGAAACACGTAATCGCCGCAGTGCGCGTCGGCGAGCGGCGGTGGAACCTGAACCTCAACAACGGCGCCGTCGTAATGCTGCCCGAAGGGCACGAGATCCCGGCGCTCGATCGGCTGATGCAACTTCAACAGCAGCACGATCTGCTTGACCGCCCGCTTGCCGCCATCGACCTGCGTCTTGCCGATCGCCTTGTGCTGCGTCCACGCGCGGACGCCGACGCCGCGGCGGCACCGCCACCGCCAAAGAAGCCCACGTGACCGGAGCAACACGATGAACGACCACAACGGAGCGTGTCTTGAATGACATGTCGCGTCGCGTGCTGCCACCGCCACCGAGTGGGCCGGACGAACCGGTTCGACCTCGGCATGGCCGAGCAGGCCCGTTCGGCGTGCTGGACATCGGCACCACCAAGATTGCCTGCCTGATCGGTCGCACAGAAAGCGACGGAACACTGCGCGTGCTGGGCTTTGGTTGGCAGAAGGGCCGCGGTGTGCGCGGGGGCAGCATCGTCGATATCGACGAAGCGGAGAAGGCGATCAGGTCCTGCGTCGGACAGGCGGAGGATATGGCCGATACGCGGCTGCGCGCCGTCACGGTCAACCTGACCTGCGGCCAGCCGGAATCGCGGCTGTTCAACGTTCAGTGGCCAGTCGGCGGGCGTGCCGTGGAAGACCATGACATCCGTCGCGTGGTGAACGAGGGCCGGGCGCGCGCCGCCGCCGAAGGTCGCGAAGCGATCCATGCCTTGCCGCTGACATTCGCCGTCGATCAGACCGACCATGTTGCCGATCCGCGCGGCCTGTTCTGCGAAGAGCTGACGACCCGGCTGCACATCATCGACGCCTCCTCGACCGCGCTGCGTTCGCTGGGTGCCTGCATCGCACGCTGCGACCTGGACATCGGCGAACTAGTGTCGGCGCCGATGGCCGCTGGTCTCGCGACGCTGGTCACCGATGAACGCGAACTCGGCGCCACCATCATCGACATGGGAGGTGGGACAACCGGCATGGCGGTGTTCGCCGAGGGTCAGTTACTGCACACGGCGCAGCTTCCGGTCGGCGGCGTACACGTCACCAACGATCTGGCCCGGCTGTTGTCCACGCCGGTCGCGCATGCCGAACGGCTGAAGACACTGTACGGCAATGTGCAGTCCTGCCCTGACGATGAGCGCGAAATGCTGCCGGTGCCGCTGGTGGGTGAGGAAGAGCATCAGATCGCCAAGGTGCCGCGCAGCATGGTGGTGAACATCATCCGCCCGCGCATCGAGGAGACGTTCGAGCTGGTGAAGGAGCGCCTGGACAGCTCCGGCCTGACACGCGCCGCGGGGACGCGTGTCGTGCTCACCGGAGGCGCCTGCCAACTCGGCGGCGTGCGCGAAATGGCCGGACGCATTCTGAACAAGCAGGTGCGGCTTGGTCGTCCGATCGCGCTGCGTGGCTTGCCCGATTCGGCATCCGGTCCGGCCTTCGCCACTGCCGCGGGCCTGCTGTCCTGGGCGTCCGGTGAGGGACGCACCATGCAGGACGTCGACATGGAAGCCGACAGCCCGGCGGGCTGGTTTCGTCGCATGGTCAATTTTCTGAAGGAGCGCGTCTGATGCTGGGCGCGAATCGGAACATCTGTCGTAACACCCGCTTCAACGAATCGACACGACTAGGGGAGAAGTCGCTATGACCCTGAATCTGACTATTCCACCGACCCCAACGACCGACTTCAGCCCGCGCATCACCGTGATCGGTGTCGGCGGCGGCGGGACCAACGCGGTCGACAACATGATCGCGGCAAACCTGCAGGGCGTGGAGTTCGTCGTCGCCAACACCGACGCGCAGCAGCTTATGCACAGTCGGGCGGACCGGCGGATCCAACTTGGCCCGCACATCACTCAGGGCCTTGGCGCCGGTGCCAAGCCGGAGATCGGCAAGGCCGCCGCAGAAGAAGCGGCAGACGAGCTGTATCGCCATTTGGACGGCGCGCACATGGTGTTCATCACCGCCGGCATGGGTGGCGGCACCGGCACGGGTGCTGCACCGGTAATCGCGCGCATGGCGCGCGAACGCAACATCCTGACCGTCGGCGTTGTGACCAAACCGTTCGGATTTGAAGGCGTACGCCGCGCGCGCTGTGCCGATCAAGGCATCGAGGAACTTCAGCAATACGTCGATACGCTGATCGTGATTCCCAATCAGAATCTCTTCCGCATGGCCAACGAGCGCACCACATGGCGGGATGCATTCAAGATGGCGGATCAGGTACTCTACATGGGCGTACGCGGAGTCACCGATCTGATGATGGCGCCCGGCCTTGTGAACCTCGACTTCGCCGACATCCGCACAGTGATGGCGGAGATGGGCAAGGCGATGATGGGCACCGGCGAAGCTGAGGGCGAAAACCGTGCCATCCGTGCCGCTGAAGCGGCGATCAGCAATCCGCTGCTGGAAGACACCTCGATGGCGGGTGCGCAGGGCCTGCTAATCAACATCACCGGCGGCGATGACCTGACGCTTTTCGAGGTTGATCAGGCGGCGAATCGCATCCGTGAGGAAGTGGACGAGGAAGCCAATATCATCTTCGGCTCCGCGATCGATGAAGCGCTGCAAGGCCGCATCCGGGTCTCCGTCGTCGCCACCGGCATCGACTCGCCGGCACAGAGAGAGCGCCCGCGTCTTGTCGCCGTCGGAGGCGGCGCGATGCCGGCGCCCGCGCCCATTCCGCATCCGACGCACCCCATGGCCATGGCTGGCATGGCAGTGGCTCGGCCGGCCGGTGCCCCTCCTGCGCCGACACCTGGCATGGCGACCCCTGGCATGAGCGTGCACCCGCTCCGCCAGATGGCTCCACAGTTGGTTGCGGTGGCGGACGTGATGGCGGAAACCGCACCAATGATTGAGGCGCTTCCATCGTCGGTTGAACTCTTGGCGGACGGCGCGACGTCCGGCGTGCACGATATGGGCGCCGCTTCGCCGCTGCCACAGCATGCCGGGTTGCGATCGGCGCCGACCGCATCGCGCGGCGGCCTGTTTGCAGAACCGTCGCAGCCCGTCGCCGCCCCTCCCCAACCGGCCGTCGACTCAACCAGGCCAAGCCTATTCGTTGCTATGACAGGGGCGTTCCGTCGCCGACATCATGCGCCTCCCGTCGCTACTGATTCGGCCCCCGTACGTTCCGAACCGACACTTCAGACGTCTGCGCCAGAGCCGCCCAGAGCAATGGTACGCCAGACCGCCGGCGAGGAGGTCCAAGGCCTGGATATTCCGGCTTTTCTGCGTCGCCAATCATCGTAACGTCCGGTTACACTATGACGCACGAAAAAGACATATAATCAATGGCTTGGACGGAAACACGCAGAAACAAACATTGACTCGCCACGCTTCGTCGCCGACCTCTAGCTTGCGGCCGGTTGCGGGAAATGCCGCAGCCGCGTGGGTCGCGATAAAGAGAACATGCACATGGACGGGCTGCCGCAAAAACTGGTCTCGGCGACGACCACATGGTGTCAGCGAACGCTGAAGGCACCAATAAGCTGTGTCGGCGTTGGCCTGCACACCGGACGTCGCGCCAGCCTCACGTTCCGGCCTGCGGCTGTCGATCATGGCATTGTGTTTCGCCGTACTGATTTAGGCGTGGACCTTCGGGCGCGCTTCGACAGCGTCGTCGATACCACGCTGTCCACGGTGCTGGGATTGCCACAGGGCGGCGCACGGATCGGCACGGTCGAACACGTGATGGCGGCGCTGGTTGGCTGCGGCATCGACAATCTCGTGGTTGAGGTCGATGGGCCGGAAGTACCCATTCTCGATGGCTCGGCTGCGCCATACGTGTTCCTGCTGGATTGCGCCGGCAGCATCGAGCAGGATGCACCACGTTCAGTTATCGAGATCAGGCGACCGGTTCGCATCACGGATGGTGACGCGTTTGTCGAGTTGCGTCCTGCAAACCCCGGAATGACCGGCCTCGACATGGCGCTGTCGATCGACTTTGCCGCTGCGGCGATCGGTCGCCAGGCGCTGTCGCTCCGCCTGACGCCGGACAGCTTCCGCAATGAGCTGGCGCGCGCTCGCACATTCACTCTCGCTGAAGAAATTGAGCAGATGCGGGCGGCCGGCCTAGCCCGCGGCGGCAGCCTGGATAACGCCGTGGTAGTGGATAAGGCGCGCGTACTGAACCCCGCCGGTCTGCGCATGCCCGACGAGTTCGCCCGGCACAAGCTGTTGGACGCGGTCGGCGACCTGGCACTCGCTGGCGCTCCGCTACACGGCCGCTTCATGGCCCATCGTTCCGGGCATGGGTTGAACAACCGGTTGCTGCGGGCGCTTTTCGCCGATGATTCTGCATGGCGGGAGACCTCGATGGCACCTCTGGCAGTTGCCGCGGCCTGATCCGCGTTCCCCCTGCTTCGCACTGCGGCGTCGCATGGTATAAGTGGCGGCGATGAATCACATTGACCCAATATTCCGCCGTGCGCGGCGCCGATTCGCGTTGTGTCTGCTCGCTGTGCTGCCGGTGCTGGCCGGCTGTGGCAGCTCCAAGGATGTGGAGGCCGATAAGAACGGACCCGTGGCGCCGGTCGAGGATCTGTACAACAACGGCGTCGATGCGCTCAATGCGCGCCGCTTTGGTTCGGCGACCGACCAGTTCAACCTGGTGGAGCAGAATTATCCGTACTCGACCTGGGCGGTGAATGCCCAGCTTATGCAAGGGTATACGCAGTATCTACAGAACCATTACACCGACGCAATCGGCACCCTTGACCGCTTCATCCAGCTCCATCCCGCGCACCGCGACGTCGCGTATGCCTATTACCTGCGTGCGCTGTGCTATTACGAGCAGATCGCCGACATCCAGCGCGACCAGCGCGGCACCGAACTGGCAATGAATGCGCTGCAGGAAGTCGTGAACCGCTTCCCGGATAGTGCCTATGCCCGCGATGCGCGGTTGAAGATCGATCTGGGTCGCGACCACCTGGCCGGCAAGGAGATGGAGATCGGTCGCTGGTACGAAAGCCAGCATCTCTACGAGGCAGCGATCGGCCGGTTCCAGCGTGTGGTAGATGACTACCAGACCACCAATCACGTCCCCGAAGCACTGCATCGGTTGACCGAGATTTATTTGATTCTTGGCCTGCGCGATCAGGCCAGGAAGACGGCATCAGTGCTGGGCTACAACTACCCTGGCAGCCGGTGGTACGAGGACAGCTACAACGATCTGTTCGATAACGGGTTGGTACAGCGGCCGGGACCGCGAACTCCGCAGGACGACCGCGGCTTCTTCTCCCGCGCCTGGCACTCGATTTTCTGATCGAATGCGGCAGCAGCAGCCGCATGCTTAGCGCGCTTGCCATTCGCGATGTAGTGCTGATCGAGCGGCTGGACCTGTCGTTCGGTGAGGGGCTGACAGTGCTCACCGGGGAGACCGGCGCCGGCAAATCGATCCTGCTGGACAGTCTTGGACTCGCACTGGGTGCTCGCGCGGATGCAGGGCTGGTGCGCGCAGGCGCGGAACAGGCGAGTGTCACCGCCTGCTTCGCGCCGCCGCCAGGGCATCCGGTCGTCGCGTTACTGACCGAGCAGGGACTGGACACGGACGACGATGTGGTGCTGCGCCGTGTACTGACGAAGGACGGGCGGTCCCGTGCGTTCATCAACGATCAGCCGGTCGGCGTAGCGCTGCTGCGCCGGGCGGGCGCGCTGTTGGTGGAAGTGCAGGGCCAGCACGAGCAGATCGGTCTGGCCGATGCGGCGAGCCATGCGGCGCTGCTCGATGCGTTCGCCGTACCGCGGCCGCTGCGTGACAGCACCGCAACGGCGTGGCGGCGATGGCGCGATGCGCTCGCCGCGCTGGAGACTGCGCGCGAGGCGATTGCCGCGGCGGAACGCGATGAGGAATGGCTGCGTCACGCAGTGGACGAACTGGCTGGCCTGGGTCCTCAAGAGGGGGAGGAGGAGCGACTGGCGCAAGAGCGGCATCGTCTCCAGCAGGGCGAACGCAGCGCGGAGGCGATCGCGGCGGCACTTTCCGAACTGGCGCCGCACGACCGGCGGAATCACGGTCCAGCCGTGGCGTTGCGGGCGGCATCGCGCGCGTTGCAGCGGTTGGTCACGCCCGCTCAGCCTGATGCAGTCAATCCGGCAGCGCCAGCGCTTATCGCCTTGGAACGAGCGGAGGAAGCGCTGGCCGAAGCGGAAACCTTTCTGACAAGGCTGGCGAATGAGGCTGACGCCGATCCGCGCCTGCTGGAGCAGGCCGAGGAGCGGCTGTTCGCACTGCGGGCGGCGGCACGCAAGCATGCGGTGATCGTGGCAGAGTTGCCGGCGCTGCTTGATACGCTATGCACCCGGTTGGCTGCGCTGGAGACCGGCGCGGCGGAAGTCGTGGCATTGGAACAGGCGGTCCTTCAGGCGCGCGCGACTTATCAGGAGTGCGCGGCGGCGTTGGGCGCGGCACGACGGGCTGCCGCGACCAGACTGGACCGTGCGGTTACCAGAGAACTGCCGCCGCTGCGGCTCGACAAGGCGCGCTTCCATGCCGAGGTGGCAGCACTGGAGGAAGGCGTTTGGGGACCGGGCGGCGCGGACTCCGTGCGTTTCCTGATTGCCACCAATCCGGGACAGGAATTGGCATCGCTGGGACGGGTCGCTTCTGGTGGGGAGTTGTCACGCCTGATGCTGGCATTGAAGGTGGTATTGTCGTCGGGGTCCCCCATTCCGACCTTGGTGTTCGACGAGGTCGATGCGGACGTTGGTGGTGCCACCGCGGCGGCGGTTGGCGAACGCCTGACGCGCGTGGCGGAGCGAGTGCAGGTTCTGGTTGTGACTCACAGTCCACAGGTCGCGGCGCGCGGCGGTGCGCATTTGCGCGTTTCCAAGCAGGCCGCGCGCGGTCGCAACGCCACACGGGTCGATCAACTTGACGCTGCGGAGCGCCGGGAGGAAATCGCCCGCATGTTGGCAGGTGAGACAGTCACCGAAGCTGCCCGCGCCGCGGCCGACGATCTGTTAGGGGCGTCGGCATGATAGCGGCGAGTTGGTGGACTCCGGTGTCATCTCCGCGTAGGCGGAGATCCGGGTTAGTGTCCTGTCCCCGAAGTTCGCCGCTCCTTCCAGCGGACGAAGGGGATAAGCGGGCCACTGAAAGCAAAGAGCTGGCATCTCGAAGCTGGAGTTCGCGCCCTACAGAGAACTTCAGGTTCAGGACACCAGCCGCACATCTCCTAAGGTTGGCCCGGATTGCCGCGTGCGCGGAGATAACGTGCGAGACGACGGCATGAGCCGCGCGCCGCGCAAGTCCGAACTCGTCACCGCCTCATCGGACGACCTGACCGAACAGGACGCGGCCGCGGAACTTGCGGCCCTGGCACGGGAGATCGCGCACCACGATCGTCTGTACCACCAGCAAGACGCACCGGAAATCACCGATGCCGACTACGACGCGCTGCGCCGTCGGAATGCTGCAATCGAGGCACGTTTCCCACATCTGATCCGCCCGGATTCGCCCTCCAACCGCGTCGGCGATACGCCGGAGAGCGGCTTCGCCAAAATCCCTCATCGCATGCCGATGCTCTCGCTCGACAACGCGATGAACCCGGAGGAATTCACCGAGTTCTGTGCCCGCGCGCGCCGCTTTCTTGGCCTTGCCGCGGACGCGCCGCTAAGCTTCGTTGGAGAGGCGAAGATTGATGGGTTGTCGATCAACCTGACCTATGAACATGGCCGCTTCGTGCGCGGCGCGACGCGCGGTGACGGCACGGAGGGCGAGGACGTCACGGCCAATCTGCGCACCATGAATTCGGTGCCGGACCGGCTGAAGGGACGCGCGCCAGCGCTGATCGAGATCCGCGGCGAAGTGTTCATGAACAAGGCGGACTTCCTGAAGCTCAACGAAGCGCAGGCGAAAGCGGGACAGAAGGTGTTCGCCAATCCGCGCAACGGCGCTGCCGGTAGTTTGCGTCAGCTCGATGCGCGGATCACCGCGGGAAGACCATTGTCGCTGTTCGCTTATGCCCAGGGGGAATCGAGCGAGCCGGTGGCCGATACGCACTGGCACTATCTACAGCGACTGCGGGATTGGGGTTTCCAGGTCAATCCGCTATCGCGCCATTTAAGCGGCGAAGCGGAAGCCGCGGCGTTCCAGGCCGAAATAGCCGCCGAACGTTCCAGTCTCGGCTACGACATCGACGGCGTGGTTTACAAGATCGACGATCTGGCACTGCAACGGCGACTCGGTTTTGTCGGCCGCGCACCGCGCTGGGCGATCGCCTGGAAATTTCCCGCCGAACAGGCGATGACCGTGCTGCAAGGCATCCACATCCAGGTCGGCCGCACCGGTGCGCTGACACCGGTAGCGGAGTTGGAACCGATCAACGTCGGCGGCGTGCTTGTGCAGCGCGCCACACTGCACAACGAGGACGAGATCGCCCGCAAAGACATTCGCATCGGCGATACGGTGGTGTTGCAGCGCGCTGGTGACGTGATACCGCAGATCGTCTCAGTGGTAATGGAGCGGCGACCGAAAGGCGCCAAACCTTACGTATTTCCGGAGGTCTGTCCGGTATGCGGCAGCCATGCCGTGCGTCCGCCGGAAGAAGCGGTGCGCCGCTGCACCGGTGGCTTGATCTGCGCAGCACAGCGAGTCGAGCGGCTGATCCATTTCGTCTCCCGCCCCGCGTTCGACATCGACGGGCTCGGCGAGAAGACCATCCGCGAATTCTACGAGGAAGGCTGGCTGCACAGCCCCGCCGACCTGTTCCACCTACCCAGCCGCGAGGCGGAAATTGCCGTGCGCGAAGGCTGGGGCAAATTGTCGGCGCACAATCTGTCACGCGCGATCGAGGCACGCAGGCACATCCCCCTGGCGCGCTTTATCTACGCTCTCGGCATTCGCCGCATCGGTCAGACGAATGCGCGATTGCTGGCCCGTCACTACGGTGGCTTCGCCAACTGGCGCAGTGAGATGCTGGCGGCCGCGGAACCAGATTCGGAGGCGCGCGCCGAGCTGGACAACATTATCGGCATCGGACCGGCGATTGCCGAGGAGCTGGCGGATTTCTTCGGCGAGCAGCGCAATATCGAGTTGCTGGATGAGTTGGCCGGGGAGCTGACGATCGAGGACGCAGCGCAGCTTCAGGCTGCCAGTGGTGCGATCGCGGGAAAGATTGTGGTCTTCACCGGCACGTTGGAAACCATGACGCGCCCCGAGGCGAAGGCCCGCGCCGAGGAATTGGGTGCGAAGGTTACCGACAGCGTGTCGAAGAAAACTGATCTCGTCGTAGTTGGGGCGGATGCGGGATCGAAGGCGCGGAAGGCGACGGAACTCGGCGTACGCACCATCACCGAGGCGGAATGGCGGGAGCTCGCCAGTCTGGGATAATACCAGTGAGCCGCCGCTACGCGTGACTACACCAACGCCCAGGTATTGGCACTTGACCGCTGCGTTTTTCTCATGAGAGCGGAGGGCCTAACCCGAGCGAAGGGGTTCCAAGAGACAACTCGTCTGACGTCAGCGACCGCAGTAGCCGTGGAAAGCATCGGCTCTTCGGGGCGGTGCGATACCCGGACCAACTTGAAGAGAATTCTCTCTGCGTGTCGAGGCGATCGGCAGAGAGGGCACGGCGGATGGGCAGAGCGATCGAGATCACGCGTTTGGAGGATTCAGCGACCGCGCTGAAGGAGCTGGCGCCAAGGACGCACTATGGCGCGGTGGTGCGGTCGTCTGCTGGAAATAGCGCTGGTCCTGGAGGGCCGTCCACGCGCATTACTCGCGTGGTGCACGCTGGCGCTGGCCTTTCTGCTTTTGCCGATCTTCGTTTCGGTGCCCATGTCGGTGAATTCGGAGGCGTTTTTCGCCGCTCCGCTCAAGGGCGTCTCGTGGCGTTGGTGTCGCGATGCGCTTGGCAGCGGGGAGTGGCGTGACGCGATCCGGCACAGCATCGTCATTGCCATCGGCATCGCGTTGCCTGCGACGAGTTTGGGAACGCTCGGGGCGGTTTTAGACTGCCGAGTCCCGATATGCCTGCGCGGCACAGCATCATGGCCGTGCTAATCTTACCACTCATCTGTACGGTTCATGGACATCGTTTCAACTGGCCCTGCCGATGCTATGGATAAGTGGCCCGCCTTCGCCTGACTCTTGACGGTCGCTTCGGCGGG
>DATKFJ010000430.1:0-9649 GCA_035511435.1 Acetobacteraceae bacterium | reverse complement strand
GCAGGCTGTCGATCAGCGCCTGAATCTCCGCGGATGACAAACGGAAATTCTTCGGCTCCCACTTGTCGAACTTCACGGACAGCTCGCGCACCGCCGCATCGCCGCGTCGCACGACGTCATCGAGGATCGCCTCGACCGTCTGGCGCACCTTGCGGTCGGCCTCGGACTTCTCCTCGTCGGTAGCGCCACGCTTGAGATAACGGATCATCGCACAACCCGGCCCTGATTATGTCGGCAAGACATCATCCAAATGCCACTCCTCCGCGGACGCCCCGGCAAGTGCCTGGATGCGCTCCTCATCGGCACCGAGTTCCGCGGCCTTGCCGGAATAGACAATCTGGCCATTCTCCAGCACGTAGGCCTGATCGGCAATCTCCAGCGCGACCCGCACGTTCTGTTCGACCAGCAGCACGGAAATCCCCTCCGTGCGCATCTGCTCGACGATACGAAACACCTCGCGCACGATCAGCGGCGCCAGACCCTGCGACGGCTCATCCAATATCAGCAGTCGCGGATTGAGCAGCAACGCGCGTGCAATCGATAGCATCTCCTGCTCGCCGCCGGACAACTGCCGCCCGCGGTTCTGCTTGCGCTCGGCCAGCCGAGGAAACAGCTGATAGATGCGCGGTATGGTCCACGGGCCCGGCCGCTCCAGTGGCACCTGAAGGTTCTCGTCTACCGTCAGGTTGGCGAAGATGCGCCGCCCCTCCGGCACGTAGCCGACGCCCAATCCGGCGATGCGATAAGTCGGCAGTCTGGTGGTGTCCTGACCGAACACCCGCACGTGCCCGCTGCGCGGCGGCGTCAGTCCCACCAGGCTGCGCAGTGTCGTGCTCTTACCGGCACCGTTTCGTCCAAGTAACGTGGTAATGCGGCCCTCCGCAACCGTCAGTCCAACATCGTGCAGGATGTGGCTCTTGCCGTAGAAGGTGTTCAGGCCCTCGGCCTCCAGCGCGTTCATTCGGCCTTCCCCAGATACGCCGCCTGCACGTGCGGATCCGCTGCGATCTCCTTAGGTGTGCCGTCTGCCAGCATTTTGCCCTCGGCCAGCACCGTGATGCGATCCGCCAGATTGAACACCACGCGCATGTCATGCTCGATCAGCACGATCGTGTAGTTGCTGTCCTTGTGCAGCCGACGGATCAGTCCGGCAACGCGATAGGTTTCCTGCTCGCCCATTCCGGCGGTTGGTTCGTCCAGCAACAACAGTCGCGGCCGCAGCGCCAGTGCCATGGCGATCTCCGCGGCACGTTGATCGCCATGCGACAGTTCGCCGACCAGCCGATCCGCCTTGCCTTCCAATCCGGTCACCGTCATCAATTCATCCACCTCGCGCATCACGCGCGCGGTCTCGGCGCGACTGACCCACATGTGCAGGCGGTACCCATCGGCTGATTCCTGCGCGATGCGCACGTTCTCCCGCACCGACAACTCGGGGAAGATCTCGGTGATCTGGAACGTGCGCGCCATGCCCGACGCAACGCGCGCGGCGACGGTCTGTTTGGTGACGACCTCACCGTCGAAAACGATGTCGCCCTTGGTCGGCGGAAAAAATCCGGAGATCATATTGAAGAACGTGGTCTTGCCGGCGCCGTTCGGACCGATGATGGCGCGCAGTTCGCCCTTCGCCACGGTCAGGGAGACGTCCTGCACCGCGACAAGGTTGCCGAAGTGCTTCGAGACATTGCGGACCTCCAGCATCGCGCTCATGCCGCATCCCTCCGTTGCAGCATGCCCAGCAAACCGCGCGGAAAGAACAGCACGACCAGCACGAAGATCAGGCCGACGAAGCTCATCCAGTTCACCGTCATCGAGGAGATGTAGTCCTGCAGCACCACGAACACCGCCGCACCGACCAGCGGTCCCCAGAACGCGCGCATCCCGCCCATCACCGCCATGATGACGATCTCGCCGGACAGTGAATAATGCATCGCCATGGGGTCGGCGAAATTGTTGAGCAGCGCGTACAGCGATCCGGCCAGCGCGGTGAATAAGCAGGAGATGGTGAACGACAGCCAGATATGCCGTTCGATCGGAATACCGAGAAAGCGCGCACGTCGTTCGTTTTCCCGGATCGCCAGCAGCGTGCGTCCGAACGGCGACGCCAGCATCAGGGCCTGGGCGGCCACAGCGAGGGCAAAGACGAACAGCAGGAAATAGTAGAACAGCGTGCCGTTGCCGGTGATGTCGATCGTGGCAAAACCGAGATGCAGGGGCTCGCGCTGGAAGCCGCGCAGCCCATCGTAGCCGCCGGTGAGGTCGTTCCAGGTATAGGCGATATAGAACCCAATCTGGCCGAAAGCGACGGTGGCCATGGCGAAATACACACCACGCCGGCGCACGATGAACAGGCCGACAATCGCACCGGCGACGCCGCCGAGCAGGGTCCCCATCAGCATCGCCAGCGGGGTCGATGCGGCGAGGAACTTCAGCGTCAGGCCGGCCCCGTAGGCGCCGAGCCCGAAATACGCCGCGTGACCGAAACTCATCACGCCGGTGAAGCCCAGCAGCAGGTTGAACGACATCGCGGCGAGGCCGAGTACCAGGACGCGCCCCGCCAACGCGGTATAGCCGCCGAGCAGCGGCAGCCAGAACGGCACGGTCAACAGCGCCAGCCAGATGATGAGCAATTTGGTCCATCGCGAGTCGAAGGCGTGTCCGGCAGCGATCGTGCCTGTGGTCGCGCTGTTCATGACAGCATGCCTTCCTCGCCCAATAGGCCGCGCGGGCGCAGGATGAGCACCACGGCCATGATGATGTAGATCACCGCTTCGCTGCCGGACGGCCAGATCGTGGTGGTCAGTGCCGCGGCGAGGCCGATCAGCAGTCCACCGATCAGCGTGCCCGTCAGGCTGCCGACGCCGCCGACGATGATGGCGATGAAACTCGGCATCAGCAGGTCGTCACCCATGTTGGGGTTCAGGCCGATCTGGCCACCAGCCAACACGCCTGCGAGGCCGGCCAGCAGGCAGCCAAGGCCGAAATTGAAGCTGCGCAGGAAGCCCACGTTCACGCCGAGGGCGGCGACGGTTTCCAGGTCGAGCGTGCCGGCGCGGATGCGCACGCCGACCCGGGTGAAGCGCAGGAAGGCGAACAGGCTGGCGACGGCAACGATGACGACCGTCACATTGAAGATGCGGTACCAGGTGATGAAGAACAGCGTGGCGCTGACCGGTTCGGACATGGCATCGGGCACGCCAAGCGGCAATCCGTTCGGCCCGAAGATGTAACGGCAGACGTCCTGGATGATGAAGGCGAGGCCGAATGTCAGCAGCAGGCTGTACACCGGATCGCGGTTGTAGACCCGGCGGATCATCAGACGCTCGATGATCAGGCCCAGCACCGCTGTGATCAGCGGCGACACCAGCAGAGCGCCCCAGAAGCCGATGTACGGCGTCAGCACGAAGGCGGTGTAGCCACCGAGAGCGAGGAAGTTGCCGTGCGCGAAGTTGATGACGTTGCTGAGGTTCAGGATCAGCGACAGGCCGAGCGCCATGAGCACGTAGAATGCGCCGATGATCAGGCCGTTGGTAACGTTGAACAGAACGACTTGCAGCATTTGCCGGCTTTCTTGCGGTGGCGTGGCACGGCTGGCGCAGGTACCGCGGGTCGTACAGCCACTCCCTCCCCGCGACGGGGGAGGGAGCCTTTGAGGCGATGCCTGCTACGCCGGCGGCGGCTCCATCTTGCAGCCGGTCTCGGAGACGGGACCATCGGATTGTTCGCCCGGAACCAGCGACGCCACGGTGAACACGTTATCCGGATTGCCCTGCGGTGGGTGCACCGAGCCAACGAAGATGTTGGACATCAGCTGGTGGTCGCCCTTGCGGTAGAGGATCTTGCCCGGCTGCAATGCCACCTCGGGCGGCAGTTCCATATCCTCCATCGCCACCGACAACTTCGGGCCTTCCATCGATTTGGCCTTGTCGGCGGCAAGCCGCACGGAGTGCACCGCGACATAGCCGAACCAGTGACGCGCGGTGGGCGTCTTGTTCACCGCCTTGCTGAAATCGGCGACGAACTTGCCCACCTCCGGCACCGTCGGCTGATCCCACCACCATTCCATGTCCCACCAGCCGGTCTGCGCATCCTTCGGCACGGACTTGACGCTCTCCAGCTCGAACAGCGCGCCGCCGAGCGCCATGTCTTTTTGCATGCCGAACTGCACGAACTGCTTCATGCAGTCGATCTGAGCCAGACCGCCCATGTTGTTCAGCAGCACGTTCGGCTTGTAGGCCTTGGCCTTGATCAGCGTGGCCGAGAACTCGGTGTTGGCGATCGGCAGCATATCGCCCTCGAACTCGCCGCCGGCCTTCTTCAGGTTCTTGACGAACGCGTCCTGCAGCGTGTGGCCGTAAGCATAGTCGGGAGTAATGAAGAACCACCGCTTGCCGAACTTCTTGATCAGTTCAGGGGTGATTGCCGCGGCGTCCATCGACGTGGTGTTGCAGATGCGGAACACGTTCCACTTGCAGTTGGTGCCGGTAATCGGGTCGGTGTGGCCGCCCGGCACGATGTGGAATACTTTTTTCTCCGTGGTGACCTGCGCCATCGCGTAAGCGACGCCGGAATTCACATCGCCGAAGATCACGTCCACCTTGTCGCGGTCGATCAGCTTGCGAGTCTTCTGCACGCCTGTGCCGACGTCGTTGGCGGAGTCCTCCACCAGCAGGTCGACCTGGCGTCCCAGGATGCCGTTCTTCTTGTTGATCTCGGCGACCGCATATTTCGCGCCCTCCACCTCGGTCTGCGCCAACGCCGACAGGCTGCCGGTCAGCGGATCGACCATGCCGATCTTGATCGGCTGGTCGCCGCGCGCCTTGACGATGAACGGCGAAGCCAGTTGCAGCGCTCCAAGCGTGGCACCAGCGCCAATCAATGTGCGGCGGCTCACTCCGAAAGATTGCCGGATTGTCATGTTTCAACTCCCATCCAGCCGCACACGCGGCATCTTCGTTTCTGGTCGGCTGCGAGGCAGCGACGGCGCGGCCCTACTACCGTTCAGGCCGAAGATCAATGCTCAGCTCTGCCGCGTTGGCTGCTGACCCGTTTGTTCGATGCGTAACCCGGTTGTTTGCTGATCATGGAGGCAACTTGTCGATGCGAGCAGTGCCCGAGCCCGATTGTAGCAACTGCAACTTGTCGCGCTTCGATGAATTCCACCGCCGAGCCATTTCGAGGAGTCGTCTGCAACCGGGAATGCGAACGATCTGCGGGAAATATGCATTCGTCCGTAGGCTACCGGCGTGGCGGGAACGCCGCGATCCGACAGGGCGGTCGGGTGAACGCGCCAAAGCTGCTGATTGCCCTGGCTTTTTTGTCATTGCGGTCGGAGCGAAGCGATCTCGGGCGAGTGGGGCATTTTGGCCGAGATTGCCGCGTCGTTGTGCGTCTCGCCATAACTGGCAAAGCCGTCGCCCGATTGCCCTGCGCGATCCGGCCTGCCAGCTTGCCAACAACGGAAATTGCCTGTCTACGTAAGGCACCTCTGGACCCGCGATGACAACTCCACCGCTTCCCGATGAGATTGCCTGCGTACTGAAGCCCGCGCACCTGGAGGAGGTGGACGAACCCGGCTACCTAGCCGCCAATCCAGACGTGGCGAAGTCGGGCCAAACGGCAAGTGCGCATTTCCTTGCGGTGGGTCAGGCCGAGGGGCGCTTGCAGTGGGCGAACCTGGACATCGTGGCCCGTTTGCGAGCGCGGAAGCTGGCGCGGATCCGATGGTTGGACCAGCCGACGTCGAATTTCGTCGATGGTGAGGCTGCGAATTTTCTTTCGGATGAAACCATCGACGCCTTCGGTATCCCCGAGGACGTGCCGGTGTCCGCCCACCAATACGGCGGACCGCTGGTCGAAATGATCCGCGTTAATCGCGATAAGCTATTCCTGGATGTGGGCGCCGGCCTGCGACACACGTACTACGCGAATGTGGTGAACACTGACATCTACCGATCGGTTTGCACTGATGTCCTGTGCGTCGGCGAAACCTTGCCCTTCGCCGATGAACAGTTCGACGTGATCTTTTGCTTCGCCGTGCTGGAGCACACGATGCGTCCATGGGACGTCGCTCGCGAGATGTGCCGGGTGCTGAAGCCGGGCGGCACGATCATGGTGGACTGGCCGTTCCTGCAACCAGTGCATGGCTATCCGCATCATTACTTCAATGCCACGCCAACCGGAAATCGAAGCTTGTTCGAGCCGTATTGCGACGTCACCTCGGTTGAAATCCAATGGCATCACCACCCGGCCATCGCTGTCCAATGGATACTGACCGCGTGGCGTAACGGTCTGCCCAGCGGCGTGGCGGCGAAATTCGAGGCGGTGACAGTTGGCGCCTTGATCCAGGAGCAGATCGAGTCGCAGCTCGGGCAGGAATATTGTACGGAACTGCATTCCGCGCTGAAGCAGGCGATTGCGTCCGGTTCCATGCTGACCGCTGTCAAGCGCGCAAAGGCGGTGACGCGGTCCGTGTCCGTCGCCGATCGGCCGTCAGGCGGACTGGCGCAGAAAAACGCAGAGTTGCGGTATGAGCTCGACTGTATGCGGCAATCGACATCATGGCGGATTACCGCGCCACTGCGCGCCTTGGCCCGGAGGCTGCGAATCGGCAAGGCCAGGGCATGACCATCTGCGCGGGCCCGTCGCTCCTGCCGCGCCACCGGAAACCACATCGGGCAGCGGCTTCGCAGGCCGCGGAAGCCATGATCGGCATGCAGCGCCATCAGCGGACCGCAGGGAACGACAGGCAGGTGAAATCTTGCGAAGGCCAGGGAAAGGCGTTAGGCGTTACGCATGGTCGCTCCCAGGCACGACTGCTTCAGGAAAGAGGACGTTCGGATTGCGGCCATCATCCCGCTTTACAATGGCGCCGCATACATCACGCAAGCGATTGAGAGCGTACTGAACCAGACCCTGCCGCCAGCCGAGATCATCGTGATCGACGATGGGTCGACGGATGACGGCGCCGCAATCGTCGAGAAAATCGCTCAGGAGCATCCAATCAGAATCCTGAGAAAGCCTAACGGGGGTCAGGGTTCCGCCCGCAATTTTGGCATTGCCAACTCGAATTGCGACCTGATCGCGCTGCTCGACCAGGACGATGTTTGGTATAGCAATCATCTCGACGTGCTGGTCAGGCCGTTCCTGCGACCTCGGGCCGTCGAGCTGGGATGGGTCTACAGCAATCTGGACGAGATCGACCAGCAGGGTCGGTTGACCGCGCGCTCGGCATTGCGGTTCCAGGACAATATCCAGCATCCGAAACGCGATATTCATGGCTGTCTCTCGACGGACATGTTTGTGCTGCCGTCCGCGTCGATGATATCTCGACGAGCGTTCGATGCGGTTGGCGGCTTCGATGAGCGGCTGCGGGGTTATGAGGACGATGATCTGTTCGTGCGCATGTTCAGTGCGGGCTACGACAATATTTATTTGAATCAGGGCCTGTCGCAGTGGCGGGTCTTCCCGGGCAGCGCATCCTTTTCCGGGCGCATGGCCACCAGCCGAATGCTGTATTTCCGAAAGTTACTTGCGGAATTTCCCAATCAACCGGGACAAGGTCGCATTTGGGACCGGGACGTCCTGGTCCCGCGGTTTTTCCCTCAATTCGTCGGGGAATTCACCAGCGCGCTGCGTCGCAAAGACCCTGAGCTCATCCGCACCTCATTGGAGGATCTGCAATTCGCGGCGCGCCATCACAATCGAACGGTGCGAACGATCATGAACGTGCTGCTGCCTGTGTTTCGTGTCCCGGTCTTCGCCAGGGCCGCTCTGATGGCACAATCAGCGATACGCCCGCTCACCCGACGCATTCTGGGCTAAGCGGCGGCGGGCGAGGGCTCGCGCGGTACGCTGAGGGGATGCCAACATGGGGCATCATAGGCGGCACGACGTAAGGCGGCCGCGACAGACCGCGCTGGAAACAGTGCTCAAAAAAGGAAAAGCAGATGCGGCCACGCTTGGCTGCATCTGCTTCCGACGACGTATCGCTTACGCCAGTTTCAGGTGCTAATTCGACGCGAGGTGGATGCCGGACGCACTGCTCACACCAAGGAAGGTGATCTTGGTGTTGTCGGCCAGCGTGATCGTTGTATTGCCGCCTGATGACGTCGCACCGGAGAGTGCGATACTTGCCGCGGCTGTACCATAACCGGACAGCACCACCAGATCGTTGCCCTGAAGGCCGCCAACGAAATCCTGTGGCGCGGCCCCGCCGTTCGCGTGGAAGAAGACGAACAGGTTGTTGGTGCCGTTGCCCACAAGGGTATCGCTACCAGAACCCGCCGCCAGTGTATCGTTGCCCTTGCCGCCGACTATCGAATTGGTGCCCGTGGGGTCCAGGCCACCGAAAAGCTGGTTGCCGACCTTGGCTCCTGCACCGTTCAGTGTTTCGTTGCCGAAGCCCGCTGCATAAAGAATGGAACCCGCGGTGTTCTGCAGAGTGATGTCGGTGCCGGCACCGCCGTACAGCGTCGCGGCGCCCGGACCGCCGCCGACAGTCACCATGGCATTGGGCTGCACAGCCACCAGCACGTTGCCACCGGCCAGGGATACGGTGTTGGTGCCGCCCGCTGCCGCCAATATGGTGGAGGACCCTGCTCCGTCGACGAACTGCAAACCACCGGTGCCGCCATAAACCACCAGGTTATTGCCAGCGGCACTGACCGTCATGGCCCCGGTGCCGGCAGCGACCGTGTTGTTGCTGCCAAAGTCGGAGGCGACAACGGTTCCGGTGCGGCCGACCAGCAGATTGTCGCTGCCGAAGTCAGTGGCACCAAGAGCCCCGCTGCTACCGACGATTGTGTTCAGAGCACCGGCATCAAAAACGGTCAGGCCGCCTGTTCCGGCGAAGATAGCAGCACCCGATCCGGTATTGATCACCACGCCGCCGCCCAATGAGCCACCGGCGATCGTGTCATGTGTGCCTTGAGCGGAAACCGTATCGCTGGTGCCGAAGGCAAACAGTACGTTAGTGCCCGCGCCGCCATCAATGCTCTGGGCGAAGCCAAGCGCAGCGATCGTATCATTGCCGCTGTTGCCGATTGCGATGGCGCCGGCGTCGGCCGCGGTCAAACTGAGAATGTCGTTGCCGCCCGGCACGGAGATGCTGACGTCAGAGACCACTATCGTTGCTGGATCTATAACCGTAACGTTCCCAGATCCGCCGACGATGGTGGTATTCGGGCCGCCCGTGATGGTCTCGGGCTGCGCCGAGTCAACCACAACCACGTAACCGGTAGTGCCGGCTGGACCGCTGGGGATCGTGATCTGCCCGCCGGTCACACTGCCCAGGACCAATTCATTGAGCACGCCCGGCGTAGGTGGCGGCGGCGTTGTGGAACCGCTAACGGATGTAATCGACAGACTGCCCGTTTGGCTGGCCATCGCCAGCGCATTGGCGATCTGCTGCGCCACCGAGTTGCCAACCGCATTGTTGTATGTCGTGGTGATTGTCGACCCGCCTGGACCTGGAACTGTTACCGAAGGCATCGTGTTCTCCGTTTGCGCCAGCCAGACAGCACCAGAGATCCGGCCGCCAGACTTGACGAATTATGGACAGCCGCGAGTTTTTTGCAACTGATTTCTCAGTCGTAGACGTTTCTCAGAATCAGTTCAGAAGTCGATGGTCGGTGTTCAGCCACGTCAC
>DATKFJ010000429.1:0-9854 GCA_035511435.1 Acetobacteraceae bacterium | reverse complement strand
CCAATTGCAGGGGTAGTAGTATTTGCGGCCGGGAATCACGCGGTAACCGGGCCGCTTGAAACTGTCGTAGTTCGGAAAGGCCGGCATCTCCGCGGGCGGGCCGAGATAGGCGAAGACGATGCCGTGCGCCTCATGCACCGGGTAGGCGCCGTGGCAGAGCCGGTCTTTGAGGGTGCTGGTCGCCGGTTCACCGGGTGTCTCCAGGATTGCGCCGTCTACGTCGAACAGCCAGCCGTGGTAGCAGCAGCGGATTCCCTTCGCGCCCACCAGTCCGAATTCGAGCGAGGTGCCGCGATGCGGGCAGTGCCGTTCCAGCAGTCCTACCGCACCGCTGCCGTCGCGGAACACCACCAACTCCTCGCCGAGTATCTTGATCGCCACCGGCAGGTCGTTGATATCGTCGGTGTAGCAGATCGGCTGCCAGAAGCGGCGCATGTACTCGCCGCAGGGCGTCTCCGGGCCGACATGCGTCAGCTCGGTATCCTCCCGCGGAACGTGTCGATGATGGTAACCGCTGTAACGAGCCTTCAAGAACGGAGCCCTGGTCGCCATGGCAAGCCTCCTGTCCCCCGATTGATTGTCGAGCGTTTGGTCGGCTGATCGCAGTTCCGTTGGGTCAAGCGTGAACCCGCGCGCCCGCTGACGTCAAGATCGTTTGGCGCCTGTGCCAGTGCGATCCGGTGCACCGGCGGACAGTCCGGTCATTGCCCGGTCATTGCGAGGAACGCAGCGACGCGGCAATCTGGGTCGAAGTGCCCAAATGGCGCGAGATAGCTTCGCTCCACTCGCGCCTGGAACACCCAGCGGCGCACGGCTGATCGAGATGCGCGCGTCCGCGTAGACACATCGGGAAGGAGGAATTGCCATGCCATTCTACGAAAAAGGCGCCGTCCGCATTCACTACGAAGAGGCCGGGTCCGGCTTCCCCGTGCTGTTCATCCCCGGCGGGGGTTTGAACTCGAACATCTCCTTCCTCACCGGCTTCGGGCCGTTCAACTGCATGGAGGAGTTCAAGAACGAGTACCGCTGCATCACGATGGACCTGCGCAACGCCGACGGCGGGCAGTCATCCGGCCCGCTGGAGATCGCCCGGCCCTGGGACGCCTACGCCGATGACCAACTCGGCTTGATGGATCACCTGGGCATCAGGGAGTTCCTGGTGATGGGCTTCTGCATCGGCGGCCCCTTCATCTGGAACCTGTTGAAGCGGGCGCCCGACCGCATCGTCGCCGCCGTGCTGGCGCAGCCCAGCGGGTCCCGTCCGGAGATGCGCGACCTGTTCTACCAGAACAACATCAAGGGCTGGGGCCCGGCGCTGTGCGCCCGACGGCCCGACATCACGATGGCGATGGTCGACGCTTTCCTGAACAAGATGTACCGCTCCAATCCCGACTTCGTCTTCACTGTCACACGTGATTTCGTGCGCGGCTGCCAGACGCCGATACTGGTCCTGCCGGACGACGTCCCGGCGCACCCGTACGCCGTCGCCATGGAGACCGTGCGTCTCGCGCCGAACGCCGAAGCGAGCATCTACCCATGGAAGGAGTCCAAGAACCAGATTGCCGAGGCGCTGGGCCATGTGCGCAGGTTCCTCCGGGCGCATGCACCGGTGACTGCGGCAGAGTAAGACGATCCGGCGGATCGTGGCGGATCAGCCCGGGCCGTGATAGCGTGGTGGCATGGACACAGCGGCACGCAACAGCCCGTTCCTCGACGCCGACACGTTCCTGCGGACCGACCAGTCCGCATTCGGTAACGCCTGGCGGTATGAGCTCGTGCGCGGCACCATCGTCGCGCACGCAGCGCCATCTCCCGAACATGGCGTCATCCTTGGCAATCTGGCTCGCGAGATCGGCAACTGCCTGCGCAACCATCCCGAGTGCAGGTCGGAAGTCGGCAGTGGCGCTGCACCGCAGTACGAACAGCGCGACACGGCACGCATTCCAGACGCCACGATCCGCTGCGGGAAACTGCCGCGCGTGTTGTTCGAGGTGATCTCCCCCTCGGAGTTGCAGCACAAGCGGCAGTGGGACCAGAAGCGAGCGGACCTGCAAGCGGTCGAGGGCGTGCAGGAGATCGTCGAGGTCTTCCAGGACGAGATGCTGGCACACACCTACCGGCGGTACGGCGCGGTCTGGATCTTCGAATCGATCGCCGGACCAGAGGCACAGATGGCGCTGCCCAGCGTCGGCATCACTGTCCCCCTGGCAGCGTTGTACGAGCGGGTGGTGCCGGAGGGCGAGTAAAGCTGCCAACCTTCAAGGCTGGCGCTTCATCACCTCGATCGTGCAGGCCGATTGCCATCTGATGCATCGCAGGTCCGTCAGTATTTCCGTAACCGCCCGGCGGGCAGCCTTACGCAAGGAAGGCGTTTAACGCAGATGTAAGCAGATGCGCGCAGATGCACGCAGATAATGACAGGCTGAATGAGCTGTCGGGCCGTGTCTTCGGCTGCGCGGTGGTCGAGGGCGTGCTTCTGGTTGAGCTGAGGACTGTCAAAGCACAGGACGGCGCGCATCGGAGTCAATGCGCGAATTATCCCAAGGCAACCAACCTGCAGCTCTGCCTGCTGCTCAATTTCGGCAAGCCACACCTGGCAATCAACCGCGTGGCCAACCCACTGCGAACCGCACGGAACCATCGGCGTGTTCCGCGTGCATCTGCTTTCATCTGCGCTCAAGTCTTTCCTGCTTTCGATCCGTTCAAGGCCGAGCCGAGGAGCGGTGGCCTCACCTCGTCGGCTTGTGAAATCCAGGCTATGAATCGTCGCACTCATTCTTCCGGGAGGAACACGGCAATGACCCAACTCGGCACCGACACCCACACCTACCAACTGATCCGCGATTTCCTCAAACCACCCCCTGGACAATCGCTCGGCGTCGTCAGCCGCGTTGGGACCGACTCCCAAGACCGCGTCTACGTCTTCCAGCGCAAGGCCCCCCCTGTGCTGGTCTTCGACCGCGACGGCAACTATCTCAACGCCTGGGGCGCCGGCGAAATCACCGACCCGCACGGCCTTAAAATCGTCGATGACATCGTCTACACCACCGACCGCTCCGGCTCGGTCGTGAAGTCGTTCACCCTGGACGGCAAACCCCTGCTGCAACTCGGCCAGCTCGGCGTGCATTCCGACACCGGCTGCACTGGCTCCCCCTGGCTCGCCGAACGCGCGGCCGGCCCCTTCAACCACCCGACCGAGATGATCGCCCACCCCAACGGCGACATCTACGTGACCGACGGCTATCGCAACGCCCGCGTGCACCGCTTCACGAACGAAGGCCATCTCGTCACATCATGGGGCACGCCGGGCAAGGCACCAGGGGAATTCCACCTGCCGCACAGCATCGCCATCGACCCCGACGGCAAGCTCTACGTCGCCGATCGCGCCAACAAGCGCATCCAGATATTCTCCCCCGACGGCGATTTCCTCGGCATGTGGACCGGCATGGGCGGCCCGAACGACATCACCCGCAGCAACGACGGCACATTCACCATCGCCGAGCAGGAAGACGGCGACAAGCCAGCGTATGTCTGCGTACGCGATGCACAAGGCACGGTGCTCGCCCGCATGGAAAGCCGCCATGTCCACGGCGTAGGCGTGGATTCGCGCGGCGACATCTACGCCGGATTGACGGTGGACCGCAGCGTGGACAAGTTCGTGCGAACCGGCTGAGCATCAGCGCAGAACGGCTCTCCGCGCGTTGCCATTACTCGCCACACAGGGGTGACGAGGACCCGGCTACGCCATCACTCGCCGAACGCCTGGTCCCAGAACTCCGGCAGCATGGCGTAGCTGTCGCCGTGCTTCACCACGTGCGCGAAGCCGGGGAAGTGCATGTGCATACCGGCCACCAATTGCCGGTCGGTCGCCACCATGTCCAACACCCGCTTGCGCGTCGCGGCGGCGGCATGCGGATCGGTGTCGAACTCGATCGTCACCTCCGGCCGCGGTATCTGGATGTCCGGCACGTGCACGATGTCGCCCCAAATCAGCAGCGAATCCCTGCCCGAGGAAATCATGTAGCCGCAATGCCCCGGCGTATGCCCATGCAGCGGCACCGACGTGACGCCTGGAAACACCTCCACGTCGCCGGAGAATGTGTGCATCACGTTGTGATATGGCGCCATCTGCTCGCGCGCGCACTGGAAATACAGCTTCTTCGCCCGCTCGCTCGCCTGCGCCATCGCCGCATCGTCGTTCCAATGCCGCGGTTCGTTCTCGTGCACCACCAGGTCGGCATTCGGAAACAGCCGCCTGCCGGTCTTCGGATCGGTCAGCCCAGCCGAATGATCGGGATGCATATGCGTCAGGATCACCGTCTCGATCTCCGCCGGATCGATCCCGGCAGCCGCCAGGTTCTTCTGCAACTTGCCGGCGGTCGGCAGCAGGTAATCGCCGGAGCCGGTTTCAATCAATGCAAGCCGTCCAGCGGAGTGGATCGCATAGCAGTTCACCGAGGTCCGCCGGCCGGGCCGAAAATTCTCGGTCAGCACGCGCATGGCGTCATCCGGCGCGATGTTCTGCAGCACATCCACCGTGCCATCGAGGTAGCCGTCGGACAGCGCTGTCACCACAATATCGCCGATCCGGCGGTGATACACGCCAGGAATTTGTAGCTTCGGCACCTGAACCATTTGCCGCCTTCCGAAAAGTTGTCATTGCAGTCGCCGACAGTCAGCCCTAATGCGCGATATAGCCCCCATCAATAACCAATTCCGCTCCAGTAACGAACGAAGCCTCGTCCGATGCCAGGAACAGCACGCCGTACGCCACCTCGATCGGCTCGCCCAACCGGCGCAACGGCGTCTGCGCGATCTTCGTCTGCCGCCCCGCGGCGTTGGTGGCGTTCAGCATCGGCGGCAGATAGCCCGGATGCACCGAGTTCACCCGCACGCCCTGCGGTCCGTAACGGCACGCCGCTGCCTTCGTATAATTGCGGACCGCCGCCTTCGAGGCAGGATAGCCGGGATGGCTGTCCTCGCTGGCAACGATGCCCATGATGGACGAAATATTGACAATGGAACCGCCGCCGGTCTTCGCCATCTCGGCCGCCGCCAGCTTGGTGCCTAGAAACACACTGGTGGCATTGATCGACAGCAGCTTCTGCCAGCCCTCCAGCCCGTCGACATCGCCAACCGAACTGCCGCTGATGCCCGCGTTGTTCACCAGGATGTCTAGCCGGCCATAAGCCGCGATCGTGTCCGCGATCAGCTTCTTCCAATCCGTTTCCGACGTCACATCCGTGCGCACGAAACGCGCCTGGCGCTGGTTGGCGGATATGTCGGCGGCAACGGCCTCGCCTTGCTTCACCAGCACATCGGCCACGACCACGCGGGCGCCTTCCTGGGCAAACAGCCGAGCCTCCGCCTCACCCATGCCGTGGGCGCCGCCAGTGACGATCGCCACCTTGTCCTTGAGTCGCATTGCTTCCTCCCGCGGTGCGTGTCCCCAACGATCATCCGATGGCAGCGAACAGCATGCAATCCATCACGCGCGCGGAGCCGCCGCGCGACCTAGACGATCGTTGATCGCCAGACCAAGTCCCTGTTGCGGAATCGGCATCGCCGCGATCCGTACCAGCCCCAGCGCCATGGCACTCTCGTCCAGCGTCCGCAGACCGGCGAACAGCCTGGCGGCGGCTTCCGTCAAATCGCCGCCGTCGCTCAACGCGAACACCGTCCCGGCTCCTCGCAATGCCGGACCAAACGCGAGCAACCCCTCGTCGCTCCCCACATCGACCGCATCCAGCCGCAGGGGCAACCGTGGTGCATAGTGCGATGCGAGCAGCCCCGGCGACCGCAACGCGCCCGATTGCAGTTGGACGGCGGTGCGTATTGGTCCGATCACAGACTCGATCGCCTCAACCGTCACACCACCAGGCCGCAGCAACACCGGGTCGCCGGTTGAAACATCGAGCACGGTTGACTCCACACCCACAATACATGATCCGCTGTCCAGCACCGCTGCGATGGCTCCTGCAAGTTCGGCCAACACATGCCGCACGGCGGTCGGACTGACCCGGCCCGAACGGTTCGCCGATGGCGCGGCGACCGGCCGGCCAAACTCACGCAGCAATGCCCGCGCCGTGTCGTGTGCCGGAACGCGCACCGCCACGGTATCCAGTCCCGCGCTGGCCAGCAGGCTCACCGCGCAACCGCGCTCGCGCGGCAGCACCAGACTGAGTGGTCCAGGCCAGAACGCAGCAGCCAATCGCCGCGCCAGCGCATTCGCGACCACGTCGGCAAACGCCGTTTCAGCATCAGCGTAATGGCAGATCAATGGATTGAACCGCGGTCGCTGCTTGGCGGCGAAGACACCTGCCACAGCGCGATCATTCGTCGCATCCGCTCCGAGCCCATAAACCGTTTCGGTGCCGAACGCCACCAGCTCGCCGGCGCGCAGCAATGACGCGGCACACGCGATACCGGCAACATCGGGTTGCAGCAATTCGGTCATGCTCGCTGCAGATAGCCGCACGCGTCAGACATGGCAAAGGCGGAACACGCTGCTACAATCCGGTGTCGTCACAACGCCGGCGACAGAATCCAGGGGAGTTCTCTCATGCTCGACATTGCCTTCGCCAAGCCGGCCTTGCCGAAGTCCGGTGCTCTGGTGCTGCTGATGGGCGAAGGCGAACAGCCATCCGGCGTGTGGCAGCAGGCCGACGAGGCGACCGGCGGAGCAATCGCGCGGGCATTGAAGTCAGCTGAGTTCAAGGGCGCGAAGGGCAAAACCTGCACCATCCTCGCACCGGGAGCCGGGTTGTCGCACGTCGTGGCAGTGGGTCTCGGCAAGCCGGCCGAAGTAACGCCGCATGTACTGAACGAGGCCGGCGGCCACGCGGCCGGTGCCCTGTTGCGCGAACCCGCCGCCACCGTGGCCACCGGCACGCTGCAACCGGCGCAGGCGGCAGAGGTTGCGCTGGGTGCCGTACTGCGCGCGTATCGCTTCGACCGCTACCGCACCAAGGAAAAGCCCGAGGATAAGCCGAAACTCGCAAAACTGACGCTGCTCACCGGCGATCCGGCGCGCGGCAAAACCGCGTGGGAGCCGTTGCAGGCCATCGCGAAGGGCGTGTTCATCTCGCGCGACCTGGTCAGCGAGCCACCCAATGTGTTGAACCCGGCAGAGATGGCCGATCGCTGCCGCAAGCTGACCGAACTGGGACTGAAGGTGGAAGTACTTGGCCCCAAGGAAATGACCAGGCTCGGTTTCGGTGCCTTGCTCGGCGTGTCGCAAGGCAGCGTCAATGAACCGCGCATGGTGGTGATGCAGTGGCACGGTGCCTCTGGCAACGGCCGCAAAAGCAAGGGCAAGCCGCTGGCGTTCATCGGCAAGGGAGTCACGTTCGACACCGGCGGAATCAGCATCAAACCGGCCGGCGGCATGGAGGACATGAAGTGGGACATGGCCGGCGCCGGCACCGTCGTCGGTCTGATGGCGGCGCTCGCGGGACGCAGGGCGAAGGTTGATGCGGTTGGACTTGTGGGACTGGTGGAGAACATGCCGTCCGGCAGCGCGCAACGTCCGGGCGATGTGGTCAAGAGCTATTCCGGGCAGACCATAGAGGTGATCAATACCGACGCAGAGGGGCGCTTGGTGCTCGCTGATGTGCTGTGGTACTGCCAGGAGAAATTCGACCCGCGCTTCATGGTCGATCTGGCGACGCTGACCGGCGCCATGATCGTGGCACTCGGCCACGAGTACGCCGGGATGTTCAGCAACGATGATGCGTTGGCGCAGAAACTGGCGTCCGCGGGGCGGGCCACGAATGAGAAACTGTGGCGATTCCCGCTGGATGACGCTTACGACCGGCTGATCAGATCCGACATCGCCGACATGAAGAATATCGGCGGCAGGCCCGCGGGATCGATCAGCGCGGCGCAATTCATTCAGCGCTTCGTCAACAAGAAACCCTGGGCCCATCTGGACATTGCCGGCGTGGCCTGGAGCACGCGAGATGCGCCGACCGTGCCAAAAGGTGCGACCGCATTCGCTGTAAGGCTGCTGGATCGGCTGGTGGCAGAGCACTACGAGGGGTAAATCGGTTCACCGTTGCGCTGCAAATGTCATCCCGCGGAAGTGGCGGCCTGAGGTAACAGGGCGAATGACCGACATCGGTTTCTATCACCTGACGCGTACCGGACCGGATCATGCGCTGCCGCAACTGCTTGCGCGCACGTTGGCAACTGGACAACGCGCTGTCGTGTTGTGCGGCACCGCCGAACGCGTCGCATCGCTGGATGATGCGCTGTGGAAATGCGCGGAACCCGATTGGCTGCCGCATGGTACCGCGGCAGATGGTGATCCGGACCTGCAACCGGTCTGGCTGACAACGGAAGATGCGTCGCCGAACAACGCGCGCTTTCTGTTCGTGATCGACGGCGCAAGAAGCACGCGACTTGGCGAGTTCGACCGCGTGTTCGATCTGTTCGATGGCCAGGACGAAGCAGCGGTTGTGGCGGCGCGCGAGCGCTGGACCGCAGCAAAGGCCGCCGGGCACAGCCTTACGTACTGGCAGCAGGGTCCCCGCGGTTGGGAGAAGAAAGTGTAAGCCTCGGCCCAAGCGCTTTCAGCACGCGAATACCAGGCGTCCCCGCCAGCATGTCGGCCTGCGTCGGTTGCATCGGTGCAAGACCGCGGCGCCGGACACTCTGGTCCAGTCCGATGGCTTCCATCCAGCGCATGTCGGCATCACGCGGCATCGATGATTCGCAGCCGCGTTCAACCACCACAAGCCTCGCATCCATAGGAACGTCCGGCGTGTGGTCGATGCCGCGGAACACGTTGCGGTGCCAGTTGCCCATCTTGCTCTGCCATTCGCCCGTATTGGCTGGACCGGCGCTGGCGCGATAGGCGTCGCTGGTGAAAACCTCTGGCCCATCCACTTCATGCAACGCAACGAACGGCGAGGCCGCCGCGTGGATGCACTCGAAGCGCTGACTTGCATGGATGCCGGGAATCGACAGCAGGTGATGCTGATGCGCGACGTACCATAAATCCCATTCGGCCCGTCGCGCGGTATCGAGCAGAGCCATTTCGACCATGTAGATCATGCTGCCCGCCTCGTCTCCGCGGCAATGGATTTGACCCACCGCTTCGCCGCAGCCAGCGCGCGTCCGGTCACCGCACGCACGGCGTGCCGTGGCAGTTCGCCTTGGCAATACGTCACATGGTCCACCGGCACCCCAACTATGCTGATGTCGTTGACCAGTTGTTTCAAAGGCATTGGCACGTCGCCAATATACACCGCATGGTCCGGCGACAGCCATAGCGCGCGCGACGGCCGGCAGGGCCCGCGCGAGCCGGAGCAAATCCGCACCGGCCAGGCCTCGCGCGGCTGTGGTTGGCGTGTGCAATCGACAGTTCGGTGCCTGACCCAGATGACGGACCCGCCGTGTCGCGACGCGGCAACGTGGTTCCAGCGTCCCAGTGGCACCAGCGAAAATCTGATGGCGGCCGCCGTCAGGAGGCAGATTCCAGCGCCTCTTCCGCCGC
Organism: Acetobacteraceae bacterium; assembly: GCA_035511435.1. Lineage (GTDB taxonomy): Bacteria > Pseudomonadota > Alphaproteobacteria > Acetobacterales > Acetobacteraceae > JAMXLO01. Next base: position 355 of record DATKFJ010000429.1, on the reverse strand, counting down.
CAGCCATTCTGCCTCCGCCGTCGCAGCAAGCTTCCGGATCGCAGCCAGGCGAGCATTCGCCGCGGCCATCTCCGCCTTGCGCGTCGGCACATACATCCCCGGATCGGCCAGTTTCGCTTCGATCATCGCCCGCTCCGCCGACAGCCGTCCCAACCGCGCCTCTGCATCGCGCGCCTGCTTGCGCAACGGTGCCAATGCCGCGCGCGCATCGGCCCGTTCGCGGCGCTCATCGCGACGCGTGCCGGCATCCTGTTTCGCTGCCGGCCGCGCGCGTTCGGCAAGCAACGCGCGGTACTCATCCAGATCGCCATCGAACGGCCGCACCGTGCCATCCGCCACCAGCCACAATCGTTCT
>DATKFJ010000428.1:0-13980 GCA_035511435.1 Acetobacteraceae bacterium | reverse complement strand
GAAGTCCAGATCTGCCAGATAAGATGTTGGGTTTGAAGGAAAATTGACGATCAGCGCAGTGGGCTTCGGGACCGAATGGCGCACCGCACGGTCCAGCGCCCGCAGCATCTCCTCATCCGGCATGGCGGGCACCGAACGCACCGCCGCGCCGGCGATGATGAAGCCGAACTGATGGATCGGATAGGACGGATTCGGGACCAGGATGGTGTCGCCCGGACTGGTGATGGCCGAGGCCAGATTGGCCAGCCCCTCCTTTGAGCCGAGAGTGGCGATCACCTCAGTTTCCGGGTCCAGCCCGACATCGAAGCGCCGCTGATAATATGCGGCCAGCGCGCGCCGTAGCCCGGGAATGCCCTTGCTGACCGAGTAGCGATGGGTGCGCGGGTCCTGCACCGCCTCGATCAGCTTGGCGACGATGTGCGGCGGCGTCGGGCTGTCCGGATTGCCCATCCCCAGGTCGATGATGTCCTCCCCGGCGCCGCGCGCACGTGCCTTGGCGGAGTTCACCTCTGCGAAGACATACGGCGGAAGGCGGCGGATGCGATGGAACTCACCGGAGGAATCGGAGCTCATGACGGGTCTCGCGGATTGAAGGCGTTATTGGACCAGACGGGCAGTGCCACCGCGACCGATCGCTTCGGCGTCCACTCGCACCGCGGACGCCGGCACGCCGGCCGCGGTCAACGCGGTGGCCATCGCCTGTGCGCGGGACAAGCCGAGTGTCAGCGCGGCGGATTGGGCATCCGCATCGTTCGATGCCGCGTCGCCGTAGCCGGTGACCGCAATGATGCCGCTGCCGCGGCGTGCGGCGAGCTGTTTCAGTGAATCCGAGGCCAGTTGCGGCAGCGCCGCCGAACCGGTGATGAATGTCACGCTGACGGTGTTGGCGGGATTGGCCGATGGCGCAGGCGCGGTTGCAGGTGTCAAGGAAGCAACCTTGGCGGGCGCGGACGGCGGCGTAGCTGCCGGCGGTGTAGCTGCTGGCGGCGTAGCTGCTGGCGATGGTGCGGGTGCGGGTGTCAAGGAAGCAACCTTGGCGGGCGCGGCTGGCGGCGTAGCTGCTGGCGGTGGCGCGGGCGGGGCTGCCTGGGCAACAGCCGGCGGCGCGGCGGGAGCAGCAGGCGCGCCACCAGCGGCCGAAGCAGCACCAACCGGCGGAGCGGTGGCGATGGGACCAAGGTTGGGCCGCGGCGGCGGCGCGGCCGAAATCGCCGGGGCCGGCGCGGCGGCAGCGGTAGGCTCCACCGCTGCGCCGGGCGGCGCCAGGGGCACATTCTGGGCGGCGTTGGGGGCAGCCAATGGCGCGCTCTGCACCGCACCGACCGGTGCCCGCGATGGCGCCGGAACCGGCCCCGAGCTGGCCGCGGGAGCCGCCGGCAGCGGTGCCGCGGGCGGCGCTTCCACCGCCGGCATCGAGGCACTCGCGGTCTGCGTTCCAGGCGGTGGTGCTGGCGGCGGTGGCGGCACCGTCCCCCTGCCGAACAGCTCCGGCGAGGCAGTCGGCGACGATGGATCAGCCAACGGTGCCAACGCGGCAAGGTGCTGCGCATTGGCCCGATCGGCGATCAGCCCGTTGGACAGATTGGCCAGCGCGGCGCGATCCGGCTCCGCCGGCTTCGGCGGAACCGTCGCCAGGTTGGGATACGGCTCGGTCGCTCCGGGCGGCGGCGGCCGCTGTTGCGCAATCGCCCCGCCTTGCAGCCCGTGCCACCAGGACACCGGGTTCATCGATGACGGGAACGACGAACAACCCGACAGCAGCAGCGCCAGCATCGCCGAACCGGCCGGTGCGAGGTGACAACGCAGGCCAGACGTGCCGGATTCCATGCCGGGTTCGGCTTGAACCCGACCACGCACCCCCCTAGGTTGCCCGCCACTTCCGCTAATCAACATCGTCGAATCCGCTCCACGCCGTCGCCCTGATGTAGCTTGTGGTGGTGCCGACGGAAAGGACGCGTATGGCCGACACCGACAAGACCGAAACCACCTGGTTCAAGCTGCCCGACCCGGCGGAGATCGGTCGCTCCATGGCCGACATTGCGGAACGCTCGCAACGCATCGTCGGCGAATGGCTGAAGCGCCAGGCCAGTGAGGAGCATCCGCTCGATCCCCTGAACATCGGCAGCGCCTTCCTGGAAATGACCGCCAGGATGATCGCCAACCCCGCCGGCCTGATGGCTGCGCAACTCGGCTTCTGGCAGGACTACATGACCCTCTGGCAGAACACCGCACGGCGCGTCATGGGCATGGATGCCGAACCGGTCATCGATGCATCCGCCACCGACCGCCGCTTCAAGGATGATGCGTGGAAGGAAAGCGAGGTCTTCGACTTCATCAAGCAGTCTTATCTGCTGTCCGCGCGCTTCGTGCAGGACGTGGTGAAGCAGGTCGACGGCATGGATGCGAAGACCGCGCAGAAAGTGGATTTCTACTCGCGGCAATTCGTCGATGCGATGAGCCCGTCGAATTTTCTGCTGACCAATCCGGAGGTACTGCGCAAGACCGCCGAAACCGGCGGCGAGAACCTGCTGAAGGGCCTGAACAACCTGCTGAGCGACCTGGAGCAGGGCAAGGGCAAGCTGCGCATCAAGATGACCGATCTGGACGCCTTCAAACTAGGCGAGAATATCGGCATCTCGCCCGGCAAGGTGGTGTACCAAAACAGCTTGATGCAGCTCATTCAGTACAATCCGACGACCGAGAAGGTGTTGAAGCGGCCGCTGCTGATCGGACCGCCATGGATCAACAAGTTCTACATCCTCGATCTGCGGCCGCGGAACAGCCTGGTGCGTTGGGCGGTGTCCCAAGGCCATACGGTGTTCGTGATCTCCTGGGTGAACCCGGATGCGAAGCTCGCCGAAAAGAACTTCGAGGACTACATGCGCGAAGGCTATCTCGCGTCGCTGGATGCAATCGAAAAAGCCACCGGCGAGCGCGAGGTGAATGCGATCGGCTATTGTCTCGGCGGCACGCTGCTGGCCAGCACGCTGGCCTACATGGCGGCGAAGAAGGATGACCGCATCAAGTCCGCCACGTTCTTCGTCACCATGATGGATTTCCACGAAGCCGGCGAACTCGGTGTGTTCATCGACGAAGAGCAGTTGAACGCGCTCGAGGAGAAGATGAACAAGCGCGGCTATCTCGAGGGCTCGGAGATGGCGACCACGTTCAACATGCTGCGCGCGAATGATCTGATCTGGTCGTTCGTGGTGAACAATTATCTCATGGGGAATGACCCCTTCCCGTTCGACCTGCTGTACTGGAATGCCGATTCCACGCGCATGCCCGCGCGCATGCACAGTTTCTACCTGCGCAAGATGTACCAGGAGAATCTGCTGGCGGTGCCAAACGGGATCACGCTGGCCGGCGTGCCGATCGACCTGACGAAGATCAAGACGCCGGCGTATTTCCTGTCCACGCGTGAGGACCATATCGCGCCGTGGAAATCCACCTATCGCGGCACCCAGTTGCTAAGCGGTCCGAAGCGCTTCGTGCTCGCGGCGTCCGGCCACATCGCGGGCGTGGCCAACCCGCCGGACGGCGGCAAGTACAGCCACTGGATCAACCAGGACCTGCCGGCCGATCCGGAGGAGTGGTTCAAGGACGCCACCGAGATCGCCGGGTCCTGGTGGCCCGACTGGCACCGTTGGGTAGCCGCGCAGGCGAAGGAGCAGGTGCCAGCGCGCGTGCCCGGCGATGGCAAGCTGAAGGTGATCGAGGACGCGCCGGGCAGTTACGTGAAGGTGCGGCTGAGCTGAACCGATCTGTCGGCATGACAAGAACGGTTTCAACGCAGATGAAATCAGATGCACGCTGAACACGCGGATGGTGTTTAGGGCGGCTCACAGATCGTGGACCACGAGTTTGATTTCCGGTTGAGCACGGTGAATGCGCAGCCGATCACAAGCCGCGACAGATCATTCAGCCTGACGCCATCTGCGTGTTCTGCGTGCGTCTTCCTACATCTGCGTCAAGAATCGTCTTTTGCACGCTGCCGACGGGTGGCTACAGATGTGTTGATCACGAGATTGTGAGGGCGGCGCAAGCGACACGCAAGCGCCATGATGCGGGCACCGCGCGACGGCCGCGCTGGACAGTAGTCACGGTGTGGCTGAACCGAAGCGACTGCAAATCGGTTCGCAATTCTGCTAGGTTCACCGCGCTGGACATGGTTGGTGGCGGCCGATGAAAGTTGCAGGCGCTGAAATATGCGGTCGTGGTCTTGCGCGATTCGTTGTCAGTACTCTGTTCTGTGCCCTTGTCGTGCTGTTCGTCCTGCCGGCGTTTGCGCAAAGCCCTGCGAGCGAGCGGCGCGTCGCGCTGGTCATCGGCAATTTCGGCTACGACCACGTGCCTCGGCTGGCGAACCCCGGCAACGACGCCACGTTGATCGCCACCACGCTGCGCCAACTCGGCTTCACGCTGGTGGGGGACGGTGCGCAGGAGAATGTCGACAAGACGCATTTCGATCGGCTGGTGCAGGATTTCGGTCGGGCGATCCAGGGTGCCGATGTGGCGCTGTTCTACTACGCCGGGCACGGCATGCAGGTTGACGGCAGCAACTGGCTGGTGCCGACCGATGCCAACCCGACGCGGCCGCAGGACCTGGAATTCCAGATGGTCAACGCGGATCTTGTGCTGAAGCAGATGGACGGCGCGGGAACGCGGCTCAATCTGGTGATGCTGGACGCGTGCCGCAACAATCCGTTTGCCGCGCTTGGCACGCGGGCGGTACAAGGCGGCCTGGCGCAAATGCGTGCACCGGAAGGCACGATGATATCGTTCGCGACGCAGCCGGGGAATGTGGCCGTGGACGGCAGCGGCGCTGATGGGCCGTATGCGACCGCGCTCGCCGCGGCGATGCGTCAGCCGGGGCTGGACATTTTCCACGTGTTCAATCGTGTCGGGCTGACGGTGAAGCAGGCCACCGACGGGGCGCAACTACCCTGGGTGTCGAGCTCGCCAATCGATGGCGAGTTCTCCTTCATGCCGACCGATGCGGCCCCCGACGCGATTGTCACGGCGGCGATTGACGCGGCGCCGGTGGCGCCGATTGACCAGACCGGCGACGCGCGCACGACAACGGCGACGGCCGGCGCGCCACCAGCCGGCCCGATTGCAACAGCCGGCGTTGCCGCGCCCGCGACAAATCCGATTGCGGCCGATCACGCTGACGCCGCGGACAGACTGCAAACATTGCAGGGTCTGGCGGAGGAGGGAAAATCGGCCGCACAGATCGATCTTGGACTTGCCTACGCCAGGGGCGAGGGCGTGGCGCGCGACGATGCGGTCGCTCGACAATGGTTCCAGCGCGCCGCCGCGCAGGGCGTGGCGCAGGCACAGTTCCTGATGGGATCGATGCTCGAGCGCGGTCGCGGTGGGCCGCGCAGTTACGATGAGGCGTTGGCCTTTTATCAGCGGGCGGCTGAACAGAGCTATCCGCCGGCCGAGGCTGCCATGGGTCGGCTTTACGGGCGCGGCCTGGGTGTGGCGCGTGATCCGCTGCAGCGGACCGAGTGGTTCCGCCGAGCGGCCGATCATGGCAACGCCATCGGCCAATGGGCACTTGCCAATTTCTATCAGTTTGGCAATGGCGTCGATAAGGACATGGCACAGGCGGTGCAATGGTATCAACGCGCGGCCAATCAGGGTTTTGCACTTGCGCAGATCCGGCTTGGCATTCTGTACGAGCACGGCAACGGCGTGCGCCAGGACAATGCCGAGGCGCTGCGCTGGTTCCGCCGTGCGGCCGAGGCGGGCAATGCGACGGGGCTCAATAACCTTGGCACGTTCTATCGACGCGGACTGGCGGTTCCGGTCGATTATGGCGAGGCCATGCAGCTGTTCCGCCAGGCCGCGGACAAGGGCAACACGATGGCTTTGTTCAACATAGGATTGCTGTATGCCGATGGGCAGGGCGTGCCGACCGACAAGGCACACGCGCGCGAGTGGTTTGCGAAGGCGGCGGCGGCTGGCAACGAGCCGGCGATTGCGCGTTTGGCGCGCATCGAAAGTGGTTGCAGCGCCGGTGGCGCGGGGGGTCCGGCCGGCAATCGCAGCATGGCGCGTCAGCGGGTCGGCAATTGCTGAGGGTATTGTCGGGCCGTCAGAACAAAAGCCCCTTGCGCAGCATTCCGTGGATGCCCTTCTCGCCATTCACCGTCTGCGTCACATGGAAATCCACCGCCAGCGAGCAGAACTGATACGCCTGCTCGCGCGACAGATTGCTGCGCGAGCAGATGAAGCTGATCATCTCCCGCAGCGCCTGCTTCATCGCCTGGTCGAGGTCCTCGTTCAGCCCCATGCTGATGAAATAAACCGGCGTCTCCGCCTTCGGCATGCGCAGCACTGGGCGCGTCGCACCGCCGCCCTTGTGCAGCACGAAGGTGAACGTCCCGGTCAGGCACATTTCCAGCGCGGTGACACAGACCTCGCCGTCGCCCTGCAAACCGTGGCCGTCACCCACCGAGAAATTGGCGCCCGGTACCCACACCGGTAGATACAGCGTACTGCCCGCCGTCAGTTCCTTGTTGTCCATGTTGCCGCCATGGATGCGCGGCTCCTTCGACGCGATCGTGCCGAACGCCGGTGGCGGTGCCACACCCATCACGCCGAAGAACGGCGCCAGAGCCAGTTCCGTTCCCCAGGGCAGCGTGCAGACGCCACGCGCGCGATCCACCGGGATGTGGCTGATCACTGTCTCATGGAAATCCTCCGGCAGCGTGCCAACCAGCGGACGGATCATGTTGTAGCCCCAGTCCGCACCAGGTTCGATCTTCTCGATGCGGATCTCCAGCATGTCGCCCGGCGCCGCGCCCGCGATGGCGATCGGGCCAGTGACGATATGACCGGCACGCGATCCCGGATTGGCCGCGATGATCGCGCTGAGTTCCGGTGGCACGGCAAGCCCGGCACTGGCCGGCGGCATCACCTCCTCGCGGCCGGAGACGCATTGCACCACAACGCGGTCGCCGGATTCGATAGTCAACACAGGCGGAAACGTTGCGTCGAACACGCCGATCCGGACGGTCTTCGGCGAGGCACGCAATTCATGCTGGGCCATGGCGGTTTTTCCTTTGTTCAGGCGGTGACCCGTGTCAGGCGGTGACTCGTGTCAGGCGGTGAGCCATATCAGGCGGTGACCAGGGCGGCGGACAACGCCGGACGGCGATCACGGAACGGCGTCGCCTTTTCGAATGCATCGGCGATGCGCAACACCGTCGCTTCCTGGAACGGCTTGCCGACAAGCTGGATGGCCACCGGCAGATCGCCCTCGCCGAAGCCCGAGCAGATCGACATCGCCGGATAGCCCGAGACATTGAATGGCATGGTAAAGCTGGGCTTCTGGTCGACATCCCATTCCGGTACTTCGTCGATCTTCGGCGCCTCCTGTGGCTGGGCCGCGGTCAGCACGACATCCAGCCCCGCCATCGCCGCCTGCAATTCGGCGCGCAGTTCACGCCGCCGACGCACCGCCTGGACGTAATCCACGCCGGACACCATCGCGCCCAGCATCAGCCGCTGCTGCACGCGCGCACTGAAATCGCCCAGTCGCGTGCGCGCCCATTCTTCGTAGGCCGCGGCACGTTCGGTCAACGAGATCAGCGTGCCGCACGCGTGCCAATCCTTCAACGGCGACAGGCTCACTTCGCTGATCTCGGCACCGAGCGAGTGGAACGTGGCGATCGCCGCATCGATGCCGCGCAGCGTGCCCTCGCTGACCTTGTGGTCCACCTCGTGGAAGTGATGGATCACACCGATGCGCAAGCGCTTGATGCCGGCACCAAGTTGCGCGGTGTAATCGGGGATCGGCCGCGAGGCGCTTGCCGGATCGCGGGGATCGTGGCCGGCCAGCGCCTGCAGCATCAGCGCGCAGTCCTCGGCTGTCCACGCCATCGGACCGATATGGTCGAGCGTGAACGCGGCGGGCGCGACGCCGGCACGACTGACCAGGCCATAGGTCGGCTTGATGCCGGCAATGCCGCACAGCGCCGCGGGTCCGCGGATCGAACCGCCGGTGTCGGTGCCGATCCCACCGAGGATGAAGCCGGCAGCCACACCGGCGCCCGTGCCGCTGCTGGATCCCGCGGTGAAATGGTCGGTGTTCCAAGGATTGCGCGCCGGCGGCCACGGCAGATCGAATGAAGGCCCACCATCGGCGAACTCATGTGTCGCCGTCTTGCCCATCAGCACGGTGCCCGCCTGCGCCAGCTTCACCGCACAGGTCGCATCGGTATCCGGCACGTTGTCGCGCAGGATCTTCGAATGGCACGTCGTCCGGATGCCCTTGGTATCGACAATGTCCTTCAGGCCAATGGGAATGCCGTGCAACGCCCCGCTCGGACCGTTCGCCATGATCGCGGCCTCGGCTGCGCGTGCATCGGCAATTGCCTTTTCTTCAGTCAGCAACAGGAAACTATGCAGTTCGGCATCTAGTGCGTGGACACGCTCCAGACAGGCGCGCGTCAGTTCCACTGGCGAGAGCTGCTTCGCGGCGATCAACTTTGCGGCCGCGGCGATGGTTGGGATGCTGCTCATGTCAGGTCCTCCTCGCCGAAGCTGTAGGTCAGCACGGGCTCGGCCATTCGGCCGCGTGGCTTGCGCACGCTCACTGCCATCGCCGCGACAGCCCGGTAGGCGACCTTCAGACCAGCCATCTGCTCTTGAGTGGGAGAAAGGCCGGCGCGCGCAACCAGGAATTCAACAGCGTCGTCTCCAGCTTCAGGCTGCATGTTCACCTCCAATGTTGCATCGCCCACCAGGCTCATGATCCGCCCGAGGCGTTCGCCGCGTTCTGTTGCAGTGCAGCATGAACCACCGCCCGATGTCCAGATCGACAAGCCCTTCAAGCGTATCACCGCTGCCGTCCCCGTCATCCCCGCGAAGGCCGGATTCTTGGCTGCAACTCGGTCCTCGCTTTCGCGGGCGACCGGGGAACGTACGGAAAATCCTGGCTTTCGCTGTCACGCCGAACGGAGCGAAGCAGTCTCGGGCCAGTTGGGCAGCTCGACTGGGATTGCCGCGTCGCTGCGCTCCTTGCAATGACAGACAGTCTGCCGCTGAGCCGATTGCACTGTGGCTTCATTCGGATATTACAGGGCAAATCTCGAATCTATACTTTCCACAAAAACCAAACTGCTCCGTCCCGCCCGCCACAAGTCATGTCACAATCGGCGTCTCGGCTGCCGAGCCGCGGTAATGATCTGACAGCCAGCCAGATGCGACAGCACGGAAATATCGGCCTGCATGTTGCGCAGATTGAGCCACTGGAGTTCCGTCAACCGAGACAGCGGCGACAGATCGCTGACCGACGTGTTGGTCAGATCGAGATATCGCAGGCCGCCAAGTGCCGCGAGCGGACTGATGTCGCTGACCCACGTGCCCGACAGGTCCAGGCTACGCAGATTGCGCAGTCCCGCCAGCGGCGTTGCATCGCGCACTTGCGTGTCGCCCAGGTCGAGCCGCTCCAAACCAGTGAGGCACGCCAGGGGCGCCAGGTCCTCGACCAGCGAACCGGTCAGGAAACAGCCGTCAAGCTCGCGCATCCCCGCGAGCGGCGACACATCGCCGACCGCGGTGAAGGACAGATGCAGGCGTTGCAAACGGATCAGTGAAGCCAGCGGCGCCACATCGCTGATGCGCGAGCGGGTTAGGTATAGCCGCCGCAGCGACGTCAGATCGGCAAGCGGGCGCAGGTCGGTGAAAAGGCTGCGCTCGAGCCGCAATTCGACGATATCGGGAATCCACTCGGCTGGCGGCGCCTGACCGGCATGGACCAGGCGCGCAAGCTCCGCCTGATCGACATGACGACCGAAGGCCGCCGCTGGCCCGGTTCGCGCGTCCCGCGACTGATCGTCGCGCGACACGGTCAGTTGGCACGATGGAACGGACGGTCACCCTTCACCGTGACCCGGTAACCGGAACGCGTCTGCGGGAAGTAGTCCCACATCGCGATGTGCTGCACGCAGCGATTGTCCCAGAACGCCACTGAATCCGGTTGCCAACGGAAGCGCACCTGCCAGTGTGCCCGGCTGCAATGCTCGTAAAGAAAGTCGAGGATGCCCTTGCTTTCCCCCTCCGGCACATCCTTGATCGAATGGGTGAACACCGGATTGACGAAGATCGCCTGTCGCCCGGTGACCGGATGCGTGCGGATCACCGGATGCTCCGCGCGCGGGAACGACTTCGGGCCCTCGGCGCCGATCAAGCGGTTGGTGCGGGAGTAGTTCATCGAGCCATCGTGGATCGCGGTCAGGCACGACAGATACCTCTGCATCGGCGCCGACAGCGCGTCATAGGCTGCGTACATGCTGGCGAAGATGGTGTCGCCACCGACCGGAGGAATCACCTTCAGGTTCAGGATTGAACCCATCGGCGGCTCCGGATCGCACGATACATCGGAGTGCCAGCGCTCACCGTTGATGCGCTTGGACTTTGCATCGGCATGGATCGGTAGGATCTCCGGATGACCCTCCGGGCCTGGCGTATTGGGATGGACGTGCAGTTCGCCGAACAGTCGGCCGAATGCCTTGTGCTGGTCGAGCGTCAGCTTCTGGTCGCGGAAGAAGATCACCTGGTGCGCCATCAGCGCATCGTGCACTTCCTGAAACTGCTGATTGCCCAGCGGCTTCGACAGATCGACACCGGAGATCTCCGCGCCGATCGCAGCGGTGGCCGGCTTCACCTCGATGGTTTCGTAGGGCATGGGCGGACCTCCTGGCGCGATCTCGTGGAACTATTCCCCGCATCGGCGCCGGAGGCAAATCCTGCCCCGTGACATCGGCGACCGGCTGCCTACATTGCAGGTTCTGCACCAGCAGGAGATCCCGAATGGCAAGCATCAAGCGGCACGCCAGCGCCAATTGGCAAGGCAGTGGCAAGGACGGCAAAGGCAGCCTAACGACGCAGAGCGCGACCCTAAAGGACACAGCGTATTCGTTTAACACCCGCTTCGGCGACGGCAAGGGCACCAACCCCGAGGAACTGATCGCCGCCGCGCATGCCGGCTGCTTCAGCATGGCGACGGCGTTCCAGCTCAGCGGCGCGGGCCATCCGCCGGAGAGCCTGCATACCGAGGCGACGCTGACCATGGAGCAGGAACCCGGAGGCTGGAAGATTGCCGCGGTGCATCTGGTGCTGCGCGCCCGCGTGCCAGGCATCGACGCAGCGAAGTTCCAGGAGCTGGCGGCGGGCGCGAAGGCCAACTGCCCGGTATCGAAGGTACTGAACGCCGAGATCACCCTGGACGCCGCGTTGGAGTGAGTTGGGCGGCGCGTGGCGCGATGCGGCAATCACGTCCGGGCACAACGGGCACGAGATTGCCGCGTCGCTGCGCGGCTCGCAATGACAGGTTGGGCGATGACGGCGGTTGGCTTCCGCCGCTCCGGCATTACACGTTGAAGCGGAACAGCAGCACGTCACCGTCCTTTACGACGTACTCCTTGCCCTCGACGCGCATCTTGCCGGCTTCCTTGGCGCCGGCTTCGCCCTGGTACGCGACGTAGTCGTCGTAGGCGATCGTCTCGCACGCGATAAAGCCGCGCTCGAAATCGCCGTGGATCGTGCCGGCGGCCTGCGGGGCCTTGGTGCCGCGCACGATGGTCCAGGCGCGTGCCTCCTTTGGCCCCACTGTAAGGAACGTGACGAGCCCCAGCAGGTCGTAGCCCGCGCGGATTACGCGATCCAGACCGCTGTCGTGCAGGCCGAGTCCTTCCAGAAACTCGGCGCGATCGGCTTCCGGGAGTTGCGCGACTTCGGACTCGATCGCCGCCGACACGATGACCACGCGGGCGCCTTCAGTCTTCGCGCGGGTCTGCACCAATTGGGAGAACGCGTTACCCGTTGCGGCAGCGCCTTCGTCGACGTTGCAGACATACAGCACCGGCTTCGATGTCAGCAGCTGCAGCCGCTTCACCGCTTCCGCCTGGTCCGGTGGAACCACGGCACGCACCGGCCGCCCGTCCTGCAGCGCCTTCACCAGCGGTTCGATGAGCGCCACCAGCGCGATGCTTTCCTTGTCATTGCCCCGCGCCTTCTTCTGTGCGGCGAGCAGGCGTTTTTCCAGGCTATCGAGGTCGGACAGCATCAGCTCGGTCTCCACCACGTCCGCGTCGCGCAGCGGGTCGATGCTGCCTTCGACATGCGTCACGTCGGTGTCCTCGAAGCAGCGCAAAACGTGGATGATGGCATCCACCTCGCGGATATGCGCGAGGAACTGGTTGCCGAGGCCTTCGCCCTTGCTGGCGCCGCGCACCAGGCCGGCGATATCGACGAATTCCAGCGACGTGGGCACGATCTTTGCTGACTTGCCGATCGCGGCGAGGGTGGTCAGCCGTTCGTCGGGTACTGCGACGCGGCCGACGTTCGGCTCGATGGTGCAGAACGGATAGTTCGCTGCCTGCGCCGCGGCGGTCGCGGTCAGCGCGTTGAACAGCGTCGACTTTCCGACGTTCGGCAAACCGACGATGCCACAGTTGAATCCCATCTACTTCACATCCTGCGTCAACAGCGCGACCTTGGTCATGAAGTCCTCAGGCTTGCCCTGCACCAGCAGTGGCGCGGCATCCGCCACCGCATCCAGTACCGGCAGCAGCCAGGCGCGGTCCTCCTTCATGAAGTCGCTCAGCACGTGGCCCAGCACGCGTTCCTTCTGGCCTGGATGGCCGATGCCCAGACGCACGCGCCCGTAATCGGGCGTGCCCAGGATGCGGTCCATGCTGCGGAGACCGTTGTGACCGGCCGCTCCGCCGCCGCGCTTCACCCGCACCTTGCCGGGGATCAGGTCGAGTTCGTCGTGGAACGCGGTGATCACCTCGGGCGGCAGCTTGTAGAATGCGGCCGCCTGCTGCACGGACACACCCGATTCGTTCATGTAGGTCTGCGGCTTCAGGGCCAGGATCTTCTCGCCGGCTACGTTGCCCTCGGACACCAGGCCCTTGAAGCGCTGCCGCCAGGGCGAGAAGGCATAGCGGATCGCGATCGTGTCGACCGCCATGAAACCGATGTTGTGCCGGTTCCGGGCCATCCCCGGTTCCGGGTTGCCGAGGCCGACCCAGAGCAGCATGACATCCAACGTCCCCAGGGGGCGATAAGCGGGCGATAAGCGGACGATCTGGGGGCGATCAGCCGCGCTTTGATCCGCCGCCGCGCCCGCCGCCCGCCGCCCCGCCTCGCCCGGCGCCCGCCGCGCCGCGCGCCGGTGCAGCCGCCGCCGCGGCCACGGGGGCGGCCGCCGCTGCCGGCGCCGCCGCACCTGGCACTGCCGCACCTGCCTCGACTGTCGGCTCGGCCGTCTTGGTTGGCGGCGCCACGGTGGCGACGACAAAGTCGCGGCCCGCGATCACCGGCCGGGCGTGTTCGGTGCCCTTCAGGTCGTGCCAGCGCACCGCGTCGTTGAAGTCGAGATCGGCGAGGTCCGCGGTGAACTGCTCCGGGATCTGGTCGGGATCGCAGTACACCTCCACCGCGTGGCGGATGACGTTCAGCACGCCGCCGCGCTTCAGCCCGGGGCTGAGGCCTTCGTTGTCGAAATGCACCGGCACCGCCACGCGGATGGGCTCGCCCGCGGCGAGCCGCTGGAAGTCCACATGCTCCGGCGCGTCGGTGACGGGATGGAATTGCACATCGCGCAGCAGCGCGCGCGTGGCATCGCCGCCGCTCAGCCTAATTTCGTAGAGCCGGGACTGCCAGCCGGGTCGGTGCAGTTCACGCAGCACGGCACGGGGGTCCAGCGCGAGCAGCGCGGGCGGCTGGTGGGCGCCATAGATGACGGCGGGCACCTTGCCCTGTCGCCGAGTCGCCCGCGCCGCCCCCTTACCGGCTCGCGCGCGTGCCTCGGCCTCGATCGTGACGACATTGGCCATGGTTCGCTCCTGACGGGAAACGCCGGCCTCCAGGGGTGCCGGCGAGGCGGGCGGTTTAGCTTAGGGCGCGGTGGCGGGCAAGGCGGGGATTAGCCGTGCGGTCGGGGGGGTGGGGGTG
>DATKFJ010000427.1:0-6187 GCA_035511435.1 Acetobacteraceae bacterium | reverse complement strand
CGCATCAGCAGATCGGCAATTTCCCGGAGGCTGTCGGCCGGCGCAACCAGCGGCGCGGCTTTGGTTTTCCTGTCGTGCGGCTGGTCCACCTGGGTCATCAGGATGTCGAACGGCACGCTTACCAGGGTGGGGCCGCGTGGCACGGTTTCGGCGAAGTACCAGGCGCGGCGGATGTCGGCTGCCAGGTCAGTCGCGGTCTTCACTTCCTTCGCCCATTTCGTCACGGTTTCGCCGTTGCGGATGGGACCGGCGAGATCGACCAGCAACGTCGGCCATTCCGGTCCGGGATCGAGACCGGGTATCGCCCCATGGCTGAGTGTGTCGGGTGCGACTATGACCATTGGAAGGTGTTCGTGGAATGCCGAGCGAACCGCCATCGCGCCGTTCAGCACGCCAAGGCCGGTGGGCAACAGCACGGCCTGCGCTCGGCCGGTCGCCTTGTAGTAGCCAGCCGCCAGCCCGACCGCGAGAGTTTCGTGTCGGCAATTGAGGTATTTGGGCGTTTCGACATTGGTCGTCGCCTGCCGCTTGGCGAGCGCTTCCCATAATGGTGCCCATGCCGCGATCGGCGAGCAGAAGATGTAGTCGGTGCCTTGCGTGCGAAACAGTTCAAGCAGGGCTTCCGCCCCCGTCATGGTACCGGTCTGCGTCATTTGTTCCTCTGCATCAGGGGCGGTTCCTATGCATCACGGGGGCTTTCTCGCATGTTTGCCATTGTGCCTGCGACGGTCAGGGTTGAACAGAAGCGGCCTGCTCGCGGAGCACGAAGCGTTGCAGCTTGCCGGTGCCGGTGCGGGGCAGCGACGGCACGAATTCGATCGCGCGTGGATATTTGTATGGTGCGATCTCGGCCTTTACGTGGTCCTGCAATTCGCGCAGCAGATCCGGGCCGGCGGTCGCCGCGTCGTGCAGTACGACATAGGCCTTGATGATCATGCCGCGGGCGGGATCGGTTGCGCCGACCACCGCGCATTCCGAGACGGCGGGGTGCGTCAACAGCGCGACTTCGACTTCCGGGCCGGATATGTTGTAGCCAGACGATACGATCATGTCGTCGGAGCGTGCCTGGAACCAGAAGTAACCGTCAGCATCCTGATGGTAGGTGTCGCCAGTGACGTTCCAGCCGTTCTGCACGTACTGTGTCTGTCGCGTGTCGGCGAGGTAGCGGCAGCCGGTCGGACCGCGCACGGCAAGGCGGCCGGTGCTGCCGGGCGGCAAATCGTTGCCCTGGTCGTCGATCAGCTTTGCCTGGTAGCCGGGCACCGGGATGCCGGTTGCGCCAGGCCTGATCCGTTCAACCGGTGCACCGATGAAGATGTGGAGCATCTCGGTCGAGCCGATGCCATCCATGATCGGGATGCCGGTTGCGGCGTGCCACGCGTCCCAGGTTGGCTTCGGCAGCGTTTCGCCGGCGGACACGCAGATGCGCAGGCTGGCGGCGTCGCGTGGCTGCATTTTGCCAAGCATTGCGCGGTAGGCGGTGGGCGCGGTGAAGCAGACGGTCGGCCGCAGCGTGCGGATTGCGTCCAGCATTTGGTCCGGGGTGGACTGCTCCAACAGAAGGGAGCTTGCGCCGACGCGCAGCGGGAACAGCACCGCCGCACCGAGGCCAAAGGTGAAGGCGATCGGCGCGCTGCCGATGAACACGTCGTCGGCGTGTGGGCGCAACACGTGCGCGCCATAGGTGTCGCAGGTCGCCAGCACATCGCGATGGAAATGCATGGTGCCCTTTGGCTCGCCGGTGGTGCCGGAGGTGAAGGCGATCAGGCACACATCGTCGGCCTGCGTGGTGCAGGCAGCAAAGCTGTCGGTTTCGTGCGCCATGAGTGCCAGCAGATCGGTTGCTGTCGCGCCCCCCATCGCGACCATGCGCAATCCGGTGCGGGTCTGGGGCGTCGCTTCCAGGTCGGTCAGCAAGCGGTGGTCGCACAGCGCGAGCGTGATGCGTGCCTTGTCGATGATGGTGCCGAGTTCCCGTGCGCGCAGCAGCGGCATGGTCGCGACGGCGATGCCGCCGGCCTTGATCACCGCAAGATAGGCGGCGACCAGCATCGGCGTGTTGGGCGCGCGCAACAGCACGCGGTTGCCGGGGATGATGCCAAGCTGGCGCGTCAGGACATTGGCAATGCGGTTCACCCGCGCAAGCAACTCCGCATAGCTCCATGTTGCGGTCAGCGACGCCAGGCAAGGTCGCGCGCCGTCGCCGGTTGCGACGCGATCATCCAGCAGCGCGGTCACGCAGTTCAGTTGGTCCGGATAGTGCAGATCCGTCAGCAGCAGGTCGGGCCACTGTTCGCGCGGCGGCAGGTTGTCGCGGGCAAAGCTGTCGGAGGATGCGGGATCAGCCATCGCGTCGCCCTTCTGTCGTCACGTGTGCACCACCGTCAGGTGCGCAGCATGGCGGTTGCTTCGATTTCCACCAGTGCATCGCGTTCCACCAGGCAGCTTACGCCGATCACCGACATGGTGGGGAAATGCCTGCCCATGACGCGGCGGTAGCCTTGGCCGATTGCTTTCGCGTTCTGGCGATACTGCTCCATGTCGGTGACGAACCATGTCAGCCGCACGATATCGTCAGGCTGCGCACGGGCTTCGGTCAGCAGCAAGACGATGTTGTGGAGTGCCTGTTCCACCTGTTCGGCGATTCCGGCTGCGACGCGTCCGGTCGTTGCGTCCCATCCTATCTGACCCGCCAGAAATATCGTGTGCCCATCAGCGACAATGCCATTGCTGTAGCCGGCGGGCCGAGGCCAGGCGGCGGGTTGGAGGATGCTGTGCGGATTGGTCATGTGAGTTCCCCCCCGGCCACCACGATCGACTGACCGGTCATTGCCGAGGCCGCATCGCGGCACAGGAAGGCGACTGCTTCGGCCACTTCGTCGGGCGTTACCAACCGGCCTTGCGGATTGTAGCGCGTCAGCGCCAGCTTCGCATCGGCTTCGCTGCGTCCGGTCTGTTGTGCGATGGCCTGGGTGGCGCGCTGCACCAGTTCGGTATCGGCAAAGCCGGGACAGACCGCGTTCACCGTCACGCCGGTCTGCGCGAGCTCGATCGCCAGGGCGCGTGTGAGACCGATCACGCCGTGCTTCGCGGCGCTGTATGAAGCGGTGTAGGCGTAGCCTTTCAGACCGGCGGTGCTGGATATGTTGATGATGCGTCCCCAGCCGCAGGCGAGCATGTGCGGCAGCACCGCGTGGCACGCCGCGAATGCCGAGGTCAGGTTGACGGCGATCATGGCCGCCCAATCGTCCGGCGTGCTTTTCAGGAAGGGCTGCGAGGTGGCGGCGCCTGCGTTGTTCACCAGGATGTCGCACGGGCCGAGCCTGGCGATCGCGGCGGCGAGCGTTTCCGGCTGCGTCACGTCTGCAATTTCGTAGGCTGCGTCGAGTTCGCGCGATGCGGTCTGCAATGCCGTGCGATCGCGGCCGAGCAGGGCCAGCGTGACACCTTCCCGCGCCAATCGCCGCGCGATCGCCAGGCCGATCCCTTTGGCGCCGCCGGTGATCAGCGCTCGTCGCGACTGCGTCATATGATGATGGCCATGTCGCTGTCGCGCTTCAGCGTGCGTTCGAGCTGTGCCTTGCCGGGGAGGTACTGCTTCGGCCACGCCTGCGCGCTGTAGCCAAGTTCCGCCGCGGCGTGCAGTGCGAAATGCGGGTTGGACAAATGCGGCCTGGCCAGGGCGCACAGGTCGGCGCGGCCCGCGGCGATGATGGAATTCAGATGGTCCGGTTCCGTGATGTTGCCGACCGCCATCGTCGCGATGCCGACCTCGTTGCGGATACGATCGGCGAATGGCGTCTGGAACATCCTGCCGTAGACTGGTTTTGCCTCGATCGAGGTCTGTCCGGCGGATACGTCCATCAGATCTACGCCGGCCTGTTTGAACGCATGCGCGATGGCCACCGCATCGTCCGCGGTTATGCCGCCGTCTACCCAATCGGTGGCGGAGATGCGCACCGACATCGGCTTATGCGCTGGCCATTCGGCGCGCATGGCACGGAACACTTCCAGCGGATAGCGCAGGCGGTTCGCCAGATCGCCGCCATATTCGTCCGTGCGGCGATTGGTCAGCGGCGAAATGAAGGATGACAACAGGTAACCGTGTGCGGCGTGCAGTTCTATCATGTCGAAGCCGGCCTGTTTGGCATGGCGCGTGGCCTGCACGAAGGCGTCGCGCACCGCATCCATATCGCGGCGCGTCATTGGCCGCGGTACTTGATTGCGTGGGCTCCATGCGACCGGACTTGGGGCGATGATTTCCCAATTGTCGACGTCGAGCGGTTCGTCCATGCCTTCCCAGCCGAGTTTGGTCGAGCCTTTCAGGCCGGAGTGGCCAAGCTGAAGGCAGATGCGCGCATCGGACTGGCCGTGCACAAAATCGACGATGTGCCGCCAGGCGTGCATCTGGGCTTCGCTGTACATGCCGGCGCAGCCTGGCGTGATGCGGCCCCCTGGTGTCACGCAGGTCATTTCAGTGAACACCAGACTTGCACCGCCGAGTGCGCGTGAGCCGAGATGCACGAGATGAAAATCGTTCGGCAGGCCGTCGTGCGCGCTGTAGGTCGCCATCGGCGAGACAACGATGCGGTTGGCAAGCGTCATGTCGCGCAGCTTGAATGGCAGAAACATGGGCGGGATTGGCCGGTTGGGTGTGCCGTGGTCGGCACGTGCGGCCAGCCATCCCTCGATTCCCTCCAGCCACGCGCGGTCGCGCAGGCGCAGATTCTCGTGACTGATGCGCTGGCTGCGGGTCAGCAGGCTGTAGGCGAACTGTTCCGGTTCCAATTGGGTGTAGCGAGCGACGTTTTCGAACCATTCGGTGGAATTGCGTGCGGCTGACTGCAACTTAAGCACCTCGACCCGCCGCTCCGCTTCGTAGTCGGCGAGTGCGGCGGGGATGTCTTCGCCGTGCCGGTCGATTGATTGGGCGAGGCCGATGGCGTCCTCCAGCGCGAGCTTGGTGCCGGAACCGATGGAGAAATGCGCGGTGTGCGCGGCGTCGCCCATCAACACGATCCGGTCCTTCACCCAGGTCGCGTTGGAGACGCGGTTGAAGTTGATGAATTGCGAACCGCGCAGGTGGCGCATGTTGGTCAGCAGCGTATTGCCGTCGAGCCACGGTGCGAACAGGTGTTCGCAGAAGGCGACCGATTGTGGCACGTCCATTTGGTCGAGACCCGCCGCGCGCCATGTTGTATCGCGCGTTTCGACGATGAAGGTGGAGGTATCGGCATTGAAGCGATAGGCGTGGGCCTGGAACCAGCCCCATTCGGTCTGCACGAAAATGAAGGTGAAGGCATCGAACAGCTTGTGCGTGCCGAGCCAGGCGAAGCGGTTGGTGCGTACCTCGATGGAGGGCTGAAAGTGATCGGCGTAGCGTGTTCGGACCGCGCTGTTGATGCCATCGGCTGCGACGATCAGGTCGGCGTCGGCGAATTCGGCGACGTCGTGGACTTCGCGCTGGAAGTACAGCTCCACGCCCAGTTCCGCCGCGCGGTCCTGGAGAATGTTGAGCAGGTGCCTGCGTTCGATGCCGCAGAAGCCGTGGCCGCCGGAGCGGATGACACGGTTTCTGAAGTGAATGTCGATGTCGTCCCAATGGACGAAGCTGTCGCTGATGCGCTGTTCGGTGCGCGGATCGCCGCCTTTGAGATTGCGCAGGGTTTCGTCGGAGAACACCACGCCCCAGCCGAATGTGTCGTCGGCGCGGTTGCGTTCGATGACGCTGACGCGATGCGAGGGATCGCGTAACTTCATCAGTATCGCGAAGTAGAGACCGGCGGGGCCGCCGCCGATGCAAACGATCCTCATTGAGTCTCCGCGCTTGACGAGGAGTTCGTTCATACCTGCATTATCCTACGCGCGGCAAGGAGGCGCTTGATGATCCATCCGATGCACGGGCCGAACCGGTTCAAGCTGGGCGTGTTTTCGGCCAATGCCGATGGTGGATTGACCTTGACGCGTGTGCCGGAACGCTGGCCGGCGCTTTGGCACGAGGTTGTGGAAGTCGCGCAGATGGCCGACCGCGCCGGCATCGAATTCTTCCTGCCGATCGCGCGCTGGAAGGGATTTGGCGGCGAGATGAACAACCGGGAATGGAGTTTCGAAACGCTGACCTATGCCGCTGCGCTTGCCGGCGTTACCCGGAACATCGCGTTGTTTTCTACTGTACATGTGCCGATGG
>DATKFJ010000426.1:0-2166 GCA_035511435.1 Acetobacteraceae bacterium | reverse complement strand
GCGTCGCTGTCCCGATGTGGCATGTCACCGGCAACCACACCGCCTATGACCCGATGAGCGAGGCGGTGTTTCGCGATATCCTCGGCATGCCCCGCAACGGTCCGCCAGGCCAGGAAGGGCGGTCCTACTGGGTGCGACGCGACGACCTGCTCATGGTGTTCGTCCACACGCTGTGGAGCGGTCTCGGCGGCGAGGGCCACGTGGAGACCACGTGGCTGGACCACGTACTGCGGCAGCACGCCGATGCGCGCTACAGGCTGGTGATCGGCCATCACCCGGTGTTTCCGGTGAACGGCTTCGCCGGGGCGTATCAGCGCGAAATCGGCCCCGAACACACCAGTGGGTTCTGGGACGTCCTCGTGGCGCATGGCGTGCTGGCTTACTTGTGCAGCCACATCCTGGCGTTCGACGTGCAGGTGCAGCGCGGCGTGCTGCAGGTCTGTACCGCCGGCGCCGGCACGCTGCACCGCATGCCGGAGGGGTTCGAGTATCTGCACTGCACGCAGTTCGCGCTGGATGCCGGCGGGCTGCGCTACCAGGTGCTGGACGCCACGGGCCGGATGAGCGAGCGCCTGGCCTGGCCGCCCGATCTGCCGCCAGACGAGGTGTGGCAGAGGCTGCCGCGGGGAGAGTGCGCGGCGCCGGTCATCGGGCGGCGGACCGACGGCATCGTCGGCTATCGATTTACCGGGCGTAGCGCGTCGGATGGCGGCTTGCCGCAGACGCTCCTGTCGGCGTTCGACACCGGCGTGCTGGCGCCGCTCTGGATCGGGCTATGCGGCGTGCGCCAGGTGCTGACGGTGATCCTCGGTCCTGAACCGGGACGCAGTCCGCATACCTGGCATGGTCCCGCGCTGCGGCCGAACCAGGCATTCGATGTCAGGTTGCTGGTTCACGCCGGCATGGGACCCGGCGGCCTGCTGTGCCGATTGGCTGGCGATGCGACGTGGTCGTCGCTGGCCGCGGCATCGCCGTGGGGCGCCGAGAGGCTGCACTGGTCATCGCGCTGGGCCATAGGCCACGGACAGCATGGCGCGAACGACCGCCCCTTTCGAGGCTCGGACCTGGTGGTGTCGACCGTGCTTGCCTGACCCTTCGCCGCCAGTCAGTTTGCGACCGGAGGTGCTGCCATGCGTGCACGCGAACTCGGGCTGGCTTGTGGCTCGTTGCCGCCGGGCACACGCAACAGCATCGCTGACGTTCCCGGCGTGACTGTGGGCCATGCGACGCTGATCGAAGGCGATGTCTGCACCGGCGTCACCGCGGTGCTGCCGCATGACGGCGATCTGTTCCGCGACAAGCCGGTCGCCGCCGCGGCGGTACTGAATGGCTTCGGCAAGAGCGTCGGACTGGTGCAGGTGAACGAGCTGGGCACACTCGAGACGCCGATCCTGCTGACCAACACCTTCGCGGCCGGCACCTGTGCGGCGGCGCTGATCCGGCGGGCGATCGCCGCCGATCCGGAAATTGGCCGGCAGACCTCGACGGTCAATCCGGTCGTGCTGGAGTGCAACGACGGCTATCTGAACGACATCCAGGCGATGGCGGTGACCGAAGTACACGCTGATGCGGCGATTGCGGCTGCTGCGGAGGAATTTGCGGTTGGCGCGGTCGGCGCCGGCACTGGAATGGGCTGCTTCGGCCTGAAGGGCGGCGTCGGCAGTGCATCGCGCCGGCTGCGTCTGGATGGCGAGGCGTATCATCTGGGCGTGCTGGTGCTGGCGAATTTCGGCCGCGCGGGCGATCTGCGGTTGCCCGACGGGCGGCGGGTGGATCCTGCGACGGCACCTGTGGCGGACGCCGGTTCCTGCATCATCGTCATGGCCACCGACATTCCGCTCGATCATCGCCAGCTCGGTCGCGTGGCGCGCCGTGCCGGCGTCGGGCTGGCATGGTGCGGTTCGTTCTGGGGCAACGGCAGCGGCGACATCGCCCTGGCATTCACCACGGCGAACCGCGTGCCCCATGCAGCCGACCAGGACCTGCTGGAGCATCGTGTCCTGGCCGAGGGGCGCATCGACCGGCTGTTTCAGGCCGCCGCCGAAGCGACGCAGGAGGCGGTGCTGGACGCGCTCGCCGGTGCCGAAACGACGGTAGGTCGTCACGGGCACCGGCGGGTGGGCTTGGCGGAGCTGCTTGGGCACGCTCCGCCATAGGTCCGACTAC
>DATKFJ010000425.1:0-9616 GCA_035511435.1 Acetobacteraceae bacterium | reverse complement strand
GACGGGATGATGGCGGAGGCTCGGGTGCTGCGGAAGATCGCCACGAACATCACAGTGAAGGTGCCGCTGACGCCGGACGGGCTGCGCGCTTGCCGCCATCTGACCGGCGATGGGGCGATGGTGAATGTGACGCTGTGCTTTTCGGCGGCTCAGGCGATCCTGGCGGCGAAGGCGGGGGCAACGTTCGTCAGCCCGTTCATCGGGCGGCTGGATGATGTCGGCGAGAACGGTATGGCGCTGATTTCCGATATCGTCACGATCTTCCGCAACTATGAAGCATTCAAGACCCAGGTCCTGGTGGCCTCGGTTCGAAATCCGATGCACGTGGTGGATGCGGCGAAGATCGGCGCCCATGTCGCCACGGTGCCGCCGGCCATCTTGCGGCAGTTGTTCAACCATCCGCTGACCGACAAGGGCCTCGCGTCGTTCCTGGCCGATTGGGCCAAGACCGGCCAGCAGATCGCCTGATCCGATGGGTCTGCCGGCGGAGGAAGCAGATGACCACCGGGTCAAGAAGCCGGGCGAAGGGGCGGACGCAGCGCTGGTCGAGGCGTTCCTGCGCGCCAATCCCGCGTGGTTGGCGGAACACCCTGCGCTGTATGGCGTGCTGACGCCGCCGGCGCGGGTGCATGGCGAGGGCCTGGCGGACCACATGGCGGCGATGCTTCGGGTCGAGCGCGAACGCGCCGATGGCGTGCTGGCGGCCGGGCGCGCCACCGCCGGTTTGGCCGGCAGGGTGCAGGACGCGGTGCTGGCGCTGTTGCGCTCGGCCGATCCGGCGGACTGCGTGAGCGGCGAGATGCCCGGCATTCTGGCGGTCGATGCCGCTCATCTTTGTCTGGAGGGCGAGCATCCGGGCACCCGCCGGCTCCCGGACGGGGCGGTGGCGCGGTTGCTGGATGGGCGGCAGGTGGTGTTCCGCGACGCGCCCTCCGACGTTCGGATGCTGCATGCGGAGGCTGCGGGTCTGGCACGATACGATGCTCTGGTGCGGGTGCCGGGTGAGGGCCCCGCGGCGTTGGTCGCGCTGCTGGCGCGCGACCGGCATGTGTTGGATCCGGCGCAGGGGGTGGGACCGCTGGTGTTTCTCGGCCGCGCAGTGGCCGCGGCACTCGGGCGTTGAGGCTGTTGTCGCCGGTGCGCACAAGCGGTCGCCGGAGCAATTCCCGTTCACCTTGGCGGTTGTGCTTGTGTCGTCGATTGCGATCAGGTCGTCACCCCCGCGAAGGCGCGGACCCAGGCGGACTGATACCAGTGCCGGTTGGACCGGATCCCGGCCTTCGCGGGGATGACGACGCAGAGTGCGGCAACGGCCGAGTGGCGTTCCCATGACCGGCGAGGCAGCGCGGATAGCCTTCCTCGACTGGCTGGGCCAGGAGCGTCGCGCGTCTCCGCTGACCGTTGAGGCCTATGGCGCGGACATCGCCGGTTTCCTCGGTTTTCTCGCGCAACACCTCGGCGACGAACCGGACCTGGCGGCATTGACCGCGCTGCGTCAGGCTGACCTCCGGGCGTGGCTGGCGGCAGGAGCGGCGGACGGTGCCGGCAATGCCACGCGGGCACGTCGCCTGTCTGCGGTGCGCAGTTTCTTCCGCTTCCTGGCCCGTCGGCATGGTGTGGACAATCCCGCGCTGAAGCTGATCGCGACGCCACGCAGCAAACCGCCGGTGCCGCGCGCGCTGGCAACTGAACAGGCGCGCAGCGTGACCGAACGCATCGCCGAGATGTCGGACGCCGCCGCAATGCAGGCGCGCGATACGGCGCTGTTCACGCTGCTGTACGGCTGTGGCCTGCGGATCGCGGAGGCGCTGGCGCTGAATGTGCGGGATGCGCCGGCGCCGGGGGCGGACGGTATGCTGCGGGTCGTCGGCAAGGGTTCCAAGGAGCGGATCGTGCCGGTGCTGCCGGCAGTGCGCGAGGCAGTCGGTGCGTGGCTGGCACTGCATCCGGATCGGCGGGCGGACAGTCCACTGTTTCTGGGCGCGCGCGGCAAGCGGCTCGATCCCGCGGTGGCACAGCGCACGCTGCGCCAGTTTCGTCGGTTGCATGGTATGCCGGAGCACGCGACTCCGCACGCATTGCGGCACTCGTTCGCGACGCATCTGCTGGCGGGTGGAGCGGATCTGCGCTCGATCCAGGATTTGCTGGGCCATGTGAGCCTGTCCACGACACAACGTTATACGTCGGTGGACGAGACGCGGTTGATGGACGTGTGGCGGAAGGCACATCCGCGGGCGTGACGGAGAGATGTTCCTGCAGGGCGATTAGGCCGTTGCCAGAATCATCCGCGATGCCTTCTCACCGATCATGATCGACGGCGCGTTCGTGTTACCCGAGGTGAGTGTCGGCATGATCGAGGCATCGGCGACCCGCAGCCCTTGCATGCCATGCACGCGCAGTTGGTCGTCTACCACCGCCATCGGGTCCGAGCCCATCTTGCAGGTGCCGACCGGATGGTAGGTAGTTTCGGCGTTCTTCTTGACCCAATCCAGCAGTTCGTCGTCGGCTTGGATGTTCACGCCGGGCGCAATTTCGTCGGTGGCGATGTTTGCCATGGCTGGCGCAGTCATGATGCGCCGGGTGATGCGCATCGCCTCCAGCGTGACATCGCGGTCCAACTGGGCGGTCAGAAAATTGAAACGGATCGCCGGCGGCTTGTCCGGCGCTTTTGAGGACACATGAATGCTTCCGGTGCTTTCCGAGCGCAGGATGTTCATGATCGCGGTGACGCCGGAATTTTTTGCCAGCTGGAAGTCATTGGTCATGAAAAACGGCACCCACGAGATCGCCGCATCCGGCGCGTCCAGCCCGGCGCGCGTGCGAATATACGCACGTATGGGCGCTGCTGGCAATCCGAGCAGTCCCTTGTGGGTCAGCACGTATTTCAGTGCCTGCTTCACCTTGCCGAGACCGCGCATCTTGTCGTTGTAGGTCATGCCAAGAGAGGCCGGCACCGTCCATTTCATCCGCGGCGAGTAATGGTCGCGCAGATTCTCGCCGACGCCTTGCAGCGCGTGGTGCACCTCGATGCCGAGACTTTGCAACAGCTCCGGCCGGCCAATGCCGGACAGTTCCAGAAGTTGCGGCGAATTGATCGAACCGGCGCTGACGACAACCTCGCGGTTCGCGCGGGCTTCGTGTTGCTGGCCGTTCGCGGTGTATTGCACGCCGACGCAGCGTTTGCCTTCCAGCAGCAGGCATTCGGTCATTGCGTTGGCCTGGATCGTCAGGTTAGGCCGCGTGCGCGCGGGGTCGAGATAGCAGCGGGCGGTACTCATGCGACGACCACCGCGGATCGTCATCTGCGTCATGCCGATGCCGTCCTGCTGCGCGCCGTTATAGTCTTTTGTATATGCGATGCCGATCTGGTCGGCCGCCTTGATCAGTGCGTTGTAAAGCGCACCGGTCTCGTTGCCTTCCGTTACCTTCAGAGGCCCGTTGCGGCCACGGTATTCGTCGTCCGCATCGCCCTGGTAGCTTTCCATGTCGCGGAAGATCGGCAACACCTCGCGGTAGCTCCAGCCGCGATTGCCGAGTTGCGCCCAGGTATCGTAATCCTGCGATTGGCCACGCACGAAGACCATGCCGTTGATTGACGATGATCCCCCCAGCAGCTTGCCGCGCGGGATGGGAATGCGGCGCTGGCCGGTGCCCTCATCGGGTTCCGATGAATACAGCCAGTTGGCGGCTGGATTGTTGATCAGCTTGGCAAAGCCGACCGGGATCCGTGACCAGGGGTGGCTTTCGCGCCCCGCTTCCAGCACCAGCACCTTGTATCTGGGATTGGCGCTCAAGCGGTTGGCGAGGACCGATCCGGCGGATCCCGCGCCCACCACGATATAATCAAAGGTCTGGACTGGCATTGTTGTTTTTCCTCCCGTGCTGCCGGCCGTTTTGTTCTGGCGCGATCAGCGCAGATGTGGATGCCGGTCTGCGTCGGCACGACATTACACGCCCAGCGGCGGCTCCATCCCAACCACGTTCTTGTACGCCGCCCTTACGTCGTCGGAAACCGCCTGCGTATCTTCCCGCAGGTTGCGCGGCGTGATCGCGATAAACGCGATTTCCCAGTTCTCGGGGATCGGCTTTCCCACTTTCGGCAGGAACGCATGTGGCGCGTCTGGCGAATTGTGGAAATGATCACCACCGGTCACCGGGGTCAGGACGACCTGCCCATCTCTGCCGATAGAGAACGCATCCGCCTCGCCAACCACATACATGGGAAATTGATCGGTTCGGCTTTTCGCGTGTCTATGCAACTCCACTTTCGGCAGGAAGACGGCGGCAACCCCTCTGCCATGGCGAATTTGACCGAGCCGCCACGGACCGGATCCAGACAGGTCCACGTGGGGATTGAGCTTATACTCGTCTCGGCCGAGGACCTGCCGCAGCGCTTCCTTCGGGTCGAACTCCGTTTCCCGTCCGGAGAACGACGCCCGGATTTTGTCGAAATCCTCATACACGGCTTTCATCCACGCCAGTTCGTCGTCCGCCAGTTCATGATCCAACAGCGGGATGCCTGATGCCTCGGACATCGATGTTTCCTTCATGCCTAATGGTGACAATGGTTATCCCTCCGCCGCGGGCGACGCCAGACCATCGGGGGGCCAGACCATAAGGCCCTCTGCCAGCGGAATGCGCAGGTTGCGAAACAGCATCGAGAACGACATCCAGTTGCCCATGGCAATGATGAATTCCACCTGCTGACCCGGGTCGGCGACATGCTTCGCCACATCGGCCCAAGTGGCATCCGATATGGATTTGCCGGCGAGACACTCGTCTGTGGCAGTCAGGATCGCCTGGTCCGCGGACGTCAACCGCTTGGAGTTCCGCCAGTCGCGTACTGCCAGAATATCCTCGGGCGGGATCCCCGCAGTGGTCGCCACCCGCCAGTGCTGCGTCCACTCGTACGCCGAGCCCGTGACCCAGCCGATCCGCATGATCATCAGTTCGCGCAGACGCGTATCGAACTTGTTGTTCTCCAGCAGTTGCATCAGTTGGCCGAATGCCACTCTGGCCACGCCTGGATTATTGGCCACCACGCGAAACGCCTCGCTTTGCGTACGCCGCGCGGGCATCCCCATCGCATCGCCGAGTTCGCGAGCGCGCTCCAGCGACACCATTGGCACACGTGAGGTCACCATCTTTCTCCTCCCTTGCGGCTTTCTGGGGTGCAAATATCGTCGCGTTCGCCCGAGTTGGGCGGCCGGGTCATACCTGCTCCCAAGACGTTTCGTTTGCTGCATTGCGCCCCGAAACACGACCGAATGCCAGGCATTCCCCGATATTTCCGGTGCCTTGATACAAATAGCTGTAGATGGAACCGAGTTCTCCCGCGCTGTACAGCCTCGCGATGGGTGTGCCATCCGGCCGCACAATCTGGCCCTTCTCATTGCGTCGCGGGCCGCCTTGGGTATTCAACATCGAGGGCGAGAGTTCAACCGCGTAGAATGGCTTGGCAACGATGGGCGCCAGCATCAGGGTTCTGCCAAAATCCGCATCGTGTTCCGCATCACAGGCGCGGTTCCATCGGTTGACGGTGTCCACCAGAATGTCGGGATCAAGCCTCACCATCGAGGCGAGAGCCGCGAGGCTGTCGGCGGTCTTGATCCAGCCCTTCGCGAGTTCGGCGCTGTTGTCATCGCTCCAGTTATAGCATTCGATGATTTGCGTCCAACCGTGGCTCGGGTGTTTGTCGTACAGCGGGCCGGCAGAGAACAGCGTGTGATCGATGATCAGAAACATCGGGCACGGTGTGGATAACGGAAACCATCGGCCATTCATCGGGATCTTCCCGTGGCGCGTCTTGAACTTTTCGTCGGTAAAGCGTCTGGCGTCCGGGCCCACCACAATCATGCCGCCCGATAGTTCCTTGCTGTAGTGCAGCGCCTGCATCGAAAACGTCGTGCGAACTTCCGGAACTTTCAGCGCCATCGAGGGGCCGGCGTAGTTGTTCATGTGCCAGAGATCAGCGCCGACCGACATCGCCATCGTGATGCCATCGCCTTCGTTGTACGGCGTGCCGGACGTGTAGCAATAGGGGACGCCAGGAAGGTAATCGCGGATCATCTGCTGATTGTTTTCGAAACCGCCGCACGTCAGCACCACGGCGTTGCGGGCTTTCACAGTGATCGATTGATTCCTGCGTTGGGCTCGCACGCCGAGAATCTCTTTGGTGACGTCGTGCTGGATCAATTCCCTGCCTGGTGTTTCGTACAGAATGGAGATCGGGCGCTGCTTGACCAGGCGCTCGAACCGTTTCCAGGTGTTGGAATAGCCATACCTCGGTCCATCGTGGAATTTATGCACACAGTCGGCGCCGGGAAGATCCGGAAACTCGATGCCGACCGGCGGATGCTGATGCTCTTGCGGATCGGCGCCGAGGCTTTCGAGCCACGCATTGTTTTGGCACATCTCCTGCGCCCAGACTTTCACCATGGTCGCCGGTACGATGTAGGGTCCGCACAGCGCAGTGAGATAGGCAATGGCTTTGTCGACCGATGATGTATTCAGATAGCCTTGGCCAGCGACGCGCGTGTTGCCGCCTTCCTGACCTTCCGGCGCTTTTTCCAGGATGACGACCTTGGCTCCCAGATCATGGGCGGTGACAGATGCGGCCATGCCCGCGGCGCCGAATCCGACGACAACGACATCGGCTTCGACGTCCCATTTGTATTGCATGGCAGGCTGGTGCTCCGTGACTGATTCCCGCTGGCGGCGCTGCAACCCAAGACACGGCTGTCAGTCTCGTCGCCATTGATGCATGTTGGTTCGATAGCACGATGGTATTGCGGCGTGCAATTTCGACTGACTGCGCTTGATGCCGCGCAACATGAAGGATCGCTGCCGGTCGCTGCCGATCATCGTGTATCGGCGCTAACTCTCCGGTGCGCGGACAAAACACAGGATGCCGGCGTACGGGGTCCAGCAGGCCACCGCTCGGCCGGTGGGGTTGTCGCTGCGGTTGAGGATTCGATCGTCGGGCACAACGCGCCATTGGCCCTCGATCAGCGCTTCATAGTGGTCGCCATTGAGCCGTGAATCGACCGGCCGGCAATCCGCCATCGAGCAGCACAGAGCATGCGTCCATGGCTGGCGCAGGTCGTTGAACCAGGGCGCCAGCGATGGATCCGCGTCGGGCGGTGGAGCAGCGAGCGCAAGGCGGGCGATGCAGCACAGCGCGGCTGCCAGGGTGACGCAGTTCCGGATCATCCCGTTCGATGGCCTATAGTACAGTTTGTGTTGCGTTGTGTGCCTCGCATGCCATCCGTCCGGGTGAGCATGATAGCGTAGCGCGGCGCCGAAGGGTGAGGAAAGCGGCGTCGACGGGTGAGGAAATGGGCGTCACGCCGGTCATTGTTTGCGGGTGTCTTGACACTCCGCCCCGGGTCCGGCGCACTACTCGCCAGTAGGTCAGGGGAACGACCATGAAATTCGGCATCTTCTACGAGCTGCAATTGCCGCGTCCATGGGGCGTGGACGACGAACGCCAGCTCTATCAGAACGCACTTACCCAGGTGGAACTGGCCGACAAACTCGGCTACGACTACGCGTGGGAAGTCGAGCATCACTTCCTGGAGGAGTATTCTCATTCGCCCGCGCCGGAGGTCTTCCTGGGCGCGGCCAGCCAGCGAACCAAGAACATCCGGCTCGGTCACGGCATCGTCCAACTCACCACCAACCCGCCGCAGCGCATTGCCGAACGCATCGCCTGTCTGGACCTGGTGTCGAACGGGCGCGTCGAAATGGGCACCGGGGAGTCCGCATCGATCACCGAACTCGGCGGCTTCGGTCGCGACATGGAGACCAAACGCGAGATATGGGAAGATGCGATCCGCTGCATCATCCCGATGTTCCAGGATAAGGGCGTCGAGCTGGACACCAAATGGCACAAGATGCCGATGCGCAACGTGCTGCCGAAGCCTGTGCAGAAGCCACATCCGCCGCTGTGGGTCGCGTGCTCGCAGCTTGAAACGATCGAGATGGCGGGGCGCCGTGGACTCGGCGCTCTGGGCTTTCAGTTCCTATCGGCGGATGCCGCGCACGCCTGGGTCCACGCGTATTACAATGCCTTCGTCAACGAGCAGGACAAGCTGGCTGACTACCAGACCAATCCGAACATCGCGCTCGTCAGCTACTTCATGTGTGCGGAGACCGATGACGAAGCACGCCGCCGTGCGGATGGCGCGACGTTCTTCCAGTTCGCTCTGCGGTACTATGGTTCGAGTTCAGGCCGGAAACGGCCGGATCCATATACCGTCAACATGTGGGACGAATACAACAAGTGGAAGCGGGAGAACCCGGATGCCGCGGCGCGCGCCTTGTCAGGCGGCCTGATCGGCTCGCCGGATACCATCCGCCGCAAACTGCGGCGGTTCCGGACGTCCAACATCGACCAGGTGATCTTGCTCAATCAGGCTGGAAAGAATGCGCACGCGCATATTTGCGAAAGCCTGGAGCTGTTCGCGCGGCACGTGATGCCGGAGTTCCATGACGATGAGCCGGCTCACCAGGAATGGAAACGTCAGGTGCTGGCACGCGAGATAGAGCTGGAGGAGATCGACACCACGCCGTACCGTGATCGGTTCGGACCGAATACGGTGCCGATTCCGGCACGTCCGGCTGCGGAATGAGCCTGTGCGGCGAGCGGCCCCGGCAAAGCAAGCAATTCGTCAACGGATCATTGCCTGGTCTGGCTGGCTTGACCTTGACGTGGATCCGTCACTTGCCGGCCGTGACCGTGGCCGCTTCAGCCGCACCGCCGAGATATTGGGCCACGACGTAATCCGGGTCACCGTCAAGACGCAGGTGGCCCTGGTCGAGCCACAGCACGCGTGAGCACCAGGTTGTTACGATCCGGGTATCATGGGTGGACAGCACCAGGATATCGGCGCTGCGCACCATTGCTTCCAGGCGATGCTGTGCTCGCTCCATGAATGCCGCGTCGCCCGCCAGGATCCATTCGTCCATCAGCAGAATCTGCGGCCGCATCGCTGTGGCGAGTGCAAAGCCCAGGCGGACCACCATCCCAGCCGAGTAGATGCGCACCGGCAGGTCAAGAAAGTCACCCAATTCGGCGAACTCTGCGACATCCTGCGCCAGCCGTTCCAGGGCGGGCCGAGGCAGGCCATTGTACAGGCCGCGCAGCATGATGTTTTCGCGTCCCGTCAGTTCCAAATTCATGCCCAGGCTGGAGTCCAGCAGAGCGTTCAGGCTGCCTTGTACTCGCACGTGGCCGACCACTGGCTCATAAATCCCGGCCAGTGTGCGGAGCAGAGTCGTTTTCCCCGCGCCGTTGGAGCCGATCAGGCCTAGCCGGTCACCGCCGCGCAAGCTGAAGCTGATGTCGAGCAGCGCCTGCACCACAACGCGATGCTGCCGATCCTGGCCGAGTCGGCCGGACGCAGCCGCCAACACGGTTTTTTTCAGGCTTCGTGAATTGCCGTGGTACAGCGGAAAGTAGACCGAGAGGTTTTCGACAAGTATGTGTGGATTGCTCACTATGGCCGCCCGGCTCAGATCCAGAAAGCGATGCGTCCGCGCGCGCGGACAAACAGACCCCACGCGAGAACCCCCAGAGCCAAGCTGTAACAACCGGCGCCGAGCCAGATTTATA
>DATKFJ010000424.1:0-2708 GCA_035511435.1 Acetobacteraceae bacterium | reverse complement strand
TGAGGGTGAGGCCGCAGTCCTCGAAGCCGCCAAGGTCGCGCGTGACCATGCTCGCGCCGTTTGCACGCGCGATGGCGGCGATCATAAGGTCCATCGGCATTGAGGGTCGCCCGGCCTTGCGGCGGATGGCGAACAGATCAGCATAGGCGCTGGCCGCGTCCGTATCGAACGGCAGGATGCGTCCCTCGAACTCGTCGAACATTTCGCGCGCCGTCGTTTCAAGGGTGTGACGACGGCGGCTGTTGGTCATGATCGCCAGACCAGCAAAGATCTCCGCGTGCGATATGGCGGTCGTGTACAGACGGTACTCGTCCTGCCCGGCCATCCATTCAGCGACTTCCGGCGTCCGGTCGAGACGCATCATCGCGGACAGGATGTTGGTGTCGAGGACGAACATCAGTCGAACCGGGGCGGTTCACGACCAGGCTCGCGTGGAGGAATTACAAGGTCGACGCCGCCGACCGCGGCGAAGCGGTCGTGGATACGGTCGTAGAGGCTGCGGCCCGGTTTCTTCGTGGTTCCCGTGAGGGCGGTTTGCAGGATGCGGCGGGCTTCGGCCTCCATCGAGTGGCCATGCTCGGCCGCGCGTATGCGCAGCCGCTCCTTGAGCGCCGGATCGAGGTTACGAACGGTGATGCTGCTCATGGGGATCGGTGTTTTGGCTGGTGGGACGATTGCATCGTAATCAATGATGGCGATGATGTCAAGTCGAGCAGTCGCTGGTATTATTCCCGAAAGGCAATGATGACGGTGGCAATGGTCACGATATCGAGCCGACCACGCCTTCGTCAGCACGCGCCTCCCTGACAGCGCGCGCCTCCCTGTGACAGACGGTGCTTCGCTCACATATCCACTACCGACCCATCGGCGTGTGGGCGCATCTTGATTGGGCGCGGACGGTAGGGGAACTTTTTCTCCACATCCGGCACCAGTTCGACGCCGATGCCGGCGCCGGTTGGAATTGCGATGAAGCCGCCCTGCTGCTCGGATAATCCCGCGGCCAGATCGTTGCCCAGCAGTTCCTTGCCGCCGTCAAGATCGGGGGTGCGCGACGGATATTCCTGGATTGCGAAATTCGGGATGCAGGCGGCGATCTGCAGGCACGCCGCGGTGCTGATCGGCGACAGCGGATTGTGCGGCACCACCCATGCGTCGTGCGCCTCGGCGATGGCGGCGATCTTCTTCGCGCCGGTGATTCCGCCGCACAGGCACACATCGGGTCGCAGATACTGCACCGCGTTGCGGGTGAGCAGGGTTTGGAACTGATACAGGCTGGTGAAGCGTTCGCCGGTGGCGATCGGAATGTGGATGTGGCGCGCGACCTCCGCCATTGCGTCGAAGCTGTTGGGGCGCAGGGGGTCTTCGAAGAACATCGGCGTGTATTTTTCGATGCCGCGGCCCAGCGCGATGGCTTCGGGCGGGGTCAGGCGGCGATGGATCTCGATGCACAGGTCCACCTTGGGGCCGACGGCTTCGCGCAGGCGGCGGACGTTGTCGATGGCTTCCTCGATCTTCGCGGCGTGCGGTTTGTAGTAGGGATCGTCCTCGCCTTCATCGAGCAGCGGATTGAGGTGACCCAGCGCGGTGAAACCGGCTTCCTTCAGGCGCACGGCTTCTTCCAGCAGCTTGTCGATGGTGCGGCCCTTGACGTGGCCATAGAGGCGCGCCTTGTGACGCATGCGGCCGCCGAGTAGTTCGTAGACCGGAACGTTGAAGGCCTTGCCTTTGATGTCCCATAGCGCGATGTCGATGGCGGAGACGGCGCCGGTGATCGCGCCGCCGGTGAAGTGGTTGGCGCGCAGCATGACGTTCCAATGATGTTCGATCGGGAAGGGGTCGCGGCCGATCAGGTAGTCGCCGTATTTGGCGATGGAGGCGGCGGAGGCTTCGAGCTGGCCCCAGGTGCCGGACTCGCCGATGCCGGTGATGCCGGCATCGGTACTGATGCGGACATACAGGAAGCGGTCCAGCAGCAGGGGTTCGACCTTGGTGATTTTCATCGGGGCCTCCTTGGTGAGTTGCTGAACGGTAAGCGGCGGCGGGCGGGCGCGCAAACCGGCCGGGGGAAGCCGCCGGCTGGAATAAATTTGGCAGATCTGCGTCTTATACAACGGGGGAGTGAGCGCGATCAGACCCGGAGCAGACGCGATTGGCGGTAATATCCTGGCTGATGAGCGAGACGTGCTCGGAAGAGCAAACGATGCCGCCGGTGGTTCCGTGACCGCGTCCGGCGTGCTGACCCGTATCGAGGCGTGCATTCCGGCGTTGCGACGCTATGCCGCCGCGTTGCTGCGCAACCGGGAGGACGCCGACGATCTTGTACACGACTGTTTGGTTCGAGCGCTCGACAAGCTGCACACCCGGCGGGAGGACGCCGATATCCGGGCGTGGCTGTTCGCCATCATGCACAACCTGTTCATCAGCCAGCTGCGGCGGGCCAAAACCCGGCCTGCGGGTGAGCCGCTGGACGAGACGCATGACGCCGCCATGAGCGTTCGCGCTGATCAGGACAGCAGCCTGCGTTGGCGTGACCTGGTGCGCGGCCTGAACCGGCTGCCGGTGGAGCAGCGTACCGTGGTGCTGCTGATCTCGGTGGAGGATTTGTCGTACGCGGAGGCGGCTGCGGTACTGGGTATACCGATCGGCACGGTGATGTCGCGGCTGGCGCGGGGACGGGAACGGCTGCGCGTGATGCTCGACGAGGGTGA
>DATKFJ010000423.1:0-3169 GCA_035511435.1 Acetobacteraceae bacterium | reverse complement strand
AGCGGTGCCGCCGAGAACGCCGGAAAAGGCCGTCACTGCGGTCGCCAGATCCAGCAGCGCCGCAAGATCACGCGAGCCGAAACGCAGCGCCAGATCGTTGAGGGGCGCAGCGGAACCCGCGAGCGTATGCAGACCCTCAGGACCGAATCCGATGACCTCGCAGTAGCTGACGAAAATGAAGAAGAGTCCGGTCAGGAACACGGTGCTCAGCATCGCCACCGGAATGTTGCGTCGAGGGTTGATGGTCTCCTCGCCCAGCGTGGCGGCCCCCTCGAAGCCGCCGAAGGACAGTATCGTGAATACCAGGCCGAGGCCGACGCCGGCCCAGCCGCGAAATTCGGTTGAGGGGCGCAGGGTCGCGAGCGACTGTTCAACCGTAGGATGAACCTCGAGGATGATACGCACGCCCAGCGCGATGATCGCCAGCACGGTCAGGGCTTCCATCGCGAGCATGAGTCGCCCGGCGAACTTCATGTCGCGATAAGCGAGCCACCAGGCCAGCACAATGGTGGCGCCGGCGACAGGGACCCACAGCGATCCAATATCGACATCGAAGCGGCGCAGAAACGCAGCCGCGAAGTTGCCGACGAGCGCCGCTTGACCGCTACCGAAGCAGAGGTAGGCCAGCATCAGCATCCAGCCGGCGACGAATCCCGCTTGGCTGCCGAACGTATGCGTGATGTACGCATAGGCCGATCCTGCATGGGCAACCCGCCGCGTGAACGCGACGAAGGACAGTGCCACCAGCGCCACCGCAATCATGCCGATCGCATACGTCAGCGGCGCCGCAGGACCCGCGGCCTTGACCACCAGGGATATGTTGAAAGCGGCGGTGATGCTGGGGGCGATGACCGCCAGTGACAGGCCGACGGCTTCCGGTAAACTCAAACGCCGCGCGAGAATTCCGATGTTTCTGCTCCCTTGTTCGACTCATTCAGCTGCGCAGGTAACTTGCCCCATTCAGATCGATGATTCCGCCCGTCATGACCGCGGGCGCGTCCAAAGCACAAAATGTCGCCGCCGCGGCGATCTCCTCCGGCGTCGCGACCCTCCCCAGCGGGTGCTGGGCGAGAATTTCCGCGCCGCCGGCACCCGTGATGTGCGCGGTGGCCATGTCGGTTGATACCCAGCCGGGCGCGAGACCGAACACATAGACGCCCTGCGGGGCTAGCGCCTTGGCGAGGGACTGACTCATGGAATTGAGCGCCGCCTTGCTGGCCCCATAGGCGGGCGCGTCCGGCTCACCGCGAAAGGCGCCGCGCGAGGAAATATTGATTATCCGGCCGCGGCCCCATTCTGCGCCGTGCGGCTCGGCGCCCGCTGCCATCGCCTGCGCGGCAAGCAGAGACAGGTTTGCCGGAGCGAGCAGATTGGTGGTGATCGTACGATTCCAGGCTGCCTGCCATGCTGGGTATCCGGTCGACAGCGGCGGATGCATCTCGTATATCGCCGCATTGTTGACCAGCACGTCAATGCGGCCGAATTTCGCGACGACCGCATTCCAGAGCCGGGCCGCAGCGGCCGGATCCGCCAGATCCGCCGCGAACAGCGCATGGCCGGTTCCCGTCAGTGCCGCGAGGGTCTCACGGGCTGCGCCGGCATTGGCCTGATAGTGGATGGCAACCCGGGCGCCGCGGCAGGCCAGCGAACACGCCACCGCACGCCCGATGCCGCGCGAGGCGCCGGTCACGAGTGCGGTCAGAGTCTCGGGTTTTGACGTCATATGAGCCAGCGTAAAGGTGAAGTGGCTTGCTCGATACCCGGTGAACTGCGGCTCAGGCATCTGGAAACCATGGTAGCGTTGAGTCCAGTTAAGTAAGTCTCAACAGGCAGGAATAGCAGATGGATATCGTCAGGGAAGTCCTTCGGTTGAAGAACATCGAGGCGATCAGGACGCTGATCGCAAAGTACGCGCTGGCGGCGGACGCTTATTCGCCTCCTGACATGATGCGGCCGCTGTTTTCCCGGTTCGCGGGCTGGCACTGCGCGGTGCTCGGCGCGCATTTCGATGGTCTCGACGCGGTCACGAAGGGACTCGCTGAGGTGCGCGAGCGCGCCGTACTGTGGACCATGCACTTCAATGTCGCGCCACTGATCGAAGTATCCGATGACGGAACCACCGGCACCGCATTCTGGTACCTGTGGGAACTCGCGCGCACCAGTATGGATGGTGGCACCGAACGGCAGAACACCTGGATAGCAGGTTCGTACCAGGCAGCCGTGCTGCTCGAGGACAACGCCTGGCGCTTCGGCCGGGTGGACCTGAGCCTGCGCCTCGTCGCACCGGCGGGCGGACCGGCCTGGCCGGTTGACTAGCCTGTAGCTAGATTTTTGTTGGATCGACATTGCCGCCGCAAAGTAATACGCCCACGCCCTCGCCCTGTTGCGGTCTGTAGCGTCCAGAAATCAGGGCGCCCAGCGCGGCTGCGCCACCGGGTTCACTGATGATCCTGTAGTCGCGCAGCAGAAGCTGTTGGGCCTGCTTGATGGCATCATCTGCAACCAGGATTGAATCTGCGATGGCATATTTGGCAATTTCAAAAACCAGATCACCGGCGCGCCTGGCGCCAAGTGAATCTGCTGCAATGGACTCAACCGGCACGTCAACAGGGTGCCCGGCATGGAGGGCTGCCTGCAGGCAGCGAGAACCTTCGGGTTCCACCGAAACGACTTTGACGCGGCCACGCCACCAGGCTGCCATGCCGGCAATCAGACCGCCGCCGCCCACGCCCACCAAAACGGTGTCGAGTTTGTCCCAACCCAGTGCGCGGTGATCTTCTTCCCATTCCTTGGCCAGTGTCCCCTGGCCTGAAATGGTCGGTACTGAGTCGATCGGGTGCACCAGCAAGGCGCCGGACTCTGATGCGTAAGCATCGCAGGAGACTTGTGCATCGGCATAGCGGGCGCCGCCGATGATCAATTCACAGCCTGTGGAGCGAATGGCATCCACTTTCACTTTGGCTGAAATCTCCGGAACAAAAATGCGTGCGCTCAATCCCAGTCTCTTGGCGGCCTGTGCCACAGCGATTCCGTGATTGCCGCCGGAGGCGGCGGTTACACCCGCCGCAGGAACTTTTCGCGACAGCAGATTGTTGAAAGCGCCTCTGGATTTGAAAGAGCCCGCATGTTGGGTGAATTCAAGCTTGAAAAAGACACGGGCGCCGGGTGC
>DATKFJ010000422.1:0-2727 GCA_035511435.1 Acetobacteraceae bacterium | reverse complement strand
GTTTGCGGTGATCGAGGAAGTGGCCTCGCGGCTGCGCGCTGAGGGTGCCAAGGTGTCGGAGACCGACGGTGTTCGCGTGCTGACCGATGATGGTTGGTGGCTCTTGCGCGCTTCGAATACGCAGGCGGTGCTGGTTGCACGCGCGGAGGCCTCGACCGAGGCAGGGCTGGAACGGTTGAAGGGCGCGTTGGTGAAGCAGCTTGAGGCGTCCGGCCTGCCGTCGCCGGATTTCTCCGGCAGCCACGCGGGGCATTAGCAGCCCGTCCCACGTTCCGTTCATCCTCGATCACGCTGGCCGGCGTCCAGGGCCTGACGACGCTTCGTTCCCGACCGAAGCGTTGCGTGCTGATATGCGGCGGGAAATCGCCTACGTCCTTTGTGTTCATGCAAGACGAGAGGACGATATGCAGACCCAAAAGATCAGTGGTGGACTCGCGATAGCGGCGACCTGGGAAGCGCGCGAGGGTGAGGCGGATGCGGTGGCCGACATCCTTGCGCGCTTTGCACCGCAGGCGCAGCGGGAGCCGGGAGTGAAACTGTTCCTGGTGCATCGCGGCGTGGCGAATCCCGCGCAGTTTCTGTTCTACGAGCTGTTCGAGGATGAAGCGGCATTTGCCGCGCATCAGCAGACCGCGCACTTCAAGGCACTGATTCTGACCGAAGGGGTGCCTCGGCTGACCAGGCGCGAGCGTGTCCAGTATACGGTGCTGGGATGATCACGTGTTGCATCCGGTATACGCTCGATCCGCACAAAATCGCGGACTTCGAGCAATATGCCGCCACGTGGCCACCGATCATCGCGCGCTGCGGCGGTGCATTGGTGGGTTATTTCCTGCCGAAAGAAGGCGCCAACAATTTCGCGCTGGCGCTGATCGAGTTCGATGGCCTAGCGGGGTATGAGCGTTATCGGGAGACGCTGCGTGGCGATCCGGAGGCGCGGGAGAACTTCGACCATGCGATGCGGACGAAGTGCATCCAGGTAGAGGACCGGTGCTTTTTGCGACGGGTGTGAGTGGCGCCGGGAAGTAGGCGGAGTGTGCTTCGCTTATCAGCCCTGCGTAATGTGGGCGAACCGCAACGTTCGGCGTAGGGCGAGTGAGCGATGCCTGACCCGCCCTACGCCGACGTTGCATTCGTCCATCACCGCGGCGGCGTCACCGGCCTGCGCGGTCCGAACTCGGCGGCACGCATGGCACTCAGATCGATTTCCGGCATCGGCACGGTCATCGTTCGCAGCACTGCGTTGGCGAGTTCGCTGTACCGGTCGAAGGCGCGGCGCAGGCGTGTGCGCCATACCGGCATGCCACCATTGGCATGCAGCTCGAACGCGGACTCGCGTGCGTCCAGTGCCGACGACACGTGATCCCACGACATCTGCAGTAGTGCCGCGCGTTGCAGAGCGGTGTAGCCGCCGCCGCCGAATGATTCTTCCAGTCCCGCGGCGACTTCAGGTGCTGCGAGATCACGGTCTGTTGGCGCTACCACCAGCGACGAGCCGGGCACCATGCGCAGCAGTTCGCTCATGCGCTGTCGCGCCTTCAGCATTGCGATGCTGCCGGCGGCGAGATGCTGGTGGTTCGGATAGCAGTAGCCCTCGGGCGTGAATCGTGGATCGCGTTCGGCCGCGGTCAGGCAACTGCGTACTGTTTGCACGTCGGTCACCATGTCGATCAGATAGCCGATGGTTGTTTCGTGCTCCATCAGTCCCATCGCGTGCGTGCAGGCAAGCGCCAGGCCGAGAGTGAATTCTGCCTTCGACAACCAGCAATAGAGCTGGTGCCACACCAGCCAGCGCGCGATCGGTTCGGGCGAGGCATCGAGCAAAAAGATGCGTTCCCAAGGAATGAATACGTTCTCCAGCCACATCTGGCCGTCGAGTTCATCGAAGCGGCTGGACAGCGGAGCGACGAACGGATTGGCATCGCGCACCGACGTCTTGCGGCACATCGTGGTGACACCAGGTGCCGCAACCTGCACGATGAACGTCGCGCGATGTCCACCCATTTCGATCCCGGTCTGGCCGCCGATGAACACATCCTCGGCATAGGCGGGGCTGGTGTGCATGCCGATCTTGCCGCTGATCACCAACCCGGCGTCGGTCTCGCGCACGATGCGGAATGCGGCGCGCTCGCGTGGCTCCTCGCGCATGCGGTAGCCGATGGTGGCGCCGCCGCCGGAGAAGGTCAGAAAGCGCTCGGTGTTCGCGATAAGCTCGCGATATGCCGTGGCGTCCGCGATCTGCTTCGACGAGACGTTACGTTCCTGCACCGCGGCGAGAATGCCGAGTGTGATCAGGTGTCCGTACGCTGGCGTATGGGTGATGTTGCCGGCGCTGAGGAATGTCGTGGCCGAAAAGCATTTGCCCATGCCGACGAGATGGTCGGCGCTTTTCGGCAGCAGGTAGGCGAGCGGGGCGCCGTCGGGCATGTGGACTCTGTCGGTCCAGGCCGGATCGGCATGGCGGTCGTACCAGGCAACGTATTCGTCCACCATGGCGCGTGTTGCGGGATGCGTCGTGACATCGTCGATCAGGCCTTCGCCCATGACCCAGACGCGTCGCCCATCACGGAGAGACTGGCGGTATTCGGCCCCTGTTCGCATCGCGTTCCGTCTCCCGCTCGCTGATCGTGTTTGCGACAGGATACCATGGATCCACTCGGACGTGTCGCCCAGGGAGCGCTGCGGGGACTCAGCATCGGCCGGCGGTCAACAGTGTGGGAAATTGAC
>DATKFJ010000421.1:0-5193 GCA_035511435.1 Acetobacteraceae bacterium | reverse complement strand
TGCCATGTCCGGATTGGCCGGACGCGGGGTTGTCGCCGTCGTAACCGCAGGCGATGGCGAGGTGTTGGTGGTCGTGGTCTGTGCCAGCACCGGCAATGAAATCAGCGCCGTTGCGGCGATCATAGCTCCAATCGAAGCGCGGCGTGCCATGGTTGATGTCTCCTTCTTAGCGGCCACGCCCCGAACGCTGGGTTCGCTCGCCGGTTGCGCTCGGTACGGGTACAAAAGAACGTGCAGCCATCACCCGAAGCGGTGCTGGTAGCCGGACGGGCGAGAACCCATTTTCGGCTAGTCGAGACAGGGAGGCGATGATGGCGGAACGACCGGTGTGGCGTGGGCATTTGCGGCTCGCGCTGGTGACATGTCCGGTATCGCTGCACAGCGTGCTGCGAGCCAGCAGCAACCTGCGCTTCCATTTCATCAATCCGAAAACCGGCAACAGGGTCCGCACGGTGACGCTGGACGCAGAGACCGAAAAGGAAGTCCCTCGTCGCGAATTGGTGAAGGGTTACGAATTCGAAAAAGACCGCTACGTCCTGCTGGACGATCAGGACTTCGAGAGCGCGAAGATCGACACGTCATCCACGATGACGGTCGACAAGTTCGTCGAACGCGATGCGATCCACCCAATTTTTTTCGACACCAGCTACTATATGGTGCCGGATGGCGAGGCCGGGCAGGACGTATATACCGTGCTGCGCGAGGCAATCTCCAATTCCGGTCGGGCGGCACTGTCTCGTGTGGTGATCTCGCGGCGCGAGCGCGTGGTAGCCATCCTGCCGCTGGAAAAAGGCATGGTCGTGCATACCTTGCACGAGCCTCGCGATCTTTATGACTACCACAAGCTGTTCGAGCGTATCGCCGACGCCAAACCGGAAGGCGAGATGGTGAAGCTTGCACGCCAGCTCATCGAACGGCAGGAGGGCAAGTTCCAGCCTGCTGATACCGAGGATCACTATGAGAAACGGCTGCGCGACGTGATCGATGCGAAACTAAAGGGTGAGGGTATCGAACCGGAGAAGCCAGCGACTTCGCGTGGCGACAACGTCATCGA
Organism: Acetobacteraceae bacterium; assembly: GCA_035511435.1. Lineage (GTDB taxonomy): Bacteria > Pseudomonadota > Alphaproteobacteria > Acetobacterales > Acetobacteraceae > JAMXLO01. The sequence goes on along the minus strand of DATKFJ010000421.1, from coordinate 4,139 downwards.
TCTGATGGCGGCGCTGAAGCGCAGCTTGAGTCAGGACAAGCCCGAACGCGCAAAGCCCGCCAGCGCACCGGCCCGCCGCAAGACCGCCGCGAAGCGTACCGGTGGCCCCAAAACGAAGCCCGCTGCCGGACGCAAGCGCGCCTGACACCACGTTCCACGCAGGCTGCGCTGGTGGTAGCATCCGCGCTCACATCGCCGCGAGGGAAACATGGGCAAGACGGCCGCTATCACCGGCGCCGCATCGGGCATCGGTCAGACAGCGGTGATGCGGCTGCTGGGCGATGGCTGGACCGTGTTCGGCCTCGACATCTCCGAGGATCGGCTGCGCGCCACCAGCAACTACCCACGCTTCAAGCCGGTCGTCTGCGATGTCGCGGACCCGAACCGGGTAGTCGCCGCCTTCGCGGAAATCGCATTCGTAGCCGGGGCACTCGACGCACTGATCTGCTGCGCGGGCGTCCTGCGCATCGGGCCGCTGGAAAGCATGTCGGTGGAGGACTTCGACCGCGTGTTCAATGTCAACGCGCGTGGCACCTGGCTGTGCGCGCGCGAGGGCCTGCCTCTGCTGCGCAAGGCAGCGACGCGGGAGCAGCCGTCGCGCATCGTGCTGTTGTCCTCCGTGGCGGCGCTGCGGCCGAAGGTGCAGGGCGGCGCGTATGCCGCATCAAAGGCCGCGGTGTCGCAGCTGTGCCGCGTGCTGGCGGCAGAGGTGGCGGGAAGCGGCGTGCTGGTCAATGCGCTGGCGCCTGGCACCGTCGACACACCCATGATTCATGCGGTGAGCGATCCGTCGAAAACCGGACGCCATCGTCCATCCGGAACCTCGCCGGTGGGACGCATCGCCACGCCAGATGATGTGGTGGATGTCATCGGTTTCCTGCTGAGCGACGCGGCGCGTTATGTCACTGGCACCACGATTCCGGTCGATGGCGGTACGCAGGCGGCGTTCATACCGGTAGCGCAGGATTAAGGACGTGGCTTACGGCATTTCTGTTGGCTCCCTGCGCGATCGTGCTGGCAATCGCGTTTGCTGAATCGGTGGACGCCGTGCTGCCATTCAGCCTTGGCCATCCTTGAGGTGACAGCTTTGTGCTGATCGCGACAGATCCGCTGTACCGTGCGGCACTCCGGCTTCCTGATGCATATCAATGCATGGATCGGACCGTTGCAGGATGACGGCTGGATCAAAGCGACTCTCGTCGCATGGGGCCTAGCACCATTGCGTCTGCTGTACACCGACAACGCGATGTTCATAGGTATGGTCTCTCAAACCGCGGAATTATAGAAACCACGCCCAACGTCACTTCACTTCCGACAGCCGCTTCTGCGCCATCGGCCGCCACGGCGCATCGGCTGGCGATTCGGCCAGCGCACGACGAAACAACGTCGCTGCCTCCTGGGTAACACGACCCTGCGCCTCGGCAATCGCCTCCGCTGTTTCCGCCGCGAGCGTCGGATCGAACCGTGAGGCAAGCGCGGTCCGCCACGCATCCGCGGCCGCGCCCAATTCGCCCCGACTCGCCTCCGCATTGCCTAGCAGCACGTAGCCCTGCCGCGCCTGTTCGCTGTGCGGATCCAACGACTCCAGCCGCTGGCGAAGCTGCGCGATCAACGCGGCATCGTGTGCCGCACGCTGCTGTGCAGCCACAATGCGATCCGCCAAAGGGGCCGCTGGCAGCTCCGGTTCGCCGCCCACGAGATAAAGCGCGAAAGCACCAAGCGGCACCAGCAACAATGCAAACAGCACCGGTGAACGCGTACTTGTCTGTGTCCGCGGTTCGGCATTCTCCGCGGCAGCCAGCAACCGGCGCTGCACTTCCAGCACGGCATTGGCATGCTCCGTGGCGGCGATCCGCCCGTCTGCCAGGTCGCGATCCAATTCCGCCAATTGCGCGCGATGCAATGCTATCGCCGCCGCCTGTCGGCCATGCGCGACAGTCGCCCGGCGCAGCGAGAACGCCAGCGGTGCAAGCGAGATTGCCGCCAACAACGCGATGGCCAACCAGATCATACTCGGCGGATCATGACTTCAGCAGATCGGCCAAGCGGCGCCGTTCGGCCTCGGTTAGCGGTTCGGGCGCGGCAGGTCGCCGGCTCCTGGCGACCACCACCGCCGCGCCGCCGACCAGCAGAGCGATACCGGGCGCGCCCCACAGCACCAATGTCATCGCATTGAACGGCGGACGCAGGCGCACGAAGTTGCCGTAACGCGCCACCATCCAGTCGATCACCTGCTGGTCGCTGTCTCCTGCCACAATACGCTGACGAACGATGCGCCGAAGGTCGCGCGCCAGATCCGCGTTCGAGTCCTCGACGCTTTCATTCTGGCAAACCAGGCAACGCAACTGATGGCCGATCGCTTCGGCACGCAGCTCTTGCTGATGGTTCGCCAACAACTCGGCTGGGTCGCTAACGGCAAAGGCCGGCGGTGTGACAAGACCGAACAGCAGAAGGACGATTGCCAGCCTCACGCCAGGCTCTTCAGCAATGGCGCCAGATACTGCTGCACCACATCTTCGCTCATGCCGCCGGCCCAACGCCAGCGCACAATGCCTGACTTGTCCACCAGATAGGTTTCCGGCACGCCGTAGAGGCCGAAGTTGATCGCAACAGTGCCGGGTTCGTCGCGCGCAATGCGGGTGTAAGGGTCGCCGTTCTGCTTCAGAAAATCCGTGGTGGCGTCGGTCTTGTCCTTGTACGCGATGCCCCAGATCGGCATTCCCTGCTGCTGGAGTGTCATCAGCACCGGTGCCTCCTGCACGCAGGGGATGCACCAGGAGGCAAAGAAATTGACCAGCACCGGCCGCCCGGCAGCGACCACATCGGCACTGGAAAAGCCCGCGCTCGGCGGTTGCCCGGGCAGCGAGAATTGCGGCAGCGGTTTGCCGATCAGCATGCTCGGCACGCCATGCGGATCGTAGGTGCCTTCGCGCATGCGTTCGAGCAACGCCCAGAACGACGCTCCCCCCACCGCGGCAAAACCAAACGGGGCAAGCAGCAAGAGTCGGCGTTGGATAAGGGTCAACGGATGATCGCCCCGCTGCCACTGACATCGCGCGGAGCGTCGTGACGATGCAGTCTCGGCCGAGACGCCCAACTGGATCGAGCCCAACTGGATCGAGATTGCTGCGTCACGATGCTCCGCACAATGTCTGCAGTATTGATCGGACCAGCCATTACGACACCACGCCCGCCTGCACCCCGGCTGTTCGCCGTGCCGGTGCGCCCACACGCAGCCTGCGGTCAGCCAGCGATAACGTACCCCCCGCAGCCATCACCAATGCCCCGAGCCAGATCCACGGCGCCAGCGGATTAACGTGCAACCGCAGCACCGCAGCACCATCACGTTCGTCGCCGAGCACGGCATAGAGATCACGCAGCCCATTGGTCTGTATTGCGGTGTCGGTAACCGATGTCTTCTGCACGGTGAACATGCGCCGCGACGGATGGAACATGACTACGTCATGCCCATTGCGAGTTACCCGAATATCCGCAACGCGCGCCGTGAAATTCGGCCCCTGGGCGTCGTGCAAACCAAGCAGCGTCCATTCGTAGCCACCAAGCCGCACGCTTTCGCCGGGATGCACCGCGACGATGGTGCTCACGGCCAGCGACATGCCGGCAATACCCGCGACCGTCACTCCCATGCCGGCATGCGCGATGGCAGACCCCCACACCGACAGCGGCTGCGCGGTGAGGCGGGCACGGAAGCTGGCGAACGGTGCACGGAACAGCCGCGTACGTTCGACGAGTTCGGACAGCGACCCGAAGATCAGCCACGCCGATGCAGCGAAGCCAACCGCGGCAAAGCCGGCATGCAGCCCGAATGCCGTGACGGTACCGACAATGGCCGCGATCAGCGCTGCCCACCACAGTTTCAGCAACGCCGGCCCGAGCTCCGCGCGCTTCCATGGCAGCACCGGGCCAATCGACATGGCCAGAAACAGTGGCACCGCCAGCGGGAACACCGTTGACTGGAAATACGGCGGCCCAACACTGAGCTTCGCGCCGAACAACAGTTCCGCAAACAACGGATAGGTCGTGCCGGTCAGCACCACGGCACAGATCGAGCACAGCAGGATGTTGTTCAGTACCAGTGCGCCCTCACGCGAGATCGGTGCGAAGATGCCGGTTGGTGC
>DATKFJ010000420.1:0-11621 GCA_035511435.1 Acetobacteraceae bacterium | reverse complement strand
AAGGCGGCACTCAAAACGCCAATGCGGCGTGGCACACGCGTCCTCATCATGTCGAGCGGCGCCGCCACGGTGATGAGCCATCCAGCGATTGATCCCAGCAGCCTGCGTCTGTCAGGCGGCTATATTGGCGCGAAGCGAATGCAGTGGTTCATGGCGCATCAGGCGAATGCCGTATCGCGCGACCGTGAGCTGGGGATCAGCTTCCAGGTTCTGGTGCCGGGTCAGCTTATAGCGGGAACCGGGCTCGGCCATGCGGTTGCCGCCGCCTATGCCGAGGTCGAAGGGGTCAGCGTCGACGAGCATATTCTCGGGCGCTATGGTTCGCACCTCCAGCCATCGCAGATCGGGCGGCAGATCGCCGAGCTTCTCGTCGAGCCGCGCTACACATCGGGTGTCGCCTACGGCTTCCGCGCCAATGTCGACATCATGCGACTCGACCTGTGAAAGGCTGCCAATGACCGGCCATACGCGCGACTTCGAGACGATGCTGACGGCCATGCGGCCGACGCTCCATCGCTACTGCGCGCGTATGACCGGCTCGACGTTCGACGGCGAGGATGTCGTCCAGGAGGCAATGCTAAAGGCGCTTACCGCCCAGGGATCGGTGGGCCCACTCGACAATCCTGAAGGCTGGCTGTTCCGCATCGCTCACAATGCTGCCCTCGATTTTCTGCGCCGCCGTCGCCATGCCCCCCAACCGCAAACCGAGGAGGAGCTGGCCATGATCGCGGCCCCCGATACGCCCGATCCCGATATCGCCACCGCCAGCTTACGCACCTTCCTCCGACTACCCGCCCTTCAGCGCAGCACAGTCATCTTGAAGGATGTGCTCGGCCATTCGCTCGAAGAGATCTCGGCGATTATCGGCGCCAGCGTACCCGCGGCGAAATCGGCCCTGCAGCGCGGCCGCATCCGCCTGCGCGAACTGGCCGCTGAACCTGACGACATCCAGCTTCCGATGCTGTCCGAAGTGATGCGCGCCCGGCTCATGGCTTATGTCGAGGGGTTCAAGGCCGGCGATTTCAACGCCGTCCGCGAAATGCTCGCCGACGACGTGAAGCTCGATCTCGTCGCCAAGCTCCAAAAGCGGGGCAGGGGCGAGGTCGGCGAGTATTATGCCCGCTACGCCGCATCCGAGCAGTGGGCCTTCGCCGCCGGCGCGGTCGACGGGCGTGCCGCAATGCTGGTCTATGATCGCGAAGTCTCGCTCGACGCGCCTGCTTACTTCGTCGCGCTCGACTTCGACGGTAACCGGGTATGCGGCGTTCATGACTTCCTCTTCGCGCGCTATGCGATGGAGGGCGTGGCCATTCTCGCGATCGACCGGCCGTGAACCAGGGTAGAGCGGGGGTCGTGTCTTGACGAGGATCCTGTTGAGCGAGAGCTGTTGCGGCATCTAAACTTTGAGCAGCAACGGCAGGGCACGTGACTTTGATCTTCGCACCGTACTGAATGTCCGTTCTCCACCCACCTCGGATCACGCCTTGGGTACCAAGGTCTGATTTTCTCCACCACCGAGTCAGGACTTCACCCAGTCGGGCACGTTGCGGCGGAAGCGTGGCGCGCCATGACCGCTGGCGACAGGTTCTCCCGCCGCAATGCCCTCGCTGCCAACCGGGCGCTCGGCGAAGCGGCCGTGCTGCAGCAGCCGATCGTACAGCACCAGTGCGCCGGCCACCGCCAGATTGAGCGCGAAGCGCGTTGGAATGCGCACTACGTGGCGGCAATGTGCCAGAGTTGCGGGGGACAGACCGGAGCGTTCCGGGCCGAGTACGTAGGCTGCGTTCAGCGGGTGGCGGAACGACGGCAGATCGGTCGCGGATTGCAGCAGTTCCACGCCGACCAGTACGCAGTGCTGGGGGAGTTGCAGCGAGTCGAGGTTCGGGAAGCGCCATAGCGGCACGTGGTTGGGCGTGTCGGCCGTGTCGGCCAGGCGGCCGGCGCGGGCATCGAAGCCGGCGTCGACGACGAAACAGAATGCGGCGCCGAACGCGTGGGCGGTGCGCAGCAGGGCGCCGACGTTGGCCGACTTCGACACTCCCTCGACGCCGATGCCGAAATAGCCGCGTGATCTGGCTTCAGCCATGCGGGCGGTCTATGCCGGGCGCATGACCGATGCAACTGACGCCAGGCTTGCCGCACAGTACGAGGCGTATCCGTATCCTCGGCGCGATCCGCGCGAGGAGACGAAGCGGCTGATCGTCGGCAGTCCGGGGCACCTGCGGGAGGTGGATTACTGGGTGTTCGGCGCGCGCCGTTCGGTATCGCAGCCTTTGCGCGCGCTGATCGCCGGCGGTGGCACTGGCGATGCGACGATCATGCTGGCGCAGCAGATGGCGCGCGGCGGGCGGGCAGGTACGGTGACGTGGCTCGATCGGTCGGTTGCGGCGCTTGGTATTGCGCAGGCGCGTGCGACGGCGCGCGGCCTGACCAACATCGAGTGGGAGCAGCGCTCGCTGTTGGAACTGCCCGGGTCGGGGCTGGGGCCGTTCGATTACATCGACTGCTGCGGCGTGCTGCATCATCTGCCCGACCCGGCGGCGGGACTGCGCGCGCTGCTGTCTGTGCTGGCGCCGGGCGGCGGGTTGGGACTGATGGTGTACGCGCCGCATGGGCGTACTGGCGTGTATATGCTGCAGGATGCGCTGCGCATGCTGGCTCCGGCGGGCGAGGCACCGGCGGTGCGGCTGGACTTGGCGAAACGGGTGATGCGGCACCTGCCGGAGACGGCTTGGTTGCGGCGGAATGGTTTCCTCGATGATCATGTGAACGGCGGCGATGCGGGGTTGTACGATCTGCTGCTGAATCCGCGCGACCGTGCGTTCACCGTGCGCGACCTGCATGCACTGCTGGCGGGCGAGGGGCTGGCGGTGACATGCTGGGTCGAGCCTGCGCGCTATGACCCGATGCCGCTGCTGCCCGATCCGCGATTGCGCGCGCGGGTGGAGGCGTTGGATCCGGTGGACCGCGCCGCGCTGGCCGAGGCGCTGGCCGGCAATGTCAGCGCGCATATCGTGTATTGCGTGCGTACGGATGAACAGACGGAACGCGCGAATTTCATGGCGAATGATGCGGTGCCGGTGACGCGCGAATTGTCTGGCACGGAGATCGCCGGCGGCGTGCGGCCGGATGGCACGATTACGCTGGTGTATGATGGTCTGCGGGTGCCGCTGGCGTTGCCGGCACTGGCTCCAGCGATATTGCGCCTGGTGGATGGTCGGCGTTCGGTGAGCGAGATTGCCGCGGTGTTGGCGGAGCATGGCACTGGCGCCGAAGCGTTTGCGGGTGCGTGGCGCGCAACGTTCAGCACGCTGGAACGAATCAATCGACTGCTACTGGCGGCGCCTGGATCGTGAGGGATTGGGAAAGGTCACCCGACCCAGGATGCCCAAGCCGTTCAGGCTTACCCGCGATGATGTTGAGCCGTCGAAACATCCAACCCGCGCCGGTACCCCGTTTGGCGATCTGTCTCGCAGCGCTATAACCGCCGCCTGATCACGAAAGGATTCCGAACGATGCTGACCAGGCGCTGGGACAAATCGCGCATGCCGTCCCGCCACGTGACGGTAGGGCCGGGACGCGCGCCGCATCGCAGCTACTACTACGCCATGGGCCTGACCGAGGACGAAATCGACCAGCCCTTCGTCGGCGTGGCAACCTGTTGGAACGAGGCCGCGCCCTGCAACATCGCGCTGTCGCGGCAGGCGCAGTCGGTGAAGAAGGGCGTCAACGAGGCCGGCGGCACGCCCCGCGAATTCACCACCATCACGGTGACCGACGGCATCGCCATGGGCCACCAGGGGATGAAGTCCTCGCTGGTTTCGCGGGATCTGATCGCGGATTCCGTGGAACTGACGATGCGCGGACATTGCTACGACGCGCTGGTCGGCCTGGCAGGCTGCGACAAGTCGCTGCCGGGCATGATGATGGCGATGGTGCGGCTGAACGTGCCCAGCGTGTTCATGTATGGCGGCTCGATCCTGCCCGGCCGGTTCCACGACCGCGACGTGACGGTGGTGGACGTGTTCGAGGCGGTGGGCCAGCACTCGGCCGGCAAGATGTCGGATGAGGAACTGCACGAGCTGGAATGCGTGGCGTGCCCATCGGCGGGTGCGTGTGGCGGGCAGTTCACCGCGAACACGATGGCGATGGTCAGCGAGGCGATCGGCCTGGCGCTGCCCGGTTCAGCCGGCGCGCCGGCGCCGTATGAGGACCGCGACCGCTGGGCGGTGGAATCCGGCCGCGCCGTGATGGCGCTGCTGGATAGCGGGCTCCGGCCGCGCGACATCGTCACCCGCAAAGCGCTGGAGAATGCCGCGGTGATCGTCGGCGCCACCGGCGGATCCACCAATGCTGGCCTGCATCTGCCGGCGATCGCGCACGAGGCGGGCATCCGGTTCACCATGGACGACGTGGTGGAGATCATGCGCCGCACGCCGTACATCGCAGACCTGAAACCGGGCGGCAAGTACGTCGCGTTCGACATCCATCGCATCGGCGGCGTTCCCGTCGTGCTGAAGGCGCTGCTGGACGGCGGGCTGCTGCACGGCGACTGCCTTACCGCGACCGGCCGGACCATGGCGGAAAACATGAAGGACGTGGTGTTCCCGACCGATCAGGACGTGGTCTATCCGGTGTCGCAGGCGATCTCGCAGACCGGCGGCGTGGTCGGGCTGCGCGGCAACCTGGCGCCGGATGGGGCGATCGTGAAGGTCGCCGGCATGGAGCGGGATCAGTTGCGCTTCGAAGGCAGCGCGCTGTGCTTCGACTCTGAGGAGGAGGCATTTGAAGCTGTGCGATTGCGCGCCTACAAGCCGGGCGACGTCATCGTCGTGCGTTATGAGGGCCCGAAAGGCGGGCCCGGAATGCGCGAGATGCTGTCAACCACGGCGGCGATCTATGGCCAGAGCGAGACCAAGGGCAAGGACGTGGCGCTGATCACCGACGGACGCTTCTCCGGTGCGACCCGCGGCTTCTGCGTTGGCCATGTCGGGCCGGAGGCAGCCGTTGGCGGTCCGATCGCGCTGCTGAAGAACGGCGACCGCATCGTCATCGACGCTGGGAAGGGCACCATCGATGTGGTGCTGTCGGAGGCGGAACTGGCTGCGCGTCGCGCCGCTTGGCAGCCGCGCAAGACCGACTACAACTCCGGTGCGATCTGGAAATACGCACAGTTGGTGGGCCCGGCGCATTTGGGCGCGGTGACGCATCCGGGCGCGGAGGCGGAGACGCACTGCTACGCGGATATCTGAAGGGCCCGACAACGCCTGTTGCAATTTGGCATCCCGTGTAACCGACATAGGTTCGAAAATGTCGTTACGCGCCATTGCAGCAGGCGGTGAGCTCAATGTGGCGATAGGCACTGGTGTACGCCACGGTGGTCCTGGTCGGGCTCGGCGTCGGCACCACCGCGGTGCAACCAAGGCTTGCGCCGAGAATCAGCGCAGTTCGATAACCACGGGGACGTGATCAGACGGTTGCGGTTCGGCCCGTTCTTGCCGGTCGGGCGAGGCAGCGACGAGGCGTTCGGCGAGGGTGGGTGATAGCAGCGCGTGGTCGATTCGCAGGCCGCAATCACGTTGCCACGCGCCGGCCTGATAGTCCCAGAAGGTGTAGACCGCGCCATGGGGATGCACCGCGCGAACCGCGTCGGTCAGGCCGTGCCATAGCAACCGGCGATACCGAGCTCGGCTTTCCGGTCGCACCAGCGCGTCGGTCGGCGAGATCGCCCCGGGTGCTGCATCGTCGGCGGTGGGGCAGACGTTGTAGTCACCTGCGATGACCAGCGGCATGTCAGCGTCCAGCAATGCCTTGGCGCGTTCCGCCAATCGGTCGAGCCACGCCAGCTTGTAGGCGAAACCCGCATCACCGCCGGAATTGCCGTTCGGCAGGTAGATGCCGGCTATGGTCATGCCGCCGGCCTCGATCTCGATGTAGCGCGACTGCGCATCGTCCGCGGGAAGACCGGGCAGCACCCGGTGTGTCACGGAGAAAGGCACGCGGGCCAGCACGGCGACGCCGTTGTAGGATTTCTGGCCAACCGCTTCGGTCTGGTAGCCCAGGCCGTGGAAGGTCAGGGCTGGGAAGGCCGGCGTCTCACATTTGATCTCCTGCAACAGGAGCACATCTGGCTGGCAGCGTTCCAGCCAGCTTGCGACGTGCTTCTCGCGCTGGCGGATCGAATTGACGTTCCAGGTGGCGATTTTCACGGTGTCAGACTGTCATTGCGAGCGGAGCAAAGCAATCGCGGGTTCAGCGACCACCGGGATCGAGATTGCCGCATCGGTATGCTGGTCGCAGTGACAGCGCGAGCCGTCACTCGACGACAGTGCGAGCGGTCACTCGACGGAAAAACTGGTCCCGCAACCGCACGCTGACTTGGCGTTCGGGTTGCGCACCGCGAAATGGCTGCCCATCAGTTCGTCGGTGTAATCCAGCTCCGAGCCCGCCAGCAGGTCCAGGCTTGCCGGATCGACCAGCACCTTCGCCGGGCCACGCTCGATCACCAGATCATCCGCCTGCGGCGTATCGTCGAGTTCGAAGCGGTACTGAAACCCGGAACACCCTCCGGCCAGCACGGCCACCCGCAGCGACGCTTCCCGCCCCTCGGCGGCGACGATTTCGGCAATCCTGGCGGCGGCCCGGTCGGTCAGCGCGAACTGTTCCATGTTTGGCAACATAGGGCGTCCCAGCGCGGAATTGAAGCCATGCCCAGGGGGGTGTAAGCCGGTCCATCATGACGCGTGATGCCTCCCTGGCGGCGTATGCCGTGCATACCGGCTCGTCGCGGGGCCGGTTGCATCCGGAGCCGGAGGCGCCGACACGCTCACCGTACCAGCGGGATCGCGACCGCATCATCCACAGTTCGGCGTTTCGGAAACTGCAATACAAGACGCAGGTGTTCGTCAACCACGAGGGCGATTTCTTCCGCACCCGGCTGACGCACTCCATCGAGGTGGCGCAGATCGCTCGCTCGATCGCGCGCGAGCTTGGCCTGGATGAGGACCTGACCGAGGCGCTGGCGCTGGCGCACGACCTAGGCCATCCGCCGTTCGGCCACGCCGGGGAGGACGCGCTCAACCTGGCGATGAAGCCGTTCGGCGGGTTCGATCACAACGCCCAGAGCCTGCGCGTGGTGACGCTGCTGGAGAGCCGCTATGCGGGATGGGACGGGCTGAACCTGACGTGGGAGGCGCTGGAGGGGCTGGCCAAGCACAACGGCCCGCTGCGCAATCCGCCGGGGTACATCGCCGAATACAACGAGCGGCACCGATTGGACCTTTCGACGCATGCCAGCGCCGAGGCGCAGGTGGCGGCGATAGCGGACGACGTGGCGTATCACAGCCATGACCTGGACGATGGGTTGCGTGCGCGACTGTTCGGGCCGGAGGAGATCGCACATCTGCCGGTGGTGGGCGATGCGCTTTCGGCAGCGCGGAAGTCCAGCCTGGACGTGCCTCCACCGCGGTTGCGGCATGAGACGATACGCCGGGTGATCGACGTGATGGTCACTGATCTGATTGCCGAGACACGTCGGCGGTTGGTTAAACTGGAGCCGCGCGATGCGGATGCGGTTCGCCGGTCGAAGCAGAAAATGGTGGCGTTCAGTCAGCCGATCGCGGAGGCGAACCAGGTGATCAAGGATTTTCTGCATGCGCGGATGTACCGGCATTGGCGGGTCAACCGCATGACGACGAAGGCTCGGGTGCTGACGACGGAGTTGTTCCGGCTGCTGCACGCGGATACCTCGTTGTTGCCGGATGACTGGCGCGCGCGGGCAGGCGAGGCGGGTACGCAGCGTGCGTCGAACATCGTCGGCGATTATATCGCCGGGATGACCGACCGCTATGCGATGGACGAGCATCGACGGCTGACCGACATCTCGGTGAGCGGATGATGCTTACCAACGCGCCTGCGTTCTGGACTGGCGGCCGCCATGGCCACAAAAGAATATGCAACCGCAGCTGCACGCAGATGAAAGGGGATAAGGGCAGCCTCACCCGTGTCAAATTGGCCAGCTTTGATACGCGGCCACTAATCTCATCTGCGTTCATCTGCGTGCATCTGTGGTTGAAATTCCTTGCTTGCATCTCAGGGCGAATGCATCGCCAGCCGATTCAGAATGGTCTCAGTGCAGCATGACCCACGACATCTACGCACAGATGCGCGAGACGGTGCTGACCGCGCTGCGCACTATCGTCGCCGACTTGCCGGACGACGTTGCCGCGCGTGTCGAGGTGACGCCGAACCGTGATCCGGCGCATGGTGACATGGCGACCAATGCCGCTCTGGTTGCGGCTAAGGCCGCGCGCCTGCCGCCGGCGAAACTTGCAGCCGCCATCGTGCAAAATCTGCATCAGGCAGCAGGTGTGCAGCATGCGAGCGCCGCGGGGCCGGGCTTCGTCAATTTACGCCTCGATCCAGCAGTGTTCCGCGGACAGATGCCGAACATCCTGCGCATGGGTACAGCCTATGGCGACAACACCATCGGCAATGGCAAGCGCGTCAACGTCGAATACGTTTCAGCGAATCCAACCGGTCCAATGCATATCGGCCATTGTCGGGGCGCGGTAGTTGGTGACGCGCTGGCCAACCTGCTCGCCAAGGCCGGTTACGACGTCACCAAGGAATTCTACATCAACGACGCCGGCGCGCAGGTGACCGCGCTCGCCTGGGCTGCCTATTGGCGTTATTTGCAGGCGATCGGGACGCCGCTGTCCGAAGCAGATTTTACCGAGGAAGTGCCGGGTGGTTTGCAATATCGGGGCGACTACCTGATCCCGATTGGTGCGCTGCTCGCGGAGCAATACGGCGCGTCGCTGGCCCTGCCGGACGGTGGCATCGCCGCACCGGAAGTTTGGCTCGACATCGTACGCGACTTCACCATCGCCGCGATGATGCGAGAGATGCGCGAAGATCTGCATCTGCTCGGTGTCGATCAGGAGGTGTTCGCCTCCGAACGCGCGATCGTCGAAAGCGGTGCGGTGGACGCGGCAATCGATTGGTTGCAAACGCAAGGACTGATCTACCAGGGCATACTCGAACCCCCCAAGGGCAAGACGCCCGACGATTGGGAGCCGCGACCACAGACCCTTTTCCGTTCCACGCAATTCGGCGACGACGTGGATCGACCGTTGCGAAAATCCGATGGCTCCAACACGTATTTCGCCAACGACATCGCCTATCACGCCGACAAGATACAGCGCGGTTACGACGAGTTGATCAACGTACTCGGCGCCGATCACGGCGGCTACGTCAAACGCATGCAAGCGTCGGTGAAGGCGCTGTCGCACGGCAACACCGCATTCACGGCAATCCTCTGCCAGACCGTCCACATCATGCGTGGCGGCGAACCCGTGAAAATGTCGAAACGCGCCGGCACCTACGTCGCGCTGCGCGACTTGCTGGACGAAGTCGGCAAGGACGCGGTGCGCTTCACCATGCTGACGCGCAAGGCCGATGCGCAGATGGAATTCGACCTCGACCAGGCGGTGGCGCAGACGCGCGACAATCCGGTGTTCTACGTGCAGTACGCTCACGCCCGCTGCCGTTCCGTGCTGCGTGCCGCCGCCGCAATGTTCAGCGACGCCCGGACAACCGACACGGCCCTCGCAGAAGTCCCGCTGGACAGTCTGCAAGCCGAGCCCGAGCAGACCCTGATACGCCGCCTGGCGCAGTGGCCACGCGCCGTGGAGGCCGCCTCACAGGCGCGTGAACCGCACCGAATCGCGTTTTTTCTCTATGACTTGGCGGCCGACTTTCATATGCTGTGGAACCGAGGTAAGGACGATGCCGCGCTTCGATTCCTTCAGGCGGAACGGCCGGTGGAGACGCTGGCCAGACTGGCACTGGTGGCAGCGACTGCCGTGGTGATTCGTTCCGGCCTTGCGGTGATGGGCGTGCAGCCTGTCGAGGAAATGCGCTGACCACCAGATTGAACCCGGTGGTCGCGTCCGCAAACAAGGAAGGCGCCGGTGTCAGACGATCTCAGCATTCCCAGCCCCACCTATCGCGTCCCTCGGCATTCGCGCGGAATGGACCCGGCGACGCGGCGTCTGGCCTTGATTGCCGGCTGCCTCGGCGGAACTTTGCTGCTGGTGGTGGGGGGCTGGTCGTTGATCGGCCATCGCAGCGGCGCCGTGCCCGTGGTGCAGGCAGATAGCCATCCGATCCGCGTGAAGCCCGCGAACCCAGGCGGCATGCAGGTTGCCGGTGCAAACGAGGACATCCTGTCCGGTGAGGCCGACACCAACAGCGGCAAGCTGGGACCGCCGCCCGAGGTGCCCGAACCCCAGGCCCTGCGTGCCTCGCCTCCGCCCGAGCCGCCGCCATCACGACCGGCCCCCGCTGCGCCGTCTGCGCCAAGTGTGGCGCCTGCCGCGGTGTCGGCCATGACCAAGATCGCGCCGGACAAGCCCGCCAGCCCGGAAGGAACATCCGCCGCCGTGCCGGACAGACGTGTCGCCGCGGCAGCGCCGACGCCCGGGCTGGAACACACCGCGGGGGTGGCCAAGGGAGCTCTCGTGCAGCTTGCCGCGGTGTCGTCCGAGGCCGCCGCGAAGAGCGAATGGCAGCGCCTGCAGCAGCGCATGCCGGATCTGCTCGATAGCCGCCAGCCTGCCATCAGCAAAATCGACCGCGACGGCCACATCCTCTGGCGCGTGCGCACCGGCGGATTTAGTGACTCCGCCCAGGCCACCGTGTTCTGCGAGCGCGTGCGCGCCAAGGGGGCTGGCTGTTCGGTCGCCGATTTCTGAGTGGACCGGCGAAGGCAATGGTTCAGACGCGTTCGCCCCCGACCACGCGTTCGTCGTCATCCCCGCTTTCATCGTCATCAGCGCGAAAGTGGGGACCAAGGCGGACCCGCGCTGGCGCTTGCGGACTGGGTCCCCGATTTCGCGGGACTGACCACTACTGGGCGGCATGAAATCCGCCATTGTTGGAATAGCCGGGCCGGAATTGTCAGCCGATGAGGTGGGGCTCTTCCGCGCGCATCCGCCACTCGGCGTCATTCTGTTCGCCCGCAACATACAGACCCCGGCACAGCTTCGGCACCTGATCGCGTCGCTGCGTCGCGTCTTGCCGTATGGCGCGGTGCTTATGGTGGACCAGGAGGGCGGCCGCGTAGCGCGTCTGCGGCCGCCGCATTGGTGCCCGCATCCTCCGGCGGCCGTGCTGGGCGCACTGTTTGCCCGCCATCCTGGCGCAGGCCTGCGCGCCACCTGGCTGACCGGCGCTCTGATCGGCCTGGATTGTGCCACCAGCGGCTTTGACGTGGTCACCGCCCCAGTGCTGGACCTTGCCATACTTGGCGCACACGTGGTGATCGGTGACCGGGCGCTGGCGCCCGAACCGCATACTGTCGCGCGGCTGGGACGGACGCTGGCTGCCGGGCTGCTTGCCGCAGGAATCCAGCCGGTGGCCAAGCATGCGCCTGGCCACGGTCGCGCTGGCGTGGACAGCCATCTGTCGCTGCCGCGCGTCGAGTCCAACGACATCGACGCAGATCTGCTGCCGTTCGCCTTGAACACCGACCTGCCTTGGGCCATGTCGGCGCACATCGTGTATCCCGCCTGGGACGCGACCCTGCCGGCGACATTGTCCCCGACCGTGATCAGGGC
>DATKFJ010000419.1:0-18449 GCA_035511435.1 Acetobacteraceae bacterium | reverse complement strand
GGCTGAACTGATGGGCGCGTCCGAGGGCGTCGGCTATCTGCTGCTGGATGGTCAGCAGATGGGCCGCGCCGATTCCATCCTCGTGGCCATGATCATCTTCGCCCTGCTCGGCAAAATCTCCGACGGCGTGCTGGTCGCACTGACGCGACCGCTGTTGCGCTGGCAGGACACCGTGCGAGGACGGCTGTGACCACCCTGGCGATTGACCGCCTGAGCAAGACGTACGCCGATGGCACCGAAGCTCTGCGCGACATGCGCATCGTCGCCCAAAGCGGTGAAATCGTCGCCATCCTCGGCGGCTCCGGCTGCGGCAAGACGACTCTGTTGCGATTGACCGCGGGATTGGATCGCCCAAGCGCCGGCGCCATCGCCATCGACGGACAGACGATCGAGGGCACGCATCCGGCGATCAGCGCGGTGTTTCAGGAACCGCGCCTGCTGCCCTGGCTGTCGGTCGGTCGCAACATCGCGTTCGGCGCCCGTCGCATCGCCAGGCCCGAACGACAGCGCCGCACCAACGACCTGCTGGAACGCATCGGCCTGCAGGGTTACGGCGCGCGCTGGCCGAAGGATCTGTCAGGCGGCCAGCAGCAACGTGTCGCGATCGCCCGCGCGCTGATCGGCCATCCGGAGATCCTGCTGCTCGACGAACCGTTCTCCGCGCTGGACAGTTTTACCCGGGCCAGCCTGCACGAGATGCTGTTGAGCCTGTGGCAGGAAATGCGGCCGACCATCCTGATGGTCACGCATGATGTAGACGAAGCGGTGTTCCTCGCCGACCGCGTGGTGGTCATGCGACCGCGCCCGGGGCGGGTGCATGAAACGATGACGATCGGGTTGCCCAGGCCGCGCAACAAGTTGACCTCGGAGTACGACATCACACGGCGCAATGTGCTGCGCGCGATCGATCGGTCGCTGGCCGCTGACCAGCCCAGCGGGCGGCGATCCAGCGCAGTGTCGCCCTGGGTGTAGCTTAGCAGACCGTTGGCGCTCCAATCCGCGGCGGAACAAGGACGATCATCGCCCCGACCAATTGCAGAACAATGCACAGACCGAGTGCCGCGCCGTAACCACCGCCGACGTCGTGCGACAGGCCCAGCAGAGTCGGACCAAAGGCCATCGTCGCCTGGCCGACCATCGACGTCAGCCCAATAACCAGCCCGAACGACTGCGCCGCGAACTCGCGCTGCACGATCAGCGCCGGCAAGGTGATGACGTTGCCGACCGACAGGCCAAATACCACGCTGCCGATGTACAGTGCCGCCGGCTGATCCGGCAGTACGACCATCAGGCCAAGACCGAATGCCTGGGACGTGAAACTCGCCGCTGACGCGACCCGCTGATTCAATCGGTCGATCAGCGGAGCGAATCCAAGCGGTCCGGCAGCAGCCGCGATCGCGGTAGCAGCAATGGCGTTGCCCGCACCTTCGTCGCCCAGACGCGGCAGCAGGAATGCGACCTGATGCACGATGAAGCCGACCTGGGCGGCAAGTGCCAATGCGAACGGCAGCGAAACGGACCAGAAGTGCAGGCTGCGCAGCGCCTGCGCCTGCGTCGTAAACACCGTCCGCCGGTCCGTATCGGTGCGGTCCAAATCGGTGTGGTCTAAATCGGTGCGTGCCGCATCGCCTCGGTCGCGCAGTGGCGCAAATTGGCTGTCGAACGGCGCGCCCCTGATGCCGAGCAGCACCACCGGCAACACGATTGCCAAACCCGCCATCACGAGGATCGGCACGGCGTGCGCCATGCCCATGCGATGGATGCAGAGCACCAGCAGCGGCGCAACGGTGAAGCCACCCGCGCTGGCGCCGTTCAGTGCCAGACTGAGCGCGAGGCCGCGCCGGCGATCGAACCATTGCGCCAGTGTCGTCGCGATCGCTGTCGTTGTGGTGGCTGCCCAGCCAACCGCCATCACAAGGTCGCATAGATAGAGTTGCCACGGCGCTTGCACGCGACTCAGGCCGATCGCTCCCGCGCCAAGGATCACGGAGCCGGATGCAAGCAGCAACCGGGAACCCAGAAGTTCGATCGCCCGATGCACGCGGGTCAGCAGCACCGCGCCGGCCAGATAATATACGGTGGTTGCCGAGGCGATCAGCGACGCCGGCCAACCGCGCATTGCATGGAGGTCGGCGAAATAGACCGACTGGCCGTAGAAACCGAACCCCCAGGCGAACGTCGCGGCACAGAAGCAGGCCAGGACAACCGACCAACCCTGGCGAAATTCGCTGGTTTGCGGCGTCGTGAACGCCACCGCGGCAACACTGCTCATGCCGCCGCCTTCGCCGCGACAGCTTCCACTTCCAGCAAAAACTCCGGTCGCACGAGCGCCGGCACGATCAGCAGCATGGACGCTGGCCGCACCGATCCAAGGAACCGCGAGCGCACAGCCGCATAAGGCCGTATATCCTCGGCCCGCAGCAGATACTGCGTCACCTTCACCAGATCGTGCACCGTCATATCCGCACGTTCCAGCAGCGTGATGATATGCCGCCAGGCGATCTCCGCCTGTCCGGCAATGTCGGCGGGCAACGTGCCGTCAACGGCCAGGCCGGGTGTCCCGGCAGTGTACAGCCAACGCTGGCCGGGCGGCACCTCGATGCCATCGCTATAGGTGCCGATCTGGCTTGCCACGCCGATATCATGGCGGATCGTCATATCTGTCGCGCTCCATCGCTGGTTGCCGGGTGTGCAGAACCTGGGCCGAGGCGGGTTCGCGCGCAAACGATTCCTCCTGGCGCATTTGGAATAGAAATACTATCCTGAAGCATGTCCGCTCTACCGCCGCTCCACGCTCTGCGCGCGTTCGAAGCAACCGCACGCCACCTCAGCATGAAGGAGGCGGCCGCAGAACTCGCGGTCACGCCGGGCGCAGTCAGTCAGCTTGTCCGCGGCCTGGAACAACGGCTCGGCACGGTGCTGTTCCGCCGCGGCAATCGCTCACTGATGTTGACCCAGGCCGGCCAAAGCTACTTCGCGCCGATCCGCCACGCGTTCCGCCAAATCGGCGAAGCGACGCGTCAGCTGCAAACATCCCCGCGGACCGGCATGCTGACCGTCAGCGCACCTCCCGCCTTCGCCGCATCCTGGCTGGTGCCGCGTCTCGGCTTGTTCCATACGCGCCACACGGATATCGAGCTCAACATTTCCACCACACGCAGCCTGGCGAATTTTGGTGCGGACGGTGTTGACGTGGCAATCCGCCACGGGCTGGGAAGTTATCCCGGCCTGCGCTGCGACCGCATCGCCACAATCACCATGGTGCCGGTGTGCAGTCCGCGGTATCTCGCGACACTGGAAAGACACCAGCCACGCCACCCCGCCGATCTGCTCGGCCTTGCGCTGCTGCATGATGCGGACCGACAGGATTGGGCGTTGTGGTTCCACGCGCAGGGCGTCGCCGATCTCAGTCAAACCGCATCGAGCGGCATCAGCTTCGACGACCAGTCGCTGCTGATCCGCGCCGCCGCATCGCATCAGGGCATCGCGCTGGTGACAGAGACGCTGGCGCGACCGGAACTCGATCGAGGCAGCCTGGTGCGGGTGCTGAACGTCGCCTGGCCACAGGAGTTTTCCTATTGGCTGGTCTGCCCACGCGCCGCCGCCGATCAGCCCAAGATCGCGGCGTTCCGCGACTGGCTGATGCTGGAAGGCCAGCGCGTCAGTGCGACCGCGCGTCCAGCCAGGCGAGCAACGCGGGGCCGAACGCCTTGAGACTCTTGTAGCGCACCGTCTCTTCCGGCAATGCGCGCACCGCTTCAGCCAGACGCGCGGCGCCGTGGGGACGCGTGATCGCGGTAGCGAGCGGATAGCTGTGCACCCGAATGCCGAACAGCACCGCGCCCGACTGCGGCAAGCGGGTCAGTGTCTGGCGTTCCACACGCAGGTAAAGCGTGTCCCCGGCATTCTGCGGTGTAACCGCGGCGTTGGTTGCTTCACGCCACTTCCCACCCGGCTGGTACATCGCCGGATCGTCCAACACCGACCAATTGAGCCGCGACGCAATATGCCCCGGCTTCACCTTCGCCATAAAGCGATCCACCGGCGCGGCGAGCCGATGCGCATAGAACGGCACCGGACCATGTACGGCGGTCAGCGGGCGGCCCAGCTTCTCATGCAGCCGCCAACGACTGGGAAAGCACAGCACGGCCGCGGTGAAGCGCGGCGCCTCGCCGTCGGAGTGGATGATGCAGAGATCCTCCTGCACCAGGCGACCGGCAAGTTCCAAAGGATGGGATGGTGGATCGGCAAGATGCCACGTCTCATCGGTCAGCCGATTGACCAGCGCGTTGCCCTCCACCGCAAACCAATCGGGAAACTGCGCCGTCAGATGCGTCACCAGGCGTTGCAGCACCTCGCGGCTGGCGTCCTCGGCTTCCGACAGCACGCCAAACACATCCTCATGGCGCTCCGCAAGCAGCCGGCGACGCTCCGCCATGTCATCGACATAGCGTTCATCGAGTTCGAACCACTCCGCCGCGGGCACCGTGACCAGGCTCATCGCCATGCGATAAGGCCCGGGTTCAAACGGCAGATGGATCGCTTCAGGCGGCGGCGGACGCATGGTTCGTCATGGCAGTCCAAATTCCCGTCATTGCGATGAGCGGAGCGACAATGCAATCGCGTGCGCGTTGCACGAACCAGATTGCTGCCGCGCTACGCTCATTGCAATGACAGGCTCCGATCCACGCAGGCTCGGATACACGCCGCGTCAGATCACCGCCTTCGCGCGTAACGCCGCCAACGCGGCCGCATCCAGCCCCAGCCGCTCCGCCAGCACCGCATCGGTGTGCTCCCCCAGCATCGGCGGAGGTATCCGATAATCCGGCGGCGTTTCCGACAGACGCACCGGATTGGCGATCACCTTCACCGTCTCGCCGGACCCATGCGCCATCTCGCGCACCACCCCGCGCGCCACCACGTGCGGATCGGCAAACACCTCGGACAGTTTGTTGATCGGACCACAGCCGATCTTCAGCGCCTCCAGCCTGTCCACCCACCACACCGTCGGATGCTGCCGCATCACCGGCGCCAGCGTGTCGGTGACCAGCTGGCGGTTCTCGACACGCGCGGCATTGGTCGCGAAGCGCGCATCCTCCAGCAGATATGTCAGCGCAAACGCCTCGCAGAAGCGCTTGAACGTCGGATCATTCCCGACCGACAGCACGATGTGACCGTCCGCGCTCGGGAACACCTGATACGGCACGATGTTCGGATGCTGGTTGCCCAGCCGCGCGGGGTTCTCGCCGGTCGCCAGATAGTTCATGCCCTGATTCGCCAGCCACGCCACGTGCGTGTCCAGCATGCCGATGTCGATCTGCTGCCCCTGCCCCGTCGCATCGCGATGCCGCAGCGCCGCCAGGATACCGATGCAGCCGTACAAGCCGGCGAACAGATCGGCGACCGGCACGCCAACCTTCTGCGGCAATCCGTCCGGCTCGCCGGTCAGGCTCATCACGCCACCCATCGCCTGGATCAGCGAATCATACCCCGGCCGCGGTGCATACGGCCCCGTCTGTCCAAACCCGGTGATCGAGCAATAGACCAGCCGCGGGAACTTCGCGTGCAGCTCCTCATACCCCAGCCCGTATTTCGCCAGCGCACCGACCTTGAAGTTCTCCACCAGGATGTCGCACTGCGCGATCAGTTTCAGCGCGATTGCCTGGCCCTCGGGCTTCGCGATATCCAGCGTGACCGAACGCTTGTTGCGGTTCACCCCCACGAAAT
Source organism: Acetobacteraceae bacterium (assembly GCA_035511435.1). Taxonomy (GTDB): domain Bacteria; phylum Pseudomonadota; class Alphaproteobacteria; order Acetobacterales; family Acetobacteraceae; genus JAMXLO01. The sequence continues at coordinate 12,722 of DATKFJ010000419.1, read as the reverse complement.
ACGCGCTCTCCCTGGTCCCCGGCATGTACGGCGGCGCAAACCCGCGTGTGTCGTCACCCGCGCCCGGCCTTTCGATCTTGATCACGTCGGCACCAAGATCGGCCAGCATCTGCGCGCACGTCGGCCCAGCCAGCACGCGCGTCAGGTCGAACACGCGCAGACCGCGCAATGGTCCAGTGGGCAGTGGTCCGGTGGCCAGTGGTCCAGTCGCCAGCGGTCCACTGGCCAGTGGTCCGCTCGGTTGCGCGCCAATCGGTTCGTTCATCGCTCTCTCCAGCTTGCCGGCCAGCTTGCCGAGCTGCCATTGCGGGTCCATATCGGCAGGCCGCTTATAGGTCCGTCGCCGGGGCAGGCAAACCCGACGCCGGTTCGCACGACCCGGGAGGAGACACCGGCAATGCCGGATATCGGCGTGGCGCCACACCGCGCGCCAAGCATCGAAAGCCGTGAGTCCTGGACCGCTGCCTGCCTGACGCTGGCAATCCTGTCGATCTCGTACGGCTCGCCGCTGCTGGTCGTGGTCGGGCTGAAGCCGATCCAGGAAGCGCTCGGTACCGACCGTTCCGTGATCGCGCTGGCCGGCGCGCTGGTTTGGGTCGGCACCGGCCTCGGCGGCATCCTGATGGGCTGGCTGGCTGACCGTATCGGCATCCGCTTCACTGCGTCCATTGGCGCGGTGATGATGGCGCTTGGTCTCGCGGTGTCCTCCACCGGCAGTGTCTGGGCGTTGTACGTCGGGCACGGACTGCTGATCGGATTGCTGGGCAACGGCGCGATCTATGCGCCGCTGGTGGTCTACGTCACGCGCTGGTTCGATCGCCGCCGAGGGTCTGCGCTGGCACTGATCTCATCGGGCCAGTACATCGCCGGCATCGTCTGGCCTTCGGTGTTCGAACGCGGCATCACGCTGTATGGCTGGCAGACGACGATGCTGGCGTATGCCGCGGTGGTGCTCGCGGTGATCCTGCCACTGACGTTGCTATGCCTGCGCCCGTCACCGGAACCGCTGGCCGCGCACGCCATGTCGGGCGATCCGCGCAAGGGTGCGACGGTACTCGGCATGAACGCCAATTTGGTGCTGGCATTGATCTGCATCGCGGCATTCTTCTGCTGCATCCCGATGGCGGTGCCGAACGGTCATCTGGTGGCGTTCTGCTCCGACCTCGGCATCGCGCCGACGCACGGCGCGGCAATGCTGTCGGTGCTGCTGGCCTGTGCTTTCCTCAGCCGCCAGTTCTGGGGAATGCTCGCCGACCGCGTCGGTGGATTGCGCGCGGTGATGGTGGGGTCAGCCTGTCAGGCGGTGGCGATCACCGGGTTCCTGCTGACGCAGAACGAGATCGGGCTGTTCGCCGTATCCGCCGCGTTCGGTCTGGGCTTCTCCGGCATCATCCCATCCTACGTGGTGGCGATCCGCGAACTGTTCCCGTCATCCGAGGCCGCGTGGCGCGTGCCGACATTCTTCTTCCTCGGCATGTCCGGCATGGCGTTCGGAAGCTGGCTGGCCGGCATGCTGTACGACCATTTCGGTTTCTACGCCCCGGCGTTCGCGGTCGGCGTATTCTTCAACGTGGCGAACCTGGCGGTGATCGGATTCCTGGTGGCGCGCCAGTCGAGCAACAACGCCAAGGTGCTGACTACCGCCACCGCTTGAGCTGACGGCGGCGGGCACGTGACAGCCGCGGCGCTTGCCGTTACGAGCCAGTTACGACCCCGCAGCGACGCCGGCCTGCACCTCAACGATCGCCTCGTTGACCAGGCGCAGCGCGTTGACGCGATGTCCCGCCTTGTTGCTTTCGGCCATCTGCAACTCGGACCTGGCGTTCTGCAACGCTCCCAGCGCGTTTTGCATGTGCGGCTGCGCGGCGACAACGCAACCGCCGGCAAAGCTGACCGCTGCAATGATCAGCACGGCAGCAATACCCACCAGGCGACGATGGTTGAACCTGGAATTCGGTATGCTCATGTTTCGCTCCTGCACGATCTTGCGATCATGCCGAAGCAGCAACTGCCTGTCATCCTGCTTTTCCAAGCGTCATCCTGCTTTTCCCAGCAGTGTACCCGCCAATCTCTCGGACAGTTTCGCCATCTCGGTGTGATCGGCGTCGGGCCCGAACATCGCCAATGCCGATGCGACCATCTCCTTGCACAGCGCGGACAGTGGCGTCGGCGTGTCGGTTTCGCGGCCTACCTGCAGCGCGATCGACAGGTCCTTCGCCAGCAGGCCCATGGTGAAGCCCGCGTTGAATTTGCGTGACAGCACGAACTGCTTGAACTTCTTCTGGGTCGAGTTGTTCATTCCCGTTGCCGCATTCAGCACATCCACCATCACCGCGGGATCCAGCCCGAAGCGCTGGCCGATCAGCAGCGCCTCGATGCCGATCATGAACCCACCGGCCGACACCAGGTTGTTCAACGCCTTCATTGCCTGGCCGGAGCCGACCGCGCCGGTACGCAGCACCGATGTGCCCATCGCCGACAGCACCGGCAGTACCGAATCGATGACGGCGGGATCGCCGCCCACCATGATCGCCAGCTCGCCGGTCTTCGCGCGCGGCACGCCGCCCGACACCGGCGCGTCGATCATGTGCGAGCCGACTTCCTTCACGCGTTCGGCCAGCAACTGCGTGACCGATGGCACGCCGGAGCTCATCTCGATCACCACGGTGCCGGGCCTCATGCCGGCTATGATCGTGTCATCCGCCTGCGCCAGCACGCGTTCCACGATCGTGCTGGTCGGCAGCATGGTGATCACCACATCCGACGCCGCGGCCAGTTGCCGCAGCGTGTCCGGTGCATCGCCGCCGATCTGCTGCACGAAGTTGTCCGCAACCTCGCGGCGCGAGTCGTTGACGTGCACGGTGAACCCGGCGCGCACCAGACAGGCCGCCATCGGCCACCCCATGTTGCCGACGCCGACGAAACCGACGCTTGGTTTGTCGGCCATCAGTCGGCACCTTTCGCGCCATCGACTTCCTTGAATACTTCAGTGGCGATGCGGAACGCTTCCAGGCATGCGGGAATGCCGCAATAGGCTCCGATCTGCAGCAGAATCTCCTTGATCTCGTCACGCGTCACGCCATTGGTGAGTGCCGCGCGCAAATGCAGCCGGAACTCGGCGCCGCGGTTGAGTGCGGCCAGCATCGTCAGGTTGATCATGCTGCGCGTCTTGCGCGACAGGCCGGGGCGCGTCCAGATCATGCCCCACGCAACTTCCGTGGTGATCTGCTGAAACGCCGCGTTGAAATCATCCGCGCGCGTCAGCGATCCATCGACATAGTCGCCGCCGAGTACATCGCGTCGCACCTCCAGGCCCTTCTTGAACAGCTCGCTCTGGTATTCCGGACGATCGGGAATCATGGCCTTCCTCCTGTGTCACTCGTGTGCCAGCCGTCGGGCGCCCGACGTTTCGGGGCGCTCGACAGCTGGCACGCCGACGGTAGTAACAGCCAAACCGGCCGGCAAGCAGCAGCAGACAGCCAACCGGGCGGCCGAATCATGCTTCGGGTGTGAACTGCGTCGCACGCCCGGCAATTTTTCGACGCCAACGTAATCATCCTGCACCGCACCGATCCACCGGCGCGGTGGCGAGGGACCGATCATGAGCGATCATTCGGCGTCGGACAGCAACGCGAACATCCTGCACCGGCTCGGGGAGATCCTGGCGGATATCAAGACGCTATTGGACTACCTTGGTCGTCTCGACAATGGCCGGCTGCAGGCGCATTTCGATGACACCCGCTCCACCGCGACGGAGACGGTGGCGCTTCGCGCAGTGCCGCCCTGTCGCACCTATGCGGGCTTCCTGACGCGCCTGGGCTTGCTCGGTTCCGCGATCCGCCGGGGACAGTGGCCGCCAACCGAACCGCAGCAATCCTCGCCGGATTCGGCGTCAACGCCGCACGGCAACGACAAACCGCTGGATGACATTCCGTTCCTGATCTGGAGCCGCGATTTTCTCGCCTCGGTCGCCTCGCCCGCCACGGTGGAAACCATCGAGATCACCCGCGCCTACGTCGAGGCAAGAGCGCGCCATCGGATCTGGCTATGGCTGAAGCAGCGAATACCCGCGCGGACAGCAGCGGTTCACGGCGGCGGCGTTGGCAGCCATCTTCCGCCGCCGGGCGCGCATTTCAGGCACCGGCCCGACAGTGAGCAGGCCGGACGCATCCTGCATGGAGCCCGCCTCGCCACATTGGTTGTTGTCGTTGAAAGCCTGGCATTGCTTGCAACGTTCGTGGCGCTCATCGCCTCGACCTACGTGTTGTCCGGCCAAACGATCCTCAGTCAGAAGCAGACGGTTGCATCGAGCTATGCGACGTTGAAGCAACAGATCGAAGCGGCCGCCGAAGGCCTGCCCCTCGGGTTGCCCCTGCCCGCGGCCCTGCCGGATCGTCGTGCTCTGATCGATCCGATCAGCCTGTGCATGCAGATGGCGTTGCCCGCACAGACGATTATCGCCGCCATGGGTCCAATGGTGCCGCCGGCGCCGCTGAAGCCGCCATCCGACGTGACAGCACCGCGCGATCAGCAGGGGCCTAACGTCAAACTCGGCTATTATTGCCGCGAAGAACGCGACGCCGAAGCGCTGCTGGACGCGACCTCGACCAGCCTGGAGGCTTGGGTCAGGGTCATCACACAGCCACGCGACCTGCCAATCCTGTCCTACTCCATCCCACTGGCCAAATTGGCCGCGGTATTCGGCGATAGCATGGAAATGCCGCCGGCCCGCGCTATCTCGGCCGTCACGCAAGCCAGCGAACAAACCGGCGAACGGACACCGACCGCTGCCGTCAATCTGCTCGAACGGTCCGGCGCGATCGCCCAATCTATCCTCAGCGCAGTCTCGCTGTATCTGATGCCATGCCTGTACGGCCTGATCGGTGCGGCCGCCGCAACCTTGCGCATGTTGCGACGGAAGGTCGATGCCGCGACGCTCGGCTACACCGATCGCGGCGGCCTGAAGCAAAACCTCATTCTGGGCGTGATGTGCGGTGCAACGATCGGGCTGTTCGCCGGCTATCTTCTTGGTGCCAACCCGACGCAGGGGTTAGGGCTTTCAGCACTGGCGCTGCTGGCCGGCTACAACGTTTCGGGAGTCTTCGCCTTTCTGGACGAGTTGTCGGCGCGGCTGTTCCACCCCACCGAGACGGCACCCGGGAAGCGCTGACGAGCCGCGCTGCGGTGTGAAGGCAGGCAGGGAAAGATGTAGCAGATATCTAGGGTTTTCCGTATTGTGTTTTTTCAGTTGCATCAACGTGATGCCAGAAAAGTGACACTGTTGCCACCTGTGGGACGGCCACCCTCAGTAACCTTCTCCGTCAAATTGAAAGTATCTGGGTCTCGATCAAGAATGAATTCCAGGTCGATTGCGATTTCGTCAAACCATTTATCGGACTGGAGTCGGCTTCCGTATCCCAGCAAGCATCACACAAACAAGCATATTCGCTTGTTATACAAAGCTCTGAGATGGGCACGAGACAGAATAATCTGATCCGTCTCAACTGTTCCTCCCGAAGCTACAGCTACACGCCCGGAAGAACCTGAGACCTTGAAGATTGTGTCTCGGCATCTCTCCTCCGTTCCTTGGCCGCCGAGTCGAATCGTGACCCGCATAAAATTCAAAAAACGGGCCTATCCAATATGTCAGCCCGAAGTTTTGAGATTTGCCCACCCGGCTCCTGTGTCCGTTTTGCCTTAATCGGGCTATTGCGATATGGGCGCGCGTCCACAGGGTCGAGGGGCTGAGTTGCAATGGAACACGACCAACTATTCGAGCGGCTGTGGAACGGCGCAGCCGCGATGGAGGAGTGGACCGCGACCGTATCGGGCGGCGCTGCCAAGGCGATCACCGACGATGTCATTGCCATCCACACTGGTTATCTCTTCGGAAATGCGACGGCCATCCGCACCAACGACGGCCTGGTGCTCGTGGACACCGGAAGTCGGGAAACCGCAAGCCAAACACTCACCACCCTGCGTCATTGGGATAATGCCCCGGTTCACACCATCGTCTACACCCACGGCCATATCGACCATACGTGGGGAGCAAGGCTGCTCGATCAGGAAGCCGACGCCAGAGGGATCGCGCGGCCACGCATCATCGCTCACCGGAACGTCCTGCACCGCTTCGAGCGTTACGACGCGACCCACGGACTGAATTCCCTGGTCATGGGGCGTCAGTTCAACCAGGCCGGCTACACGTTTCCGGACAATCATCGGCGGCCCGACCAGGTTTACGATGACACGCTCGGCATCACGGTTGGCGGCATTCGGATTGAGCTGGCGCATGGCCGCGGCGAGACGGACGACGCTACATTTGTCTGGCTGCCCGAGAAGCGCATCCTGATAAGCGGGGATTTCGTGATCTGGGTCTTCCCCAACGCGGGCAACCCACGCAAGGTGCAGCGCTACGCGCCCGACTGGGCTGCCGCCCTGCGCCGCATGCAGTGCCTTGTTCCAGCCGTGCTCATCCCCGGGCACGGCCCGGTGGTTTTTGGCCAGGAGCGCGCTGCGAAGATCTTAGGCGACGGGACGGAGTTGCTGGAAAGCCTCGTCGCTCAGACGGTGGCTTTGATGAACAACGGGGCTTCGCTCGACCAGATCCTGCACACCGTCTCGGCACCGCAAAGTCTTCTCGCGAAGCCCTACTTGCTGCCGAAGTATGACGACCCGGAGTTTGTCGTCAGGAACATCTGGCACCTCTATGCAGGCTGGTTCGATGGCAATCCTGCTCATCTCAAGCCCGCACAGTCCGTCGAACTGGCCGATGAGATCGCTGCCTTGGCAGGTGGTGCCGAGAAACTCGCCGGACGCGCAACGGCGCTGCTCGAAGCCGGACAGACACGACTGGCAGCACATCTAATCGAATTGGCGAGCACCGCGTCGCCGGAGTCGGTGGCGATCCAGGCCGTGCGGGCAAAGGTCTATGCGCGGTGCGCAGAGGCAGAAACATCGTTGATCGGCAAGGCAATCTTCGCTGTCTACCAGCGCGAGGCGCAGGCACGATCAGCCGCATGATCGCCCAGGCAGGCGGCGGCTGTCGGTGCGAATCCAGGTTCAAAGGCGATCTCCGTTCGACGGCCTCGGCCTCTGCCTCTGCCTCTACAACGCATGATCGACACTCGACGCTCTAGTCCAGGCCGTCGACCTCAACGACGCATGGCCGCGGCGCCAAACGAAAACTAAAATCGCCGCTAATGCGACCACAACGATCTAATACAGCGGCAAGATATGCGGGTTGATAACGCCAAATGCGACGATGACAATTCCCGCAAGCGCGAGTAGGCCAGAGATCCAGGCCAGCGGAAGTATGCCTGTTATGATGGTTGCGGAAGCAAGCACGATTGCGATCTGAAACGCAGCGGAGCCGAGTTCGAAATGATGATATCTGGCACTCGCAAGGTCGCGCTCTTCCTGCGCGTGCGTGGCGCGCGCCGATAGTTGCTCGGAGCCTTCGCCAGTTTCCGGCTCGGAGCGGTAGCGTGCCGCAGTCTTCTGCCAATCGTCGATCTGTTTTTGCGCCGCAGCCCTGGCTGCTTCGTCGCTGGCCGCGCCAAGGATGAGCTTGGATTGCTCTGCCGCCGTTTGCACCACGGTGCGGCGAATTGTTTTGGCCTGGTAGAATGCCCATAGATCGGATTCCTCGACATTCTTGCTGATGGACTCGGTTTGTGCCCCCTTCCCGAGCGTCTCCGACAGCGCAAGGCACAGCGCGATCACCGCGATCAGCAAAGCGATCTTCCTATTCTCGCGAGCCGCTTCCTTGGCCTCATTCGCCTGCTCCATACTCTCGCTCATAAATTGCCTCCGATATGGACGCTGGCTGGACGATTGCCGGAACGAACTCTGAGTGCAAGAGACTAGGGTCTGTCATCAATTGAGCCAAACGATCCCGGCGACAAGCTGAACGGCAGCCGGGGAGTTCCGCGCGACCGGACCGGGCGCGCTTTACGAATTATTGCTCGAAGGGGCGTAGCGCCCGGGCTCGCGCTGGTTTCCTCGTCAACGTGAAAGGGGTCAGAGTGGACGATCTTTCGGCAATGCGCCGAAGGACTATAACCGGAACCGTCCCAGATCCTGGCGCGGCAGGGCGTCATCCTTGTCGATGACGTCCGGCCCACGCGGGCCCATGCCCAGACGTGCCACCTGCGATGGCCGGCTTCCGAAAACCGTCGCCATCTGCGTCACTAGCCTCTCTGGCCGGCATGTCCGTTTCGGGGACAGCCGAACGGACATAACAACGCGGCAGCGCGAAATCCTGGATCTCAGTGCTCTTCTCGCCCGCCCGGACGACCGTAGAGCGAGACCAATCGCGCAATCACGATCGCATTGTACATCGACCCTATAATCGCTTCGAAGATCGTCCACATGCGCACGAGCGGGTCGACCGCCGTGATATCGCCGTAGCCGGTGGTCGTCAGGGTCGTGAAGCTGAAATAGTAGAGTGCGCTGCGCTCGAGTACGCCGCCATCCGGCCCGTGGAACGCCTCCGGATCGACGAAATTGATGATCTGGTAGATGTTGGCCCAAAAGATACCCAGGAGAAGGTAAGCCCCGACCGCGCCGCACAACAACTCTCGGTCGACCTCGTCGGCGAAGGCGAGGTGCCGCGCTGCGATGAAAAGGACGCAAAAGCTCAGCACTGCCAGCATCGTCGGCGCCCCGACCTCTCGCCAAATCGAACCAGACCCGAAGGGAAGCAAGTATCGATCAGCCACAGCAGGACCATCAGGCGTACGATCAGGCGGAATCGCGGAAATGCATCGACTTGCTGCAGGGCGGACAGCAAGAAAACGGCTGTCAGACCGGCGATGACGAGCCTCCCCTGGCTGATCATCTCGGAGATCGGGCCCGCCAGGATAAGCAGGACCAGGGCCCCCAGAAGGATCGCCATACGGTTACGGTTCACGGCTCGGGCGGCCTTAAGGCCGATGATGGAGCTGAAAATGGGCAAGATTTCAGTCATTGCCAAATCTCCTCGCGATCCCGCCTGGTTTTCCCATCACGCGGGATCTTTTCAATAAGGCATCTTCTGGCGCCAACGTGCTAACCAATTGCGGCGTGCATACGCTCGATTCGGTGGAAGCAGTCCTGGGAGAGACTATCGAGGTTGACGCTGGGATCGAGATTCGATGACCCACCGTCAAATTGACAGACACCTGCGAGGCGAGCGTCCGCGAGACCACCGACTACATCAGTGTCTTGGGGATAACGCGCTCGGGACCGCATTTACGGCCGATTTCGACGTCGAAGCCAAGCGGTTGCGGCGGGCGGCCGAGGCCGGGCTATGCCACCTTATAAAATCGAAGCGCTGCAGGAGTCACACTACCTCGCGAATGGGCACACGCTTACCTCGTGTCCGCGCCCGGCGCTCGCGGCGGCTCGGGGATCAGGCGCTAGCCGGTGAATACGACCAGAGCCACTGGCGTTGGTCAACATGGTGGTTCCGCCTCCGATCGCGGCGCAATGCACAGCGGCGATCAGCGGCTAGTCGAAATCGATCAACGCATTCATGAGACGAGCCTGGGGAGACTCTCCTGGCCCTGGAGGATTCTTTAGAAAATCCTCCACATCGTTGGTTGCCTTCGACTGACGGCGGTGGCGCTGTTCACGGAGGCGCGCCGGTCAAGGTAAGCTCGACGCGACGGTTCTGCGCGCGGCCCTGCGGCGTGTCATTCGAGGCAATCGGATTCGAATCCCCAAGACCCTGGGCAGTGAGCAGGTTCGGATTGACGCCTTGAGAGATCAGGTACTGCATCACGGTCTGCGCCCGCTTCAGCGAAAGCTGTTGGTTGGTCGCAATGCCCTGTTGTTGCAGCTCCGGCCCGATCGGCACGTTGTCCGTGTAACCGATCACCGTGATATGCGCAGTCTGCATCGGGGCGAGGACGGGCGCCATCTCAGCAATCGTCTGCGCAGCTCGGGGTGGCATCTCCCAACCGCCGGACGGGAACAACAGTTCGCTGTTCACCGCGATCTTGATGGCGCCCTGCAGCCTGGTGATGTGTACTTGGCCTTGTGCGATCTCAGCAGAGAGCCGCTGGTTGAGCTGGTCATAGGTCGACGTGGATACGCACGCGGCCAACAGGCCCACCAGCATCAGAGCCGCTGTCGAGCAAGTCAATTTCCATCTGGCGATCATGTTTTGGTCTCTCCGCTTCGAATGAGGAACGCATGACGTCGTCCGGTGATAGGTACGCGATCGGACGAAGTCGCAGACGGTGCGAACGACGCGATGTGTACCTTAGGTACAGCGGCATTGATGTGCTATGCAAATTCGGCAAAAATTGCAGCCCGCACCCGCCAGACGAAAAGAAAACAGCTCGTTGTGCCACATCAGCACGGCCGTCATTTTCGCGGTGATGTAGATGTTCTGGCCCATAATTGTGGCCAGCCATCACCCACGATGAAGTTCTTGCACGGCGGCGCGCTGCAGTGATGTCGCATAAGGCCCCATTCCGGTAAGTCCCGCCCGCTTCGGCAAAGGCATCACGGGACAGGCGGTGCGGGGGCGCTCCATACAAGACAGGACATTATCATGCGTGGGGGCGGCCCATAGGGAAGGCTTCCGAACATGTGGCCGAAACTGCATAGCCAGATCGTGCTGGTCGCCAGTTACAATGTCGGTTGGACATTGCCGGGCCACCAAGGCGATCTCGGATGCCGAGCAGCAGCACGTCGACATTCAGCGAACCGGAGGAGTTTGAGGCCGCGCTGCGCAGGCTGACGGACGTCAATCTGCTGGTGACCGGGCAAGGGCGGTTCCGGGGCCGGCTCACTCAGGTGGCGCTGCACCGGATCCATCTTGTAGCAGCCGACGAAACTGTCTCTCGCGTCGCGCACATATCCATGCGGCCTAACCTTACTCTGGTGTGGTGGGCGCTTGCGCGGCATGGGTCGCAGATTTGGTGTGGGACGCCGTGTCTGGCAGGCGAGTTCATGACGCTTGGGCCGGGTGCTCGCGCATACGCGCGAACCGAGGGCGCCTGTCGGTGGGCCGGACTATGGATATCCGCGACCGATCTCGAACGCCATCGGCGAGCGCTCACCGGGTCGCCAATCATGGCATTGAATGGGGCAAGCGCCTGGCGACCAAGGCATGCGGCATTGCAGACTCTGCGCGCGCTGCATGCAGCGGCCATACGGCTGTTCGAACACCGCGCGCACGAGGTTCTGACTCCGCGTGCCACTCATGGCCTGGAACAGCAGTTGATCCACGCAGTGGTTCAGTGCTTATCGAATGGCGTTCCGGGCGCGCAATGCGGGGAAGCTGGGGAACGTCACAACAGCCTGATGGCCCGCTTCGAGGACGCGTGCGAGACATACGCGCATCGGGTGCCTGCTCTTAGCGAACTTTGCGCCGCGCTTGGCGTTTCGGAGCGGAGCCTGCGTTCCTCCTGCACGCGACATCTCGGCATGGGGCCGATAAGCTATCTCCGTCTGCGCAGGATGAAATCGGTACGCCATGCCCTGCGCTCGGCTTGCCCCGCTGATTATAATGTTGCGGAGCTTGCAAGGCGACACGGATTCACTGAACTGGATCGGTTCGCAGCAAGGTATCGGCGGTTGTTCGGTGAGCTCCCTTCCGCAACGCTGCAGCGAAGCAAGGCCGTGCTCTAAATGAATGACACGGTACCGTCATCAAATGCGCAACCAAGCCAAACAATTTCGATTGATGGATCATTGCCTCGCCACTATGGTGACACGCTGCTCGAATTGAGGGGGAAGTGTCTTGCTGTCGAGCACCATCCGTGTCGCAAACGACGTTGATCAGTATGCCATGTCGTTCCGCCCATCGGACACCGAGCACACGATCGTCGGGCGCGGCTCCTTTGCAGCCACGGTAACCCAGATCGATCTCCATCGGCTCCGGCTGAAGCGCGGCAAGATCAGCCACGCCAGCATCGCGCACGGTCAACTGCCAACCAGGCGCCAAGGGATTTTTATCGGTGGCTGCGCAAAGCCAGCGGTGGCTTGGAAAGGCGTCGAGCTGATGGCCAATTGTGTCGGCCTCATCGGTTATGATCAGCCATTCTGGTACAGCATGCCGGGCCCGTCGCAATGGGGCAGCATGACCTTGCCGGCGGAGGATTTGGCGAGCCTCAGTGTTGCGATGGTGGGACGTGATCTGACGCTACCGCGTCACGGCCTGATCACGACAGCCACGCCAGCACGCCACGCGAAGCTCCTGCGGCTACATGCCGCAGCAGGTCATTTGGCGGAACATGCGCCCAACATCATTCATGATCCCGAAGCCGCGCGAGGACTCGAGCAGGCGTTGATAGAAGCCATGTTTGGCTGCATGGCGGGTGAGGCCTCGCACGTGGCCTCGGATACATGGGGCAAGCAAACGATCGTCCTGAAGCGGTTCCGCGCGGCATTGGAGGCGAACATAGACCAGCCCCTCTATATGCCGGAACTTTGCCAAACCATTGGCGTGCCGGAGCGCACCCTCCGCAACCATTGTTATAACCACCTGGGGATGAGTCCGAAGAGATACTTGCTGTTGCGCCGTCTGAATTTGGCTCACCGAGCGCTTCGCGCCGCTGATCCATCAACAACGACGGTAACGGAAATCGCAACAAGCTTCGGTTTCTGGGAGCTTGGCCGGTTCGCTGTCGAGTACCGCGCCTGGTGCGGCGAGTCACCCTCGGCCAGCCTGAACCGAGCACCCGGTTCGGAACGGATACGCTCCTGACGTTCTGCGGAAGCGCTCGCGT
>DATKFJ010000418.1:0-7221 GCA_035511435.1 Acetobacteraceae bacterium | reverse complement strand
AAGATACCGGTTCGTGCGATACTCATATGATGCTGGATCTCGAGAAAACCCGGCAGCCAGGCGTAGTAGACCCACGATAGATAGCCGCTACCAAAATTCCCGATGATCATGCCCCATGTGGTTTGGCATCTGAATAGCCGTCCCCATTGCTTGAGGCCGACCGGCGATGACGTGCGGGCGGTGTCTCCGGAGCGGATATAACTTCGGTCCTCCTCGGTTCCGTGCTGATCGGCATCCCGGTAGAACACAAACCACGCGGCTGCGACGATAAGTCCGATGGCACCCATGACGATGAACATCACGCGCCAGCCGTAGGCCAGCATCAGCCACGTCAGAATGGGCGGCGCGAGCGCCGTGCCGATGCTGGGCGCCGCGTTGAAGATGCCCGTCGGAAAGCCGCGTTCCTTGACGTGAAACCAGTTGCTGACGACGCGGGCGCCAGTCGGAAACTGCGGCGATTCCCCAACACCAAGGCCGATGCGCGCGGCAAAAAACTGGGTGTAGCTGGTGACGAAGCCTGCCGCTCCCTGCGCCAGAGACCAAATGACCAGTCCTGCACCGAGCAAGATGCGCGGGCCCACTCTGTCGACCAGAATCCCCGCAGGCAGCTGCGAGAAAGCATAGCTCATGAGGAATGCCGAAAGCAGCACGCCCATCGCTGTCGCGCTAAGGCCCATCTCGTGGCGAACTTCGATATTGGCAATGGAGAGCGCAGAGCGGTCCAGGTAGTTAACGATGCCGCTGACAACTAGCAGCAGCAGTGCGACGATCTGCATGCGCCGCATCTGCCGCGATGGCTTGAATATTGACATCGTTTCCTCCGACCCAACCTTTTGGCGCGGACCCAAACTTTTTTGCGCGAACCCAAACTTCTTGCGCGAACCCAACCTTTTTTGCGCGAACCCAAACTTTTTGCGCGAACAAAGCGAGGAATTTCGCGGTGACGATACTGGACGACCACTCGTCGTCGGGGTCAAGCCGTTGGGAGGCTCATGCGCAGTTGTGCAGAACCGCCGTTATCGCACAGGGGCGCACGTAAGGCTTATCGCGCCGGATAACCCCGAGGCATCGCCACTGCCTGTGATCGTCCCGGCCTCACCTGATCTGAGCTCCCCGGGGGACTGGCGATGATGCTCATGCTCGCTTCGCACAACCTCAATCAACACCGCTGAGCAACCGAAGCACTGCCGCACCATACCGCTGCAGCTTCGACGCCCCCACGCCCTTGATCTGCGCCAGCTCATCCAGATCAGCCGGACGCACCGCGGCAATATCGCGCAACACCGCATCATGGAAGATTACGTAAGGTGGAATGCGCTGGTTCTTCGCCTCGGCCGCGCGCCAGACACGCAGCGCCTCGAACAACGTCTGCAGCGCGGGCCCGCCCACAAGCGCCACGGAAGCCCGACGCTCGGGACGCAACGTCTCAGGCCGACGCTTGCCCTCCTGGCGCAGCATCACACGACACTCCGCGCGCAGGATCGGTCGCGCCTTGTCCTGCACCAGGAACAACCCACCGTGCCCTTCGGTATCGACGTCCAACGCCCCGGCCGCGATCAGCTGGCGAATCATGCTGCGCCAATACGGCACCGTGTGTTCACGGCCGATACCGTAGGTCGGCAACCGATCGTGCCCGTGACGCAGCACGCCCTCGGTCGGTTCGCCGCGCAGCACAGCGACGATGTGCAATGCACCGAACACCTGGCCGGTTCGATAAACCGCCGACAGCGCCTTCTGCGCGTCCACCGTCGCATCGACCATCAGCGGCGGCGTCGCGCAGTTGTCGCAATGGCCGCACGGCTCCGTCAATTCCTCGCCGAAGCAGGCTAGCAGCGTACGCGTGCGACAGGTCGCCGCCTCGGTCAGCGCGATCATTTCCTCGAGCTTGGTGCGCGTGACGCGCTTCTGTGCCTCGGGCGCCGCGGATTGCGCCAACCAATGGCGTGCCTGGGCAATGTCCTGCCCGCCATACAGCAGCAGCGTATCCGCCGGATCGCCGTCACGTCCGGCGCGACCGATCTGCTGATACCAGGCCTCGGGACTGTCCGGCATATCGAGATGCACGACAAAGCGCACGTCGGGCCGATCGATTCCCATGCCGAATGCGATCGTCGCAACCACCACGACCGGCTCACCAGATCGGAAGCGCGCCAATGATTCACGCTTGTGCGCGGGATCCAGGCCGGCATGGAACGCGACCGCCGGGATCGACCGGTCCTGCAGCTTCTGCGCGATGCGCTCGGTCTTGGCGCGGCTGCCGCAATAGACGATGCCGCAGTCCCCTTCGTGGCGCGCCAGCAGTTCCAGCAATTGCGCCGTCTCGCCCACCTTCGGTGCGGCGGCAAGATGCAGATTTGGGCGATGAAAACTCGCGACGAACACGTCCGCGGTGTCCATGCGCAGTGCGTGCAGAATGTCGGCGCGAGTGCGCGGATCGGCGGTGGCCGTCAGTGCCAGGCGCGGAACACCCGGAAAATGCTCCGTCAGGCACGCCAGTTCGCGATACTCGGGCCGAAACTCGTGGCCCCACTGCGACACGCAATGCGCCTCGTCGATCGCAAACAAGGCAAGCTGCAGGCGTGACAGCCGTTCCAGCATGCCGTTGCCGAGCAACCGTTCGGGCGAAACGTACAGCAGATCGAGCTGCTGCTCCAGCAAATCGCGCGTAACGCTGCGCGCCTCCGCCGGATCGAGGTCGGAGTGCAATGCGCCAGCCGCCACGCCAAGCTGGCGCAGCGCCGCCACCTGGTCGTCCATCAGCGCGATCAGCGGCGAAACGATCACTGCGGTGCCAGGCCGGCACAGCGCGGGAACCTGAAAGCAGATGCTCTTGCCGCCGCCGGTCGGCATCAGCACCAACGCGTCGCCACCGGCGATTACGTGGTTTACCACCTGCTCCTGATGGCCCCGGAATCCCGGGAAGCCGAACACCCGACGCAGCACTGTCGCCGGATCTTCGGCCAGCAGTGATTGCAGCATCAGCTCAGTTCCGGCTGATGCTGATTTCCACGCGCCGGCTTTCCTGTGAGGTCAAAGCGAATTGCACCGAGCCATGGCCACGTTGGCTGATGCGATTCGCAGCGATGCCGTCGCCCTGCAACTGGTCCACCACCATCTGCGCGCGCAATTCGGACAACAGCACATTCGCTTGCCTGCTCCCGGTGGGATCGGCAAAGCCGTTCACGTGCGCGACGTTGCCGGGATGCGACTTCACCCACTCGGCTGCATGGCTGATCACTGTTTGTGCCGAGTCATCCAGCTTGGCCGACCATTCCGGGAAGAACACGACGAATTTCTGCGGCGGTGGATCGGCAGCGCGCGCGCTGCCTGTCGCGACACACAATACTAGGAACAGAATGGCAAGGCGCCGCATGGCCGATTCCCTTCTCGCGCGGTCGGAACAACTAACTGCCGTTCGGTTAACCCGCCGTCAACCGCGACGATAAGACAACATGTTCCCTGCCCGATAATTCCGTTGCGCAACCAGGTGGCGACCCTGCCATCCAAGTGTGGAAGAGCGCGTCTCCCGATTGGAAGAAGGCATGCAGCACCTCAAGTCCGCGGTTGGTGAGGTACAAACGACGACCAACGGGCTCGAAGCGACTGGCTCAAGGCTCGAAACAGGCATTGCCGAGAACGAATCGATGTTGGCTGTGACACTGCCGCATCTCGCGACCAAGGCCGACGTTGCCGAATTGCGGCTGTCCACCATGGCGGCCCTTGCCGAGTTGTGCACCGAAGCGTTGGCCGGATTCGCCGACAAGTCGGGCAGGACCTACATGTATGACATTCTCGCGGGACCGTTGGCCGCATGCGCATGCGGCGTTGCCGCCCCGCCATCTTGAAACAGCGCGATTACGCCGCGGCGGCGATCGCCGTTCCCGCCGACAACCGCCAGATCCGATCCAGCTGCTCCACACCGGTCAGTCGATGCGTGATCAGGATGACGCTGCGACCGTCCGCAACGTCATTCAGTGTCGTCAGAAACGCCCGTTCGGTTTCCGCATCGAGGCCGGCACATGGTTCATCCAGAATCAGGATAGGCGCCGGCGACAACAGTGCGCGGGCCAGCACCAGCCGCCGCCCCTGTCCGCCCGAGAAGCGCGCCCCCGCCTCACCCACCCAGGTATCCAGGCCATTCGGCAGCGCGCGCACCATCTCGCTGATCCTGGCGGCATCCAACGCGGCCCACAGCGCCGCATCATCGGCCGCCGGGCGAGCCAGCAGAAGGTTGGCGCGGATCGTGTCATCGAACAGATGTGTCGCCTGCGCCAGCCAACCGATCCGCGCGCGCACGTCGGCCGCAGCCAGCGTGGCGATGTCGACGCCGCCCAACAGCACGCGTCCCTGCTGTGGCGCCGCGACTTTCAGCGCCAGCGCGGCCAGCGTCGATTTGCCGACACCCGACGGCCCCAGCAACGCCACGCGAGCGCCTTGCTGCACGTCGATCGTAAGACCATCGAACACCAGCGGCCGATCCGGCTGCCAGCGGAAATGCACGCCGTCAAAGCGCAACGCGAAGCCGGCAGGCAGCGTGCCAGGCTGTGCCGTATCGGGCACCGGAACCGGCGCCTCCGCGGCTTCCAGCACACGCCGCGCCGCCGCCGATGCGTGGCCGGCGAGCACACCGGCGCGCGGCAGTCCGCCCACCGCCTCGAACGCCGCCACCACCAGGAACGCGCCAGCCACCGCGACGGCGGGATTGGCGCCGGCAGCGACCAGCACGGCAAGGATGGCCATCTGCCCGCACACGAATGCCCCCGCGCTGGCCAGTGCGGTGCGGCCCGCAAGCTCGCGCTGCGCGGCCAGCAGGCTCGCCTCGCGTGCCTGCACCGCCGCCAGCATGCGGCCCTCGGCGTTGAACGCCCGCACCTCGCGCAGCCCGGTCAATGCATCCAATGCGGCGATGCGCAGCGCACCGGTGGTTTCGGCGAGCGTGGCTCCCGTGCGCGCCGCCATGCGGGCGCCGATCCACGGCAGGGCGAACGCGGCAACGGCGAACAGCACGCCGACCGTCAGCGCGAGTTCGGCACTGTGCAGGAAGATCAGCACGACGAGAACCGGCAGCAGCAGAACGGCACCGGCCAGCGGCACCAGAATGCGCAGGTAAAGGCCGTCCAGTGCCTCGATGTCACCGACCAGGCGCGCCAGCACGTCGCCCGCCTGCCGGAACCCCAGCCCACCAGCGGTGCTGCGTGATAGATTGCGGAAGAACCAGACGCGCAGGTCGGCCAGGGCGCGGAACGTGGCGGCGTGGGTCACCAACCTCTCGGCATAGCGCAGCACGACGCGCGCCGACCCGAGCAGGCGCAGCGCCGCCGGTGCAACCAGCACGCCGCCGATGACCGCGGCCGCCACGGTCGCGCCGCCGATTGCCATCATGCCGACGCCGGCCGTAAGCGCGGCAAGCGACACCAGACCGCCGGCCACAAGCCAGCCCGCACGGCTACGCCACAAGCCAAGTATGCGCAGTAGGTCAGTCATGCAGTACACAGTCATGCCGGTACGGGTCACGCCCGTACGGGTCATGCCGCCGCGCGTTCATGCGGCACCGCGTGTCGGCACGGCGCGGCCGTCGCGCATATCCAGCCGTCGTCCGGAAAAACCGTGCGCCGCCGAGGAGTGGCTGGCCAGGATCACCGTGCGGCCCAGTGCCAGTCGGCGCAGGCTGTCCAGCACTTCCGCCTCGGTCGCCGGATCGAGATGCGCGGTCGGTTCGTCGAGCAGCAGCAGCGGTGCGTTCTTCAGGAAGGCCCGCGCTATCGCCACACGTTGCGCCTGGCCGCCGGACAGGCCGTAGCCACCCTCGCCGACCCTGGTATCCAGGCCATTGGGCAACGCGGCCGTAAATTCGGCAACCCTGGCGCTCAGCGCTGCCTCATCCACTTCGGCGTCAGTGGCTTCAGGGCGGGCGAATCGGATGTTTTCGCGGATCGAGCCGGCAAACAGCACCGGGCGTTGGCCGATCCACGCGGTGAGTCGAGCCAGCGCCTGCGGCACCAGGTCTGCGATGTCGGCGCCATTGATCGTCACGCGACCACGGTCAGGACGGACGAAGCCCAACAGGATCTCGATCACAGTCGACTTGCCAGCGCCCGATGGGCCGGCCAGCACCAGCGTCTCGCTGGCCGGCACCCGAAACGACAGCCCGTTCAGCGCTGGCCCGCGCTCGGCATCCCAGGTGAGGACCACATTTTCGAACATCACGGTCACACCCTGCGCAGCAACAGTACGGACTTCACGCAGCGGCTGCGGCTCCGGCGCCGCCGGCAAATTCGCCAGCGCCTCGGCGGCGCCGGTGGCATGCAGCCGATCCTGGTAAGCCGCGGAGAAACCACGCAGCGGCGCAAAGAACTCGGGCACCAGCAGCAGCACGAACAGCGCAGTCGCGGGATGCGACAGCCCGCCGCCCAGCAATGCCATCCCGTAGCGCAGCACCAGGATGACAAACGCCAGTGCGGCCGCCAGATCGAGTGCCGCGGATGACAGAAAAGCGACGCGCAGGACCCGCATGGTTCGCCGCCGCAGTTCATCAGCGGCCGCGGCCAACGAGCGCGCCTCTGCTTCCGTCTGGCCATACAGCACGATGGTGGCGATCCCGCGCACGCGGTCGAGGAACCGCGCCTGCAACCGCGCGAGAGCCAGGAACTGGCTGCGCGATGCGGCGGCGGCCCCAATGCCGGCGGCGGCCATCGCGACCGGCACCAGCAAGCCACACAGCAGCAGGACAAGCCCGGCTATCGGATCGGTCAGCAGCGCCGCCAGCGCCACCAGAGCCGGGCCGGCGATGGCGAGCACCGAAGCCGGCAGCCAATGGGCGAACAAACCGTCCAGTGCCTCGATCCGATCCACCACGGTCGAGGTCAGCTCGCCCGAATGCTGCGCGCGAAGCTGCGCCGGACCCGCATGCAGCAGGCGGGTCAGCGCATCGCTGCGCAGCCGCCGCCGCGCCGCCGCGCCCGCGTCGAAAGCCGCCCGATCGGCGGCCACCGCACAGGCAGCCCGGAGCAACGCCAGAATCGCGAATGCCGCCAGCGCCAGAGCCACATCGGCGGAGCCGCCGGACAGCGCCGCCCCCAACACCAGCGCCGCACACCAAGCCTGACCGATTGCCAGGGCTGTACCCGCCAGGCCGAACGCCACGGCCGGTCGCGCCGCTCGGTTGCCCTGACGTGTTTCGCGCCGCAGCCATGCCTTGGCTGGCGCCATGCCGGACTCGTG
>DATKFJ010000417.1:0-23099 GCA_035511435.1 Acetobacteraceae bacterium | reverse complement strand
GATAGCCGCTGAGTGTGCACTTGTTCTCTTCCACACGATCTCGCTCAGGAATCGATCGGGGCCGAATATGCTGTCCAGAATGATCTTTAGATAATGACTCGCAGTAGGGTCGCAGTGAAGATACAGCGCGCCTGTTGGTTTTAGTTTCCGGCGTAACTCGTAGAGTCGTACCGCCATCATCACCAGATAGGCCATCATGTCGCTGCGTCCGAGCGCAGAGTAAAGTGCGTCCACGAATTTGGCGACGGCGCCCCCGTGCGTCATCACCTCTCTATAAGACAAGTTCGCTTCGTCTCCCCACGACCACGAGTCCTTAAACGCCCCAGCTTGCGCGGTCGCGGCCTCGGAGGGTGGAGTGGGGAATAGAAGATTATATCGGGCTTGGCTGTTGAACGGAGGATCGAGATAGACGAGATCAACGCTTCCGTCAGCGATTTGCCCACTCCGCAAGATGTCCAGATTGTCTCCGAAGTATAGCGCGTTAACCACCAAGCGACCCTTATCAGGACTCTATCGCAACAAAGTACCGTCTTGACTCAGGTTTTGTCAACAAGATATTGATTCTAACGAGATTAGGGATATTTTCTCCCTACTTCCTGAAACTGACCCACTACCCGCCGGCCAGATGCGCCAGCGACGTGTCCACCGAGATGACCAGCTCCATCAGCGAGATCAGCGCCGCGGTCTCGGCGAAATCGCGCGACACCGCGCTGTGGTCGCGCACCGCCGGCAGTCGATCCAGCACCGCCCGATCGGCCGGCCGCACGTCCGTCTGGATGACGTGGAATTCGCAGCCGGGCACATCCAGCAACGGGATCAGTGTTGCCAGCGGGATGGACCTCTCCTGGTCAGCCTCATTGGCCGGGTTGCCTGACCAGACGATCGCGACACGCAACCCCGCGGGCGGGCCAAGACGCTGACGCCACGTCCCGATCAGCTCCTGCCTGGCGTGTAGATACGGGATCTGTGCCGGGATGCGCGCCAGGTCCGTACGGAATGCCAGCGGTAGGCTCATCAGCGGACACTGGACATCGAACGGCGGCAGCGCCTCATTCAGCGCGAACACGCCGGCGACGCCTGCGAGATCGCGGAACAGCGGCATCAGCCCCGGATGTCCTTCCAACAGTATCCGCGCGCCGCGTTCCACCACCCAGGGCACGTAGCGAACGAACTGGATCGCATCGCCATATCCCTGCTCGGAATGCAGCAATATCGTCTGGCCGGCGATGTCTTCGCGGCCAAGCCAACGCGGCCCGGGAATATCGCGCCGCGGGCGGATGCCGGGCCGTGCGATCAGCCGTGCCTCGTATTTCAGCCAGCCTGCCACGCAGGCATCACGCCGCAGCATCTCCATGCCTTCGGTCATCACCGCCAGCGCGAGTTCCTCGTCCCGCATCCAGCCGTTCATCAACGATGCGAATGCCGCCTGATCATGCCCAAGCGCGAACAGCGCCAAGCCCAGGTCGTTGTGTGCCTTGGCGTTGGTCGCATCCATCGCGACCGATTGACGCAGCAATTCCACTGCCTCGGCGTAATTGCCGCGGCGATATTCCATGTGTCCCAAGCCGTATAGTACGAACGCATCGCGCCCGGACGCGCCAAGCACCGAATGCAGCAGGCTTGCCGCCGACGCAAATCGCCCCGCCGCCGCTTCCGCCACCGACAGGTCGATCATCAGTTCGCTGTAGCTGCTCATCGGATCGATCAGTGATCGGCGCCGGCGGCTCTCGTCAAGACGCGATCATCGCGTCATGTTGCGGGGCGCACAGCAGGAATCCGCGACATGCCCCAGCTCACGCTTGAACAAGCCCAGACAATCATCATCACCGCACTCCGGCACGGTACCGAGCGCAAGTTCCAGCCGCTCGCCGTCGCCGTGCTGGACGAGCGTGGCGTGCCCAAGGCATTCGCCGCACAGGATGGCACCAGCCTGCGCCGCTACGAGATCGCCAGCGGCAAGGCACATGGCGCGCTGTCGTTCGGCATCGGCTCGCGCGCGCTGGCCAAGCGGGCCGCGGCGTCACCGCAATTCATCGCTGCTGTCACCCATGCCGTCGGCGGCTCGCTGATTCCGGTGCCGGGCGGCGTGCTGATCCGCAACGCCGACAAGGCGATCATCGGCGCGGTCGGCATCTCCGGCGACATTTCCGACAACGACGAAGCTGCCGCGATCGCTGGCATTACCGCCGCGGGACTGGTCGCCGATCCTGGCGAGGGGTGAACACGACCGCGGGCATTCTGCGACCTGTTGCCGCGACCGCTACGACCCATATACCATCCGCGGCAGCCACAACGTCAGCTCCGGCACGTACGTGATGATCCCCAGCACGATCAGCAGCAGGATCAGGAACGGCAGAATGCCGCGGATCACCTCGCCCACCGGTGCATCCGAGATGGTGGACAGCACATAGAGGTTCAGGCCCACTGGCGGGTGCACCAGCCCGACCTCCATGTTGTGCGTGAAGATGATGCCGAAATGCACCGGATCGACCCCTAACGGCACCAGTGCCGGCGCCAGAATCGGCATCACCAGCAGCAGTGTGCTGACCACCTCGAGAAAGCAGCCGATGATCAACAGCAGCACGTTCATCGCCAGCAGGAATTCCCATGTCGCAAAACCCTGATGTGCGGCGAAGTCCACCAACCTGCCGGGAATGCCGGAGCCCGTCATCCAATGGCCGAACACCAGTGCGGTCGCGATGATCAGCATGATGACGGCGGCACTGCGCAGCGCCTCGGCGATCACCACCAGCGTGCGCGTCCACGGGAAGCCGCGATACACCACGACGCTGACCAGCAACGCGGTGACCGCGGCGAGTGCGGCGGATTCCGTGATGGTCATGAAGCCGCCATAGATGCCCATCAGCACGACGAACGGCACCGCCATCGCCGGCAGCGCACGCGCGGTGACGCGCAATCGCGTCCGCATCGACATCGCCGGTTCGCGCGGGAAGTTCTTGCGCCGCGCGTAGTACAGCACCCACACAAAAAATGCGCCGGCCTGCAGCAATCCCGGCAGGATGCCGGCAAGGAACAACCGAGGCACCGATTGCTCCGTCACGATGCCGTACAGGATCAGCGCCAGCGACGGCGGGATGACCACGCCGATGGTGCCGGAAGCACCGATCACGCCCAGGGCGAAACCACGCGGATAGCCCCGGTCGATCATCGCCGGCAACAGGATGGTTCCCATCGCGAGCGCGGTCGCGACGGATGAACCCGAGATCGCGGCGAACAGCGCGCACGACACCACCGCCACCAAGCCGAGTGATCCCTTGATGCCGCCAAGCCATGCCGTGGACAGATCGACCAGTGCCTGCGCCACGCCGCCACGCCGCATGAACGCTGCAGCCATGACGAACAGCGGCAGCGCCATCAACGTGGTCGAGTTCAACTGGTCGATCATGTTCTGCGCCAGGCCGATCATCGGCTGGCCGGACACGAAATAGAGGATCGCCGCGGATGTTCCGAGCACCAGGAAGATCGGCATGCCCGCGGCGAGCAGGCCAAAGAACATCACCAGAAAGCCGACAGTCCACATTGCCCGCGGTCGCTATTCGGTGACTGGTATCGCAAGCTCGGGCGGCGCCTCGTGCGAGATCGCGTGGCCCACCGTCATCGTCGCCGGATCGAACAGGAATGCGTAGCGGATCAGTCGGATGATATAACGCAGCAGCATCAGCCCGCCGCCCACCGGCAGCGCGGTGTAGTAGATCCAGATCGGAAATTGCAGGTCCGATGAACTGCGCTGGTCCAGCAGCACTGCGGTGCTCACCACCGCCCAGCCGTACCACACCATGCCGGACGTGAAGGCGATCGCCACCAGGCAGTTGAACATTTCAACCCAGCGCTGCGCCGCGGGTCGCAGCAGGCGCAACACCAGGTCCGGGCGCACATGACCGTCGCTCTGCACCAGTTCACTCGCGACGATCATGACTGCCCACACAGCGATATAGACGATGACCTCTTCGGCCCAGTTGATCGCGCGTTCGGGGTCGATATAGCGCCCAAACACCTGAAGCACTGCGATCACCAGCGCGAAGGCACCGAGCAGACCGGCTATGGTCCGCTCGATCCAGCCCCAGACGAACAGGATGCGGGCGACACTGCCTTGTGCGCGCGCCGGTTCAGGCGCTGACATCCGCCATGACCAGCTCGACCAGCTTGGGTGAGATGTGCGCCTCCGCCACTGCCTTGTCCTGCACCTTTACCAACGCGGCATGCGTGGCATCCAACTCCGCCTGCGGCACGTCGACAAACTTGACGCCCTGCTTTTCCAGCGCCGCGCGGCCGGTCTGCTGTGTCTTGACGGTGTTGATGCGCCAGGCGCCGATGTTGTCCGCCCACAGCTTGGTCATGGTCTCCTGCAGCTTCGGACCGATCTTCTGCCAGAAGTCGGGATTGATCATCGGCACGTAGAGTCCCATGCCCTGGTTGTCCTGCAATGAATAGCGCAGACCGGAGTCGAACAGCTTGGCACTGTTCGCGCTCTCGTTGCTGCTGATCAGCCCGTCGAAGGTGCCCTGCGACATCGCCAGCGGCACATCCGGCCAGGCCGTCACATTGGCAATGCCGCCGAAGAAACGGATGCGGAAGGAGTTCAGCACGCCGCCCGGGCTGCGCAGCTTCATGCCCTTCAGGTCGGCAACGGTGTTGAGAGGCTTGCGGGTCGAGAACCACTCGTTGAACCCCAGATCGAACCATGGACCCAGTACTTCGACTTTCAGCTTGCTGGTGATTTCGGCGTTGACGAACTTGCCACCCGCACCATCGGCTGCCTTGTGCACGACGTCGATCGGCCGGCCATAGAATGCCGGCAACTGCGAGAAGTCCGCATCGGCTACGAAGCCGGTGATCGTCCAGGTGCCCGGGCAGGCCATCTCCACCTGGTTCTGCACCAGCGCCTTCAGCACCTGCAGGTCTGGAAACAGCGAGCCGCTCTCGAACAGCTTCGTCTTCACCTGGCCGCCGGTAGCCGCCTCGAGCTTGCCCAGGTAATCGCGGATGGCAACGTTGCGCGGGTGCGACGGCGCGGTGTCGAGCGAAACGCGCAGTTCCAGCGGCGCGTCGCCCCTGGCGTGGCGCAGAATGGCGAAGCTGCCCAACGTGGCAGCGGTCGCGCGCCCCAGGGCGCGACGAGTAATACCCTGTTTCACGGGCGTATCCTCCGGTGTTCAAATGTGGCGCCGCGATATGACGACGCCTGTTGGCCCCGTCAAGGGAGCGGCGGCCGCCAGGCATCGGCAAAGCCGCGGACACGCGGCAGCAGAATCATGTCCCAGGGAGTCGGCATCGGGCCCACCGGCACGTGCACCAGCGCCGGCGCATCCAACGCGAAGGCCTGGCGCAATGTGGTTTCCAACGCCTCCGGCGTGGTCGCGCGAAATGCGGCCATGCCGAAGCTTTCAGCGAATTTGACGAAGTCGGGATTTGTCAGATCGCAGGCAATCAGCCGGTTGCCGTATTGCTGTTCCTGGATGCGGCGGACGTTGCCGAACGCGCCATCGTCGAACACCACCACCACCAGCGGCAGCTTGTGCCGCATCGCAGTGGCGAGTTCGGCGGCCTGGAACATGAAGCCCCCATCGCCGGTCGCCAGCACGACCTTGCGGCCTGGTGCGGCAGCCTGTGCGCCGAGTGCGGTGCCGTAGCCCCAGCCCAGCGTGT
Source organism: Acetobacteraceae bacterium (assembly GCA_035511435.1). GTDB lineage: Bacteria > Pseudomonadota > Alphaproteobacteria > Acetobacterales > Acetobacteraceae > JAMXLO01. Next base: position 17,432 of record DATKFJ010000417.1, on the reverse strand, counting down.
CCTGATAACCCGGTGAGAGAAACGTGCGCGGCGCATGCACCGGAAACGCGAGACGGCTGGCGAAACCGACCTGCGTGACTTCTTCCACATAAATGCCGTCCTCCGGCAACGCGGCGCGAATCGCCCGCAGGAAGCTCATCGGCGGTTCCTGCCGCGCCAGCCTTTCGGCAAAAGCGGCGCGCACACCGGCGAGTTCCTCGTTGCCGAGTTCCTCATTGTGTGGTCGCGCGCGATTATGCGGCGGCAGTTCCGCAAGCAAAGCGCGCAGCATGGTCGCGGCATCACCCAACAGCGCGCAGGCCGGACGCCGGAATCGATTGATCTCTTCGGGATCGATGTCGAGCCGCACGATCGGCAATGCATCGTCCACGCCCCAATTACTCTGCTGCCAGTAAAGCCGCGTGCCGATCGCCAGCACCGCGTCGGCGTTCCGCCACAATGCGTGACCTTCGGTGAATGACACGGCCAGAGGATGTGCCGTGGGAATCACGCCCCTGCCGCGGCGGAACGATGACACCGGTGCTTGCAGTGCCTCCGCAATCGCCTGCACCTGCGCGCCTGCACTCAATGCGCCGCCGCCGACAACGATCAGCGGACGCTCCGCCTGGCCCAGGATTTTCGCGGCGCGAGCCACCGCCTCCGCATCGACCGGAGGCACCGGCGGCGCGGTGATGTCAGGGAACTCGACCGCGCCGGTCATGCCCCAGGTGTCGATTGCACACTCCAGCGCCACCGGTCGCTGCCGCCCGCCGCATGCGATGCGGATAGCGTCGGCCACCAGCGCGGGCGCTTCGTGCGGTGCGCGGATGCGTGCGGCGTACTTCGTGATATGGCGCAGCAAGCCGAGTTGATCGTGGATCTCGTGCAGGTGCCCATGTCCCTGATCGATCGCGAACGATGGAATCTGTCCGACCAGGGCGATCACCGGTGCGCCCATGCCATATGCCGTCAGCAGCGCAGCGGACGCATTCAGCAGCCCCGGCCCCGGAACGACTGCGAAAGCCTGCGGTTTGCCGGTCACCAATGCAGCACCCAGCGCCATGTAGGCGGCGGTCTGCTCATGCCGCGGGTGCAGCACGCGGAAGCGGTCCTGCGCACGGTGCGCAGCATCGAACAGATGGTCGTTGTGCACGCCCGGCAGCGCGTACAGCGTGTCGATGCCGTGGCGGATCAGGCTTTCGATGACCGCATCGGCGGTTCGCATGTGCTGCATGGGATTACGCTTTCTGGACTTCCGCTGTCAGGCCAAGCGGATCGAACGGCCCGTGTTCGACGCACCGCGCGGCGCCGCGCAACACCTCGAAACGCGTCGTGTCACCGTCGCGCCAGAAGCGGATGTCGAAGCTGCGGCGTCCGACCCGCAGGTCGAGCAGCGTAATATCCGGCAGCCACTGAGGCAAAACCGGATCGACGTAGATGCGACCGCGCGGTGCGTCAGGCCGAATGCCGAGGATCGCCTGCAACAATGCGAAGACCGAACCGGCCGCCCAGGCTTGCGGCACGTTGGCGCCCAGGTATTGCACCGGGAAATCGGTCTCGCCGCGCTGCACGCCGGAATAGAGTTCCGGCAACTGGTTGAGCAGAAAGTGACCCGCGGCTCGGGAAATGTCGCGTGCGATAAGGCCGACTTCACGCACGAAGCCGTAGCGCTTCATGCCCAGCGCGATCAGGCTGTTGTCGTGTGGCCAGACCGAGCCGTTCTGATACGAGTAGGGGTTGAATGCCGGGTGCAGCGCCGACAGCGTGCGAATGCCCCAGCCCGAATTCATGTCGGGCGCCATCAGCCGCGCAACAACGCGCGCGGCGCGGTCCGCCGGCACGATGCCGGACCAAAGGAGATGACCGGGGTTGGACGCGACGCTCAGCACCTTACGCTTCTCGCCGTCCAGCATATAGGCATAGAAGCCCGTCTCCTCGTCCCAGAACTTTTCATTGAAGCGGGTGAACAGCGTCGCCGCCTTGTCGCGCAGTGCTGCCGCGCGTTCGGGCTTGCCCAATTCATCGAATACTTCGGCCATGCGAAGCCAGGCGTCGTAGACATAGCCCTGCAGTTCGCAAACGGCCTTCGGTCCCCGCACCGGCGTGCCGTCCGTATAGGTCATCGAATCGCCGGCGTCTTTCCACGACATGTTTTCGTAGCCGACCGGCGACCTCGTTTGGTACTCCTGGAAGCCGTCGCCATCGCGATCGCCCCAGTTGTCGATCCAGGACAGGCAACCCTCCGCCACATCCAGATAACGTTCGAGCAACGCTCGGTCGCCCGTGGCGCGCCAGGCGGCGTGCAGCGTGATCAGATAAAGCGGCGTGGCATCCGCAGTGCCGTAATATGGCGTGTGCGGTATCAGCTTGAAATGCGCCAGTTCCCCATAGCGCAGTTCATGCATGATCTTGCCAGGTTCGGCATCGCGGTAGTCGTCGCGCTCCTTCGCCTGCCAGCGTCCCAGGACATCCAGCGCACCGCGCGCGAATTCCGGATAGATCAGGATGTTCTGCAACGACACGATCAGGCTGTCGCGGCCGAAGGGCGCCATGAACCATGGCAGCCCGGCGGCGGGTACGAAAACCATGTGGTCGGTGCCGGCGATCGGCAGGCGCAGCGCCGACATGTCTTCGATCGCCTGGCGGTAGCAGCGGTAGAATTCCTCGTTGCCGGTGCGGATCTTCAGGACTGTCTGTTGCCAATCGGTGTGCGCGTCGGAGTGCCTCGCGGCATCCGCGCCAGGCGTGCACTCCTCCGGACCATAGAAATGGCGGTTGCCGTCGATCAGGTCGTAGATCAGACAGCAATGCCAGGTCGCTCCGGGGTCGATTCCCACCCCGAAGCTGAGGCGCCCGTTGGCATAAGCGGCAAGCTGGTCCTCGTGCTGCACGCCGACGTGGACCGCGCGCAGAAAATCCTGGTTGCGGTACGTGGTACGCAGCTTCTGATGCGCATCGGACCACTCGGTGTTGATGCGGCCACGCCGGACGATGCGTCCCGACTTCACCTCGAACACGTCGGCGAAATCGCAGCGCAGAGCGATCTCCAGATTGAACCGGATGTGCTTGCGGCCATGGTTGGTGATGTCGAGGTCTTCATGCATGCCGCCGGCAAGCCTGCGGGCCAGCGTGAAGCCAAGAGTGTGTGCGGGTACGATGCCGTCCTCGGTCAGGAAGCCGCGGTTCGTCAAGTAGATGAGTGCGGTGTCATTGGTGACTGCGCCGCCATTCAGCAGGTCCCATGCTTCGCCATTGGCATAGATCGCCCAGGCGCTGATCAGTCGCGTATCGAAAAAATACAGCCCCTTGTCGGAAGGCCAATCGACCTGTCCGTCGGGATTGGTGACCAGGACGGTTTGCGCCTGGTGGATGGCGATCTGCGGTGGACCGACCTGGACCTTGAACGGCATAGTGCTGAATCTCCGAGACAACGATGATGGTGGAGGGAAGCTGGTTTGGCGCCATGACACCACACGGTATAGCCGAGGTTGGCTGCGCGATCACGCGACGGACGGACCGGCGTGCGCGGGTGGAATACTTGAAGCCGCAGTCCGGGTTGTGTAGATCGCCGGGCTGTGTAGATCAGATCGACTGCGATTTATACACATACGGCTTCCTGATGCGCGTCAAGATCGAGATCGACGATGCTGTGCCGGCAGAAGCGATGCGAGCGACCGTGAATTCGCCCCGATGCGCATTCATCGCGAATTGCAGGCAATCGGATTGCAGGTAATGTGACCGGCTTCGAAGCATGCGGGGAATGGCGATGCTGCCGCTGACCGATGCTCTGGGTTCCTGGCATGACTTCTACGCGCTGCTCGGTACGGCTTCGGCCACGATGGTCGGGCTGTTGTTTGTCGCAGTATCCGTCGGCAGCGGCGCTTTCAGCCGCGACAGACGCGCGCCGCTGCGGGTGTTCGTCTCCGCCAGCGTCGTCCATTTCAGCAGCGTTTTGGCGGTGTCGCTGATTGTCCTGGCGCCGGTGGGAAGTTGGACGTTGCTCGGCGTGCTGATCCTGGGTTGCAGCATATTCGGCCTGGGCTATTCCGGTTTCGCCTGGCGCGACATGGTGCGGGACGGCCTCAGCAAACAGATCGAGTTGGATGATCGGGTCTGGTACGTGGTGTTCCCCGTGGTTGGCTACCTGTTCGAGGCAGCGTCCGGCATTGCACTGACATTGCGATCGGACCTGGGATGTGCGGCGCTGGCCACGGCCGCGGGAATGCTGCTGGGGATCGGCATCCATAATGCATGGGACATCACGGTATGGGCCGTTACGCGGCGCCGGGAATGACCCGGGGTACGGGACCGAGAAGCTTCAGCCATCGAACGCCGGACCGCCACTCCTGTGATCGCCGCGCCTGCGCCGCTGCGTCTGCGATGGCCGCGTCTGCGGGCGCTGCGTCCAGCGATACATGTCTGCCGTTCGTCGCGCGGGATACCCAGGCCAGCGGGTCCTGGTTATGCTCCGGACCGGAGATAACCGGACTCGCGGGGAGAGACGCCATGAAGATCAGCAAAATCCACACCGACATCCTGCGCATTCCGGAAGACGATCCGCTGGCCGACATGCCGGAGGAAGCCGGCCGCCTGCGCCCCATCGTCATCCTGCGCATCCAGACCGATGCGGGGATCGAGGGCATCGGCCTTACCTTCTACGGCGGCGCAATGACGGGCACGTTGCGCACCGCGGTTGATGAACTCGGTGCGTTGCTGATCGGCGAGGACCCGCTGCGGATCGAGGCGATCGTGCGCAAGCTGCGCCTCGCCGCCGGTGATTCCTGCGGTCCTGCCGGCATTTTCACTCTCGCGCTGTCGGCGATCGACGTCGCGCTATGGGACATCAAGGGCAAGGCGCTCGAACAGCCGCTGTGGAAGCTGCTCGGCGGCACGCGCGAACGGGTTGCAACGTACGCGTCGGGTTCGCTGCGCCGCGGGCTGACCGACGACAAGGCCGCCACTGCCGCGCGTCGGCTGGTGACGAAAGGCTTTGTCGAGATGAAGACGCAGATGGCGCTGCCCGGCAATCCGTCGCCGGCCGAGGAAGTGCGGCGCGTGCGCGTGGTGCGCGATGCGATCGGCCCCGACATCAAGCTGATGTGCGACATCAACCAGCGCTGGCGGGTGGAGCAGGCGATCGACATCGGCCACCGAGTGGCCGATGTCGGGCTGTTCTGGTTGGAGGACGTCACCACCTGCGACGACTACGCCGGCCTGGCACGGGTGAACGAGGCGTTGTCCACGCCGATCGCCGGCGGCGAATACCTGTGGGGCATCACGCCGTTCCGCCAGATGATCGAGGCACGCTCGGTGGATTACATCATGATCGATCTGTGCCGCGTCGGCGGCGTGACGCAGTGGATGAAGGTCGCCGGCATGGCCGAGGCGTTCAACCTGCCGGTGGTCAGCCACGTGATGCCGGAGATGCATCTGCACCTGGTCGCCGCGGTGCCGAACGGTCTGACGGTGGAATACATGCCGTGGATGCTGAAGCTGTACGAAGAGACACCGGCGATCGAGAAGGGCCAGTTGGTGCTGCCGACGGCGCCGGGGCTGGGGCTGAAGTTCAACGAAAAGGCTGTCGCGGCGTATCGCGTGGCTTGAGATCCGGCAGCGAGAACCGATCGCCGCGGTGCATTCCAGGCCACTTTCGCCATGCGCCCGGCGATCTGCGCGCGGTGTCGCGCCAGTACCCGGCGTCTTTCAATTCATGCCGGTCTCGCCCGGCGCCTGGTCAATCGGCAATGCCATGCAGTCCGCGGATATACGATCCCTGAATGCAGGATCGACCGCCAACAAATCGACGATGTCGACCCGGTATGGCAGATCGGACTCCGAAAGCGCCTCGGCAATCTGTCCGATCAGATCCAGTCCAAGGGGCCGCTTCCACTCAAGCGCAAGGTCAAGATCGGAGTAACGTCGCGCCCGCCCGGTGACGCGCGATCCGAACACGAAGGCCCGTGTGCCGGCAGGAAGATGTTGCCGCAGAATGTCGCGCACTATGGTGGCGTGGTCATCGCGGAGGTCCAAGGCGGCGGTCACCCCAGACGCTGCCGCAACTGGTCGCGTAGGTACGCGACCTCCGCCAGAAAGTCGGGAATGCAACTGACCACCTGCTCGGCGACCGAAGCCGCATAGGTGTGGCTGGTTCTCGCGCGCATGTCCCGGTAACGCCGCCATTCCGGCCAATCGGCTCGCAGCAGGCCCTGCTCGTTGCCACGACGTACAAGGTCTTGAAACGTCATCTGATCGAAGGCTTCAGGCGACGCCGAAATCTGCCGCAAGTACCGTCGCAGCATTCGATGACTCAATTCGTAAGTGAACTCGAACCGCTGGATCAAACCGTCACGCAGTTGCTCGTCACCGGGCTCCCGCCGATGACGCTCCAGGCCCTCCCGCAGCCGGTCAACCGCATTTCCCAGCGGACTGATATCCAGCCGCGTGCCAGTTGGATCTTTCCGCCGCGGGTTGTCTCCGCTGCCCAGTGCGTAATCTCCATCAACCGTTCGACGGCAGCAGTGAGTTGAGCCCCTACTCCGCCGCCAGCTTCTCCGCCTCTTTCGCCGCCTTCAGCTCCTCAGCCTTCGCCTCCACCAGCTCGACGATGTGCTCCACCATGGCAGTGCTATCGATCGTGTGGTCGGTCTTGCCCGCGCGGTAGATCATGTGCCGCCCGTTGCCGCCGCCGGTCAGGCCGATATCCGTCATCAGCGCTTCGCCGGGACCATTCACCACGCAGCCGATGATCGACAACGTCAGCGGCGTTTCGATGTGCGCCAGGCGATCCTCCAGCGTGCGCACCGTTTCGATCACGTTGAAGCCCTGCCGAGCGCAGGACGGGCAGGAAATCACCTTCACGCCGCGATGCCGAATGCCCAGCGTCTTCAACAGGTCCCAGCCGACGCGCACCTCCTCCTCCGGTTCATCGGACAACGACACGCGGAGCGTATCGCCGACGCCGGCCCATAGCAGCGAGCCAAGCCCCACCGCAGACTTCACCGTGCCCATGCGACGGCCGCCTGCCTCGGTGATGCCGATATGCAGCGGGTGGTCGCACACCTCGGCAAGCTGCTGATACGCCGCCACCGCCAGGAACACATCCGACGCCTTCACGCTGATCTTGAAATCATGAAAATCGTGCTGTTGCAGGATGTTCGCATGATACAGCGCGCTCTCCACCAATGCTTCCGGGTTCGGTTCGCCGTATTTCTCCAGCAGGTGCTTCTCCAGCGAACCCGCGTTCACCCCGATCCGCATCGAGCAGCCGTGGTCGCGCGCGGCCTTCACCACTTCCTTCACGCGTTCATCGCTGCCGATGTTGCCGGGATTGATGCGCAGGCATGCCGCGCCGCTGTCCGCTGCCTCGATCGCTCGTTTGTAGTGGAAGTGGATGTCCGCCACGATCGGCACGTTCACCTCGTGAACGATATCCTTCAGCGCGAGCGCGCTCTCCTGGTCGGGACACGACACGCGGACGATATCGACGCCGGCAAGCTCTGCCCGCCTGATCTGCGCGATGGTGCCGGCGACGTCGGTGGTCAGCGTGTTGGTCATCGTCTGCACGGTGATCGGGGCGCCGTCGCCCACCGGTACACTGCCGACATAAACGCGGCGGGACTTCCGCCGGATGATCTCCTGGTACGGCCGATAGCTCATAAGGTCACTCTCCGTATGCTGCGGTGCGGAACCGCTCGCTCTAGAATGGGGTTTCTATCGCTGCGCCGCTACTGGGGACGCCACTGGGGACGCTACTGGGGATTAGGCCGCGGCGTCGCGGCCTGCAGCAAACCGGCCACCGGCTGTCCGGCCGCCAGCTTGCCGTCCTTGATCAGGTCGGGATCCAGCGGCAGATCGCGCCGCACCGCGCCATTGCTGCCCAAGGACGCGGTTGCCACGCCGTCCACCAGGAGATCGGTGCCTCCGGCGTTCCCGGTGGTGAGCACCAGATTCGGCTTGGGCGGCACCTCCCAGGTCTCGCCGGGATGCAGGATGCGGTTCAGCAGCACGGGACCGGCGCGGTCACGCACCTGGACCCAGGCATCGGCACTCGCCCGCAGCAGGATGCGCGACTGGTCTGACGGCTCGACCGGCGCCGCCAGCGCCGGCAACGGCGCTGCCGCGGCCGAACTGGGCGAGATTGCCGGGACCGGCGGTGCCGCATCGGCCGGCTGGCCCGGCGCGGTGCCGGCAGGCGTCGACGCAACCAGCAGGGCCGGCGGCAGTGGGGTGGTCGGCAGCGGGTTGGTCGGCGGTACCGCCTGCTGGGCCAAGGACTCCAGATGCATCGGCACCTCGGTATTGGTTTCGGCCGGCAGCCTGCCCTCACCCGAGAGACGGTACCAGCCGGCATAGGCGCCGACCGCCAGCACCACACCCAGCAGAACCACCGCCCCGGCAGGCACGCCGCGCGCCGGAACCGGCACCGGGAATGTCAGCTCGGTCTTCTGGTTCACCGTTGACGCTTCGGCCTTGAACCGGCGGGCGATCTCATTGGGGTCGAGCCCAAGGGCGCTCGAATAGGTCCGCAGGAAACCCAGGGCATAGGCATTGCCGGGAAGCTCATCCAGCCGTCCCGCTTCCAATGCTTCAAGGTACGGCAGGCGGATCCGTAACGCCGCCGCCATGTCCTGCAACGTCCAGCCGACCCGCTCCCGCGCGGCGCGCAAGTCCGCCCCCGCCCTGGGAGCGACGGGTAGCGCGTCGTGCCGGTCGATCGCGGTAGACATCATGGTCCGGCTTTCCGCCAGTCTTGCTCTGCGCTCATGCAGCACGGTGGCCCTGTTTCCGCGAACTGGTTGTCCTGTCTACACCACCAGAGTGCATCGGTTCGGCCGTACAGTCGAATCGTCATTGCATCGCCCAGCAAAACTAAAGCGCCCAGCAAAACAAAAGCGCCCGGCAAAACTAAAACGCCCAGCAAAACCAAAACGCGGTGTCAAACCGCTAGCCCCTGTTCTCGCGCCCACGTGCTGATCGGTTCGCGTAAACTGGCCGATCCGGAAGTATTGCCGCGGATCGCCGAAAGCACTGGCCGGAACGCCGCAACGTCCAGCCCGGCCAGCAGCGCCTTGACCGGCAGGATGCCCGATGCCGGCATGGACAGGCTCGCAAATCCCAGTCCGACCAATGCCATCGCCTCCAGCGGTCGCGACGCCGCTTCGCCGCACAGGGAAACCGGCACGCCCATGCCACCTTTGGCTGCCCGCGCGGCCTGCAACAGTTGCTCCAGCAGACTCAACACCGGCTGCGACAGCAGGTCGTAGCGGCTGAACAGCGATGGCGTGCCGCGGTCGGCGGCGAACAGGAACTGCAGCAGATCGTTCGAACCGACCGAAACGAAATCCACCTCGCGCAACAAATCGTCCAATTGCCACATCAGCGCCGGGACCTCGAGCATGGTGCCGATGGCGAGCGTCTCCGGCTTCGGACGTATCCGCCGCGCCTCCGCCAGCAGCAGCGCCCGCGCGGCGCGGAATTCCGCGACGGTCGCGACCATCGGGAACATGACCGACAAAGGGCGGCCGCCCGCTGCCAGCAGCAAGGCGCGCAACTGGCGGCGCAGCAGCGCCGGGCGATCCAGGCCGATGCGGAGTGACCGCCACCCCATCGCCGGGTTCTCCTCCTCCGGCGCATCGCCGGGCAGCAACTTGTCGGCGCCGAGATCAAGGGTGCGAAACAGCACCGGCCGTCCGGCGGCGACATCCAGCACGCGCGAATAGCTCGCCGCCTGTTCCGCCACATCGGCAATCGACCCGCGCGCCAGCATGGCAATTTCGGTGCGGTACAGGCCGATGCCCTCCGCGCCGGTGGTGTCGAGCTGCGCCACCTCCATGTTGAGACCGACGTTCAGCATCAGGCTGACGTGAGCACCATCGGCGGTGATTGCCGGCCGAAGGCGCAACGGCGCCCAGCCGGCCTCCATCGCGCTCCTGGCTTCAAGGGCGCGGACATAGGTCGCCCGCACCTCGACTTCGGGGCGCAGCACAAGCTGGCCCTCCTCGGCGTCCACCACCGCTTCATCGCCAAGCTCCGCCGCGGCCAGCATGCCGCGCGTGCCGCCGACCGACGGGATCCCCAACGCCCGTGCAAGGATCGCGGCGTGGCCTGCTGGACTGGCTTCCTCGATCGCGACGCCGCCGATGCCGGAGGCATGCCAGTCGAGCAACTCGGCTGGGCCCAGCCGGCGGGCGAGCAGGATCGAGCCGGGCTGAATTGACTGGCGCGGCCCGTCACCCGCCAGTGCCGCCAGCAATCGTCCCGCGAGATCCTCCAGATCGGCCAGCCGTTCCCGCAGATAGGGATCGGTAATCCGGCGCATGCGGTCGTGCAGTTCGCCGGCCACACGCTGCACCGCCGCCTCGGCCGACAAACCGCTGCGGATGACCTCGGCAACGCGTTTCAGCCAGCCGGCATCGGCCGCGACCAGGCGATACGCATCGAGCACCTCGCGTGAGGCAGACACGTCCGCGCCGCTCGCCAGTCCGTCGGGCACACCGGCGATCAATTCATCGAGACCCTGTTGCATGAGTTGCGTCGCATCGTGCAACCGCACCAGCTCCGCATCCGGGTCGTCCGCCAGGAGCCGCAGCAGGCGTCGCCGGCTACCGTGCAGCACCACCGGCCCGATGGCGATGCCGGAAACCAGGATGGTGCCGGCGAATACCCGGGGCACCGTCGCGCCAACGCCTTCCTCCGAGCCGTCGGACGCGCCGCTCGCCGCCAGCACCTCCGCCAGCAGCATCGCCACCGTTTCCAGTTCTTCCACTTCGTCGTCGGCATAGAGACGCGGATTGCGGTTCTGCGCCACCACGACGCCCAACGTGCGGCCACCCCGCCGGACCGGCACGGCAAGCATGGAGGCGAACGGCTCCTCGTTGGTTTCCGGACGGTAGGCGAAAGCCGGATGGTTCTGCGCGTCCGGCAGGTTCATCACCTTCGCGGTCGCGGCGCACAGGCCGACTATGCCCTCACCAACCCGCAGCCTCGTGCGTCCCACCGCCTGGGGGTTCAGCCCCTCGGTTGCCACCAGCTCCAGTATCTCGCCGGGACGCGCCGTGTAGACCGAGCACACCTCGCTGACCAGTTCCGCCGCCACCAGCCGGACAAGGTCGGGCAACGGCGCGGTGCCACGCGCCATCATCTCGCGCAGCCTGGCCAGCAGCCTGCGGGGATTGGCCATGTCCACTCAGTTCAGGCCAACGGCACCCCTCCCCAACCCTCCCCCACTTCGTGGCAGACGGAGTTCTGCACCGACACTCCATCTGCCGAAAAGTGGGGGAGGGCAGGGGAGGGGGCTGCGCGTCAGCATGCCCCACCCGCCACAACCCGGTCCCGGGCAACCAGCGCCGCGACCGCCTGTCCGACCAACTCGGCGATAACCTCCGCGGTCGATTGTTCGCGCGTCACCATGCCCACCGACTGCCCGGCCATCACCGAGCCGTTCTCGATATCGCCATCGATCACCGCGCGGCGCAGCGCCCCGGCCCAGAAATGCTCGATGGCAAGCTGGGCAGCCTCCTTGGTCAGTTCGCCCGACTGAAAGCGATCGCGCGTTTCGGCTTGAAACCGCAGGAAGCGCTTGACGCCTTCGTTAACCAGTCCGCGCACCGGGATCACCGGGAAACGTTCGTCGAGCTGTACCGAGGGCAGCGCATCGCGCGCGTTGGCGCGGATGAATGCCTGCTTGAATTTGGCATGCGCGATCGATTCGCTGGCAGCGGCGAACCGGGTGCCCAACTGCGCGCCCGACGCGCCCATTTCCAGCAGCGTCAGGATCGCCTCGCCGCGGCCCAACCCGCCGGCGACGAACACCGGAACTTCGTGGATATGCGGCAGGATCTCCTGCGCCAATACCATCAGCGAGACCGGGCCGATATGTCCACCGGCTTCGGAGCCTTCGATCACCAGGGCGTCCGCGCCGGAGCGGATCAGCCGCCTGGCCAGGACCAGCGCCGGCGTGAAGGCGATCAGCTTCGCGCCGCCATCCTTCACTGCGCGCACTGCACCGCCCGGCGGGATGCCGCCGGCCAGCACGATATGCCCGACGCGCGCTGCCAGGCACACGCGGATCAGGTCATCGAGCTGCGGATGCATGGTGATCAGATTGACGCCGAACGGGCGGTCGGTCAGCGCCTGGGTGGCGCAAATTTCCGCCTCCAGCAATTCCGGCCCCATCGCGCCGCAGGCGATCACGCCGAAGCCGCCGGCATTGGAGATCGCCGACACCAGGTGCCGCTCGCTGACCCAGCTCATCGCACCGCCCATGATGGCGACGTGCGAGCCAAGAAACGCGGTGCCGCGCGCCCACAGCCTGTCCAGTTCCGCGCGGGCCGTGGTCAGCGCGACATCGGGCATGGCGATGTCAGGCGGCATCGAGACCGTAGGCGGTGTGCAGCGCGCGTACCGCCAGTTCCGTGTATTCGGCGGCGATCAGCACGCTGACCTTGATTTCACTGGTCGAAATGACCTGGATGTTGATCGCCTTGTCGGCCAGCGCGCGGAACATTGTGTTCGCGACGCCGGAATGGCTCCGCATGCCGACGCCGACCACGCTGATCTTGGTCACTTCCGGATCCGCCAAAACTTCGGAAAAGCCGATCTGCCCCTGCGCCTCGGCCAACGTCGCCTGCGCTCGCGGCAGGTCGGCCTTGCCCACCGTGAAGGTCATGTCGGTCGTACCATCGGCTGATATGTTCTGTACGATCATGTCGACATTGACGTTGTGGTCTGACAATGCGCCGAATACCGCGGCAGCGATCCCTGGCCGGTCAGGCACCCGCCGCAGCGTTATTTTCGCATCATCACGTGAATAGGCGATGCCCGACACGTTCTGTTTTTCCACGATCTCGTCCTCGTCCACCACGAGAGTACCGGGTACGTCCTGGAAGCTTGACAATACCTGAACGCGAACCCGTTCATTCATCGCCAGCTCGACGCTGCGAGTTTGCAGCACCTTGGCGCCCACCGACGCCAGCTCCAGCATTTCCTCATAGGCGATGCGGGCCAGCTTGCGCGCCTTCGGCACAATACGCGGATCGGTGGTGTAGACGCCATCGACGTCGGTGTAGATATCACAGCGGTCCGCCCGCATCGCCGCCGCCAGCGCCACCGCTGAAGTATCGGACCCGCCGCGGCCCAGTGTGGTGATGCGGCCGTCGCTGCCGATACCCTGGAAGCCCGATATCACCGCGACTTGCCCCGCCCGCATGCGGCGGATCAACTCGGCGCCATCGATTTCCGCAATCCGCGCCTTGCCATGCACGCTGTCGGTGCGAATGGGAACTTGCCAGCCCTGCCAGGAACGCGCCTCGACGCCGATCTCCTGCAACGCGATCGACAGCAGGCCGCTGGTGACCTGCTCGCCGGTCGCCACCACGGTATCGTATTCGCGCGCATCGTGCAGCGGCGACAACCCCTGGCACCAGGCGACGAGCTGGTTGGTGACGCCCGCCATGGCCGAAACCACCACGGCGACCTCGTTCCCCGCGTCGACCTCGCGCTTGACGCGGGTCGCGACGTTGCGAATGCAGTCGAGGTCAGCGACAGAGGTGCCGCCGAACTTCATCACGATGCGTGACATCGGTGCCAGTTGCCAGTGGTCTGTTGCAGATGGTCGGTTGCCGGTGGTCATACTGGCGCGGGACAGCAGGGGCAACCATGCCAGGCAAGACAGTTTCGCCTGAGGAAGTGGCGCGCTTCGACGCGCTGGCGGCACGCTGGTGGGACCCGGAAGGCCCAATGCGCCCGCTGCACCGGATGAACCCGGCGCGGGTAGCCTGGATTAACCAGCGGTTGGGGCCGGTGCGCAGCAAGACGCGGACCACCGATCTCGCCCCTCGCTTGGGTGAGGGGGCAGGGGAAGGGGCAGGGGAAGCGGACTCTCCCCCCGCCATCGACCATACCGCTCCCTCCTGCTCCGACCTTCCGCAAGGGGCGGGCATTAATCCCCCACATATCTCTCCCGTCCGGGTTCTCGACGTCGGCTGCGGCGCGGGGCTGGCAGCCGAGGCGCTGGCGCGGCTGGGCTTCGATGTACTCGGCTTGGATGCCGCCGGCGAGGCCATCGCGGCGGCGCGCGCCCACGCGGCCGGACAGAATCTGCCGCTCGCCTATCGAACCGGCGTGGCCGAGGACCTGCTCGCCGAGAACGCGCGGTTCCCGGTGATCACGGCCCTGGAGGTGATCGAGCATGTGCCCGACCCGGCCGCCTTCGTGGCAACTCTCGCCGCACTGCTGGCGCCGGGCGGTCGGCTGTTCCTGTCCACCCTCAACCGCACGCCGCAGTCGTTCATCGCCGCCAAGGTCGGCGCCGAGTACCTGCTGCGCTGGTTGCCGGTCGGCACGCATGACTGGCGCAAATTCATCACGCCGGCCGAACTGGGCGGCATGCTCCGTCGCACCGGGCTTCGCGTGGCCGCGATAAGCGGCCTGGTTGGCGATCCGCTGACCGGGCGCTGGAAGACCAGCCGTAATCTGGCGGTCAACTACATTTTGGCTGCGGAAAAATGAAAGGGGTGCGACTGCAACCCGGTTGTGGCATTATTCCCGCTACACGTGCGCCTGACGGTATGGAGTGCCGGGAAGTGTCGATTCCAACCGCGGCTGCCGATACGGCTATGGATGAGCCGCTTCCCATGGACGCGCCAGCCGATGTGCCTGCGCGGGATGCCGAACGCTATCTGCTGGCTCTCGCCGCGCTCAACCTGAGCGTTTACGACTGGAACATCGAGACCGGCGCGGTCGAACATCCACCGGTAGGACGGGAGGCCCTCCGCCTGTGGGCGGAACCGCCGCTTACCGGCGAGGCCTGGACCCGGGCAATCCATCCGGACGACACGCCGGCCTACCGTGGCGTGCTGCGATCGCTGCTGAAGGGCGAGACGCCGCGGCTCGACTTCGAGTATCGCTATCGTGGCTGCGACGGCACGTGGCGCTGGGTCCAGCAATATGGTGTCGCGTTGCGGCGTCCAAACGGGCGTGCCTACCGCGTCGTCGGCGCTATCGTCGATGTCACCGACTGGAAGCTCAGTGTCAGTGCACTGAACGCGGCGCGAGCCGAGACCGAGCGGACCCGCCTCCACATGGAGGCGCTGCTCGACAACATGCGCGATGGCGTTGGATCAGCCGAAGCGGATGGCACCTACCTCACTTCGAACAAGGCGATGTTCGAGCAGATCGATATCTCCCGCGAGAAGATCGTCAGTCTCCGCACGATGCAGGCGATCTGGCGCTATCAGTATGAAAACGCGCTGGTGCCGCAGATCGCCGCCACGGCGGACGAGCACGTCGCCGCACAATTCGCGCTGTTCACCCGCGCCGACGGCACCCAGCAGGTGCGCCGACGCCCGGACGGCGCCTGGGTCGAGCGCAGTTTTTTGCGCATGCCCGACGACAGCCGGCTGGTCGTGGTCCGCGACATCACCGAGCTCAAGCAGCGCGAAACCGAACTCGCGCATGAACGCGATGCGGCGGAAGCGGCGCGCGCCGAGGCGGAAGCGGCCAACCAGGCGAAGTCGACGTTCCTTGCGACCATGAGCCACGAGATCCGCACGCCGATGAACGGTGTGCTGGGCATGCTCGAGGTGCTGGAACATCAGGGCATCAACGACAGTCAGCGTGCCATCGTGGCGACGATGCGCTCATCGGCGTCAGCGTTGCTGCGCATCATCGACGACGTACTCGACTTCTCCCGAATTGAATCCGGCCGCCTGGAACTGGAGGAAACTCCGTTCTCGCTTGCGGAACTGGTCACCGACACGGTGAATGCCCTGCGCTCCCAGGCTGACGCCAAGCAGCTGGAGCTTGTCGCGGAGCTGGTGCCCGGCTCGACAGACGCCCTGATCGGCGATCCGGTTCGCGTGCGGCAGATCCTGTTCAATCTGCTCGGCAATGCGCTGAAGTTCACCCAGGCCGGCAGCGTGCAGGTGCGCGCGGCAACCACCGCACTCGGCGCGGGGCAACAGCGCGTCACGCTGGCCGTGATGGATACCGGAATCGGCATCGCCGCGGAGGAAAGGGCGCGGCTGTTCCAGCCGTTCTCGCAGGCCGACAGCTCGACGACGCGACGTTTCGGCGGCAGTGGCCTGGGGCTCTCCATCGTGCGGCGGCTTGCGCAACTGATGGGCGGCGACGTCAGGCTCCGCAGCGAACCCGGCAGAGGCTCCATCTTTACCGTCACGCTGCAGCTGCATGCCGCGCCTGACGGGACGGTGGAGCGGACGCGCGATGCGCCGAAAAAATTGCCGGCGCTGAACCAGATCGGCGGCCGCGTGCTGGTGGTGGATGATCATCCGGTCAACCGGCAAGTGCTGGTGGGCCAGCTTGGTCTGCTGGGCCTGACAGTGGATATCGCCGTCGATGGTCTTGATGCGCTGATGCTGTGGCAACCAGGGCGCTATGCCGTGGTGCTGGCCGATATGCACATGCCACGCATGGACGGTTACGCCCTGACCGCCGAGATCCGTGCCCGCGAAGCCGCGTCCGGCACGTCGCGCACGCCGATCGTCGCGGTGACGGCGAATGCCATGCGCGGCGAGGAGGAGCGTTGCCTGGAAGCCGACATGGACGCGTACCTGGCAAAACCGGTGGTGATAGCCCGCCTCAGCGCGACCCTCAGCCGCTGGATCGCGCTCGCATCGCCGGCACCGCCGAGGGGTCCGGCGATCGACCGCGCGATGTTGCGGACCTGGCTGGGCAACGATGACGCGACGATGCAGTCCCTGCTGCGGGAGTTCCTGTCAGGCGCGCGCGAGAGCGCACGGGAGATCGAAGCGGCCCTCGCGCGGTCCGATATGGCGGTGGTGTCCGCGACAGCGCACAAGCTGAAGGGCGGGGCGCAGTCCGTTGGCGCACGCGCGCTAGAGCGCGTGGCGACGGCACTCGAAACGGCTGCCCGTCCCGGTGATACCATCGCATGCCGCGAGATGCTTGCTCCGCTGGCCCGTGAACTGGAACGGGCAGCCACCGATATCTGGAGCTGACAACCCGCGCGGTCATTCGGCTGGATCATTGATTGCGGCGGCGCCGCGCCACCCGCACGGGTGGGTCGAGCGTCAGCGAAACCCGTCAACCTTGCGATATTGCCCGAAACCCATCTTCGACACTTGCTCTGTGCATAAGTCCGCTAAACCATTGATATAACTGAGCGTGGCCAATGAATCCACCAAATATGTAGTGCCACGCCAGGGCTATGTTTCTGATTGACTACTGAGCTATTTGTGTAATCCTGTGCGCACCCAAGTCGAGCCACGCATGTCCAAGCCTGTCTCCATCCCCGGCCTCGAAGGACCAACCGGGTTCGGGGTCAAACACACCGGCAGTGCGTCATGCTCCGATTTGCGCTCCGCGTCGCCGCCAGGCTTGTATCGCCTGCCTCGGGCGTCGCGCGGTCACCAGTAATCGGGCATATAATTGCCAATACGAGACGTGTAGTGCCACGTCGCCGCCGCGGCGCG
>DATKFJ010000416.1:0-10398 GCA_035511435.1 Acetobacteraceae bacterium | reverse complement strand
ATAGCGCTCCGACACCTGCCGAATGCCGGTTATGGCAGGGATTGCGCAGCTATCGCGTTGCGGGGTTGAAATTCCGCCGACAGATGCCGTTGGGTCCGTATAGCGCTGATTTTTATCGTGCTGTTGCGCGCGTGGTCGGCGAGGTCGATGGAATCTCGCATATCGACGCGCTGACGGATGGGATCCGAGACACCTGGATTCAGCAGCACGGTCTCCGTGTCTTCCGCGTCAGCAATCGTGATTTGCTGAGCAGTATTGAAGGTGTACGGCTTGCGATCCAGCAGGCCGCTGTGGCCCTTCCCCCCAACACCCTCCCGCAAGGGGAGGGAGAATCTTGATCATACAGGCCCCACTAAGCCCGCTAACCCCATTCACTGCTTTAACCCCCTTAACCACTCTCGCCCCACTCACCACATTCACACGATTCAATGTCTGATCGCAGCAACATCTTCGGTGAACTCCGACGCATGGCACGCACCTCGGGCGCCGTGGGAGGTATCGCCGCCCGCTTTGCAGGTGCTCGCATGTTCGGCATCAAGACCGACCGTGCCAGTCACGCCGAGGACCTTCGAACTATCCTTGGCGGTCTGAAGGGGCCGCTGATGAAGGTGGCGCAGTTCCTTTCGACCGTGCCCGATGCATTGCCGGCGGAATACGCCGCGGAACTCGCGCAGTTGCAGGCGAACGCGCCGGCGATGGGTTGGAACTTCGTGCGTCGCCGCATGGTGAGCGAACTCGGAACCGACTGGCAGTCGAAGTTCGCCACGTTCAGCCACGAGGCGGCGGCGGCGGCAAGCCTCGGCCAGGTGCACCGCGCGCGTCTGCATGACGGCACCGATGTCGCGTGCAAGCTGCAATATCCCGACATGCCGAGTACCGTTGAAGCCGACCTTCGCCAGTTGCGCATGGCGATGGCGATCTACCACCGCATGGACAACGCCATCGACCACGAAGAGATCTACAAGGAACTGACCCAGCGCCTGCGCGAGGAGCTGGACTACGAACGTGAGGCCGCGCAGATGCGGCTGTATCGCCTGATGCTGGCGAACGACCCGACGGTGCATGTGCCGGTGCCGATGGCAGGCTACTGCACGCGGCGTCTGCTGACGATGACATGGCTTGATGGTCGCCCGCTGATGGACCGGCTGGCAGAGGATCCACCACAGGAAGAACGCAACCGGATCGCCGAGGCACTGTTTCGCGCGTGGTACGTGCCGTTCTATCGCTATGGCGTGATCCACGGCGATCCGCATCTCGGCAATTACCAGGTGCGAGCGGATAGCACGGTGAACCTGCTCGACTTCGGTGCCATCCGGGTGTTCGGTGCCAAGTTCGTGCGCGGCGTGATCGATCTTTATGAAGCGGTGCGCGATCACGACGATGCGAAGGCACACCACGCCTACACGACATGGGGCTTCGCCGATCTGTCGAAGGAGAAGATGGCGGCGTTGAATCTGTGGGCGCGATTCCTGTACGAGCCGCTGTGCGAGGATCGCGTGCGCCGCATCCAGGAAACCGACGATCCGCAGTTTGGCCGCGAGGTGGCCGAGCGTGTGCATGCCGGCCTGAAGCGCACCGGCGGCGTGAAGCCGCCGCGCGAGTTCGTCCTGATGGACCGGTCGGCGATCGGTTTGGGCGGCGTGTTCCTGCGCCTCAAGGCGGAGTTGAACTGGAGCAGGTTGTTCAATGGTCTGATCGAGGATTTCGACGCGCAGGTGCTGGCGGATCGCCAGGCAGCCGCGCTGGCGCAGGCGGGCGTTCCGCCGGCAGCATAAGCGGACCGCAAATCGCACCACGCTCGTGCAGCATCACCAGCCGCGGCGCTCTGGACGCTGGCTCTCGGCTTCGCGTCAGGTGTCATTTTGGCAAGCGTAACGACGCTGCTATGTTGATTGCAGCGCCCGCTCGCCCGCGATTGCTTCGCTCCGCCCGTAATGACAACTGTTGCCCTGGCACCCTCGCAGCGTTACCGCGATTCCGGTACCTCCGAAGCCGTCAGGCACCATCCGACAGCGCCGCGCCGATATACTTGAACTGATGCACCACGTCGTTGGCAGGATACGCGGTATCCTGCTGCACCTGAAACACGCTGACCACGTGCGAGGCGAGGTCGCCATTGGCATCGAACGACAGCGTGCCTTGCAGCGTGTCCACCGTGCCGGCCTGGATGGCGTCGCGCACCGTCGAGCGGTCCATGGTCTTGCCGGACTTCGCCACGGCGCCGATCGCCGCAAGTACCACCAGCGCCGCATCGTAGGAGGTGATCGCGTAATCCGACGGCGGCGTGGGCCAGCGCTTTTCATAGTTGGCCAGCCAGGCGCTCAGCTTCGCGTCATCCAGCATGTGCGGCGCGGCAATGGTGCTGTACCAGCCCTGCGCCGCGGGAAAGCCTGCGGCGGACAAGACGGCCTGCTGATGCATCCCGTCGCCGCCCGCCTTTATCATGTTCGGCATGATGTCGTAGCTCTGCTTGGCCAGCTTGGCGCCCGCCAACGCGCTGGAGCCGCAATACATCGCCTGCGGATTGAGGTTGTGGATCTTGGTCAGCAACGGCCGATAGTCGCTCTGCAACGGATCGACGCGGTCGCGGCCCATCACCTGGATGCCCCGTTTTGCCGACTGCGCCTGGAACGCATCGGCCAGGCCAACGCCATAGGCGCCGCTGTCGTCCACCACGAAGACTGACTTTACCTTGAGCTGGTCTGCCATGAAATTCGCCATGTTGGGACCTTGGTAGGCATCGGTGGTCACGGTCCGGAAGTAGATCGCCCGTCCGGCAGGCCGGTATTGCGCGGCGAACTTCGGATCGGTCAGGTCGGGGCTGGTGGAACTCGGCGTCACGGTGGCGAGGTCGGCCTGGCTGAGCAGCGGCGCCATCGCCTTGCCGCTGCCGCTGGCCATCGGACCGATCGCGGCGACCACTGCAGGGTCAACCACCATCTTGCGCGTGTTGGTCGCTGCCTGCGCGGGATCGTACTGGCCGGCGGTTGCAGTGCCATCGTCGAGCACCAGCGTCCTGATCTGGTAGCCGCCGACACCGCCGCGGGCGTTGGCTTCCTCGATCGCCAGCAGCGCCCCGTGCAGAATGGTGGTCGCATCCTCGGCGCTGGCGCCGGTCAGCGGCAGGTTGATGCCGACGGTGACGAATTTGCCCTCTGCACGTGCCGGCCCGACGAAGCCGGCCAGCGCGGATGAACCGAGCAGAGCGAGAGCGGAACGGCGGGCAAGGCGCATCGGAACCTCCCATGAGCAGGTGCGCTGCACGGGATCGCACGATGGCCGCTGGTCTGCGGCCGTCAGTCGATCCGCAGCGTACGTGTCGGAGCAAGCGCCATGCCATTGCCGCCGCACGTCGGGAGGAGCCAAGCTGGCGGCCGGGCCGAACCGCCCCGAATGAGCTGACAGCTCTGGAGACGCCGATGGATGCAGTCCTGCCGTACCGAGGAATGGCCTATAACAATGGCTGGGCCAATCACCGACTGCTCGCGGCGTGCGCGCATCTGTCGCAGACCGATTTCGTGGCGCCGCGGATCGGCTTCTTTCCCAGCCTGCGCGCCACGCTCAACCATATCCTGATCGTCGATCGGTTTTATGTGGACGCCATGGCAGGCGGATCACTGGGCCCCGCCGCATGGGCAGATCCGGAACCTTGCGAGACTGTCTTGGCGCTGCACGTGGCGCAGGCGGAAGTGGACCGGCGTCTGATCGCAATCGTTGAGGGTCTCGGCGCAGACGACCTTGCTCGGATTGTCTCGGTCCATCGCGGTGATCGCATTCAACGCGAGCGGATGGATCGGTTGCTGCTGCACCTGTTCCAGCATCAGGTACATCATCGGGGGCAGGCACATTGCATGCTGAGTGCCACTGACGTGCGGCCGCCGCAGCTCGACGAATTCTTCTCGGTAGGCGAGGCTCCGCTGCGCGCGGCGGAGTTTGCCGCGTTGGGTTGGACAGAGGATCTGGTCTGGCCGGATTGAATTGTCGCGGGCGACCGTCTGGCGTTTTCCTTCTCGTATATCGCTTGCCCGGCTGGCACCGGCGATCCGTTGCGACACAGCGTCGTGAGGCGCGGTCGGGCAGGACATCCAATCAGCGAGTCGAATTCCATCCCCTGCGGGCGGTGACGAAGCCGGTTGCACTGGTTTGCATATGCATATATGCTGGCGCCAGCATAGCTGGGTGCTTCCATGGCAAAAATGACGATCTCGACGGCCGCAAGTCGGCTCAATGTCTCTGTTGATTCGGTTCGCAGACGCCTGCGAAGCGGCATGATCAACGGTGTGCGTGATGAGCGCGGACAGTGGTGGCTCGACCTGCCGGACGATATTCAACCCGAGCCGCAACAGCCTTCAGTCGATCAGAAGCTGGCCCTCGGGATGGCGCTGCCGGCATCGAACGCGGCTGATGATCCGTATGGGATGATCGAGACGCTGCAAGCGAGGATCGCAGACCTTCTCGCGCGCCTTGACCGCTCTGAACAGGAACGGCGCGAGGACAAGGCCAAGGCTTCTGCCGAGCGCGATCGTCTCCTGACGCTCATCGAGAATCTCACCCGTCACCGGACGCTGTGACTGCGCCCGCGGGCATGCCCGGCACCCGAAGTCCGGGACCATGACGATGCACGGTCGATCGCGCGAGATTGACCGTTTCGTCGAACGGGTCCGCGACCATTGGCAGGTTCCGGGCGTCGCGATTGCGGTGGTGAACGAGGGCGTTCCGGCTTACGTCCAGGCCTACGGCGTTGCCAGCCTGGCTGACGGTACTTCGGCCGATCCACACGGCGTTTCCAATCGGGTCCTACTCGAAAGCGTTCACCGGTTTTATTGCGGCGGTGCTGGTTGATAACGGCGTGATCAAATGGGACGTCCCGCTGCGCAAGTTCTTGCCGACCTTGACGCTGCACGATCCCTGGGTGGCTGAACACATCACGATACGTGATGCATTGGCCAACCGCACTGGTTTGTCACGCGCCAGCCTCGCCGAATACGGCTCTGACCTGAGCTTGTACGAAGTCATCGAGCATGCGCGCGAAATCCAACCGACCTGTTTCGCGTGCGCTTTCGCGCCGACAAGCACCGCATCAAATCTCTCGACTGGTCCGCCTGGTTCGGGCGAGCCTGTTTCCAACGAATTGCCGGTTCGTTGACCTCCCCGGTTCCGCGATGAACCGCGCCATCTGTTGATGCTGCGTGGCGTCAGGCAGGCGGCCGTGTCCGGCGCCGACGTTGTCGATCATGTGCGCCAGGATTCGGGTCGATCCGTCGATCCGTCGATCCGTCGATCCGTCGAGCCGTATTGGCGGCTCCGCACGAAAGATGCATTCGGGATATTGCTTTCGGCCGATGGCCAACCAAGATGCATTTCGGATACATCTTCAAGGGTCGCCATGAAGCTCGCCATGAAGTTCGCCTTGAAAGTCTTCTTCCTTCCCGGTGATATCGTTGCCGATCTCCTGGGCGCCACGCAGTCAGACGACCGCGTCATGATCCGCACCCTCGTCGATATGCTGTTCTGGAACGC
Organism: Acetobacteraceae bacterium; assembly: GCA_035511435.1. Lineage (GTDB taxonomy): Bacteria > Pseudomonadota > Alphaproteobacteria > Acetobacterales > Acetobacteraceae > JAMXLO01. Next base: position 4,878 of record DATKFJ010000416.1, on the reverse strand, counting down.
CGTGGTGGTGATCGTCGCCCTGGTGATCTTCCTGTGACCCCGCCATTCACCGAGGTGACGGAGGCGACGATCAAACAACTGGTGGATGCCTTCTACGCACGCATCCGCCGTGACCCCACTCTCGCCCCGATCTTCGCCGCGGCGATCGCCGACGACGCGTGGCCCACGCACCTTGAGAAGATGTACGCCTTCTGGTCATCCGTCATGCTGACCAGTGGCCGCTACAAGGGCGATCCGGTCAGCGCCCACCGCAAGATCACCGGCGTCCAGCCGCCGATGTTCGGCAACTGGCTTGACCTGTTCGAGGCAACCGCGGCGGAGCTGTTCGTCCCAGGGATCGCCAGCCAGTTCTCCTGCAAGGCGCGACGGATCGCCGAAAGCCTGAAACTCGCGCTGTTCTTCCGCCCGGATCGAAGCTGGCCGGAAGACCTGCGGCACCGTCCGACAGGGGCCACGCCATGCACCTGACCACATTCAGCGACTACACGTTGCGCACGCTGATGTATCTCGCGCTACGTCCGAACACGCTGTGCACGATCGATGAGATTGCGGTCGCGTACGGTGTATCCGCCAACCATCTGACCAAGGTGGTGCACCAGGCGGCGCAGTCCGGCGAGGTCGCGACAGTGCGCGGCCAGCACGGCGGATTGCGGCTCGCGCGCGCGGCGGAGACGATCAACATCGGCGCCGTACTGCGTCGCACGGAAAATGACCTGGACATAGCGCCTTGCTTCGGCGCCGGCGCGGCCTGCGCAATCCAGCCGGCCTGCGTGCTGCAAGGCGTGCTGGGCGATGCCCTCGCGGCATTCTTCGCAGTGCTGGATCGCACCACGCTGGCGGACCTGGTGCGTCCACGACGGCGGCTGTCGCGGTTGCTGGATCTGGAACCGGCGGCATGACCACACCGGGTTGGGAGCAGGTCCGCCTGTGGCGCAAGCGGCAGCGCGCCGCACTGATCGAACAACGGATGGCGATCCGGCACGCGGACCGCGCGTGCATCGCCGACGCGTCGGCGAAGTAATCCGGTCAGAGTCCTTATGCCCGCATTTCCTTCCCCGTTCCGCGCATCAGGATCTGTGCGTAGGCACCGGTGATTGCCGCATGATACGCAACCGCTTCCGGCGACATGTCAGCGTCCGGCGGGCGTTCCTGTTCAAAATGGTGGAACGTGTCCGTGCCGCGCACCAGCGTCGCGCTGTCATGGCTGCCGGCGACCTGGCGAACATACGTTGGTATATACCGGATCGCGAAGCCGATGCGCCGGTCGTCCGACGGATTGGGATCGGAGCCGTGGATCAGTCGCACGTGATGCAGCGACATCTCGCCGGCGGCGAGTTCCAGCATCGCCGCCTTGCGTTCGTCGACGTCCACCATGACCTCCTGGCCGCGGGACAGCAGGTTTCCGGCGGCGAAGGTGTCGCGATGCGGCACCTGGTCCAGCTTGTGCGTGCCGGGGATCACCCGCATCGCGCCATTCGCCGCGGTGCTGTCGGTGAACGCAACCCAGGCGGTGATGATGTCTGGTGGTTCCAGTCCCCAGTAGGTCGAGTCCTGATGCCACGACACATAGCCCGGATTGCGCTGCTCCTTGATGAAGAATGAGCTGCCCCAGCACAGGATATCGGGACCGATGATGTCTTCCACCGCATCGAGGATGCGGTGGTGGCGGATCAACTCGTTCAGCCAGGTGAACAACAGATGCGATTTGTGGCGCAGCGGGCCTGCCAGCACGCCGGCACCGGCCTCGTATGCCTCGAGCTTTCTGCGCAGATCGGCGGCTTCCGCGCGGGCCAGCGCGGGGATCGGTGCGACGTAGCCTTGTTCGTGATAGTGCCGCGCGGCGGCTTCGGACAGGGATTTCATTGGGCGTCATCCTTGGGTTTGGCCCGCAGGCAAGCAAGTCTTCGACACTGATTACCCAGATTAAGCAGGGATCCTCACGGAAAGGCAAAAGCTGCTTCGCGCGAAGCGCAACCAGTGCTTGTCCGTGAAAATCCCTGCGTAATCCGGGCAATCTGTGCCAAAGACTTGCTTGCTGCCTGACGCCGCGCCACCATCACCGCCAGTTCAAGGAGGAGCCAACAACAAACCAGGGAGACTGAACAATGCGGAGACGCACATTCCTTGCCGCCTCGGCCGCAACCTTGGCGCTGCCCGCCGTCGTGCGGGCGGAAAACCAGCGGCTGCTGAAATTCATTCCGCAATCCGATCTGGCGATCCTCGATCCGGTGTGGACCACGGCGTACGTCACCCGCAACCACGGCTACATGGTGTTCGACACGCTGTACGGGCAAAGCGGCCAGAAGGACGGCTTCAAGGCCACGCCGCAGATGCTGGCTGGCCACTCGATCGAAGACGACGGCAAGACCTGGAAGCTGACCTTGCGCGACGGACTGATGTTCCACAACGGCGACAAGGTGCTGGCGCGTGACTGTGTCGCATCCGTCAAGCGCTGGGGCGCACGCGATGCGTTCGGCCAGGCACTGATGCAGCGCACCGATGATCTGTCGGCGCCCGACGACAAGACGATCATGTTTCGCTTGAAGCAGCCGTTCTCCCTGCTGCCCGACGCGCTGTGCCATGGTGCTTCCAACATGTGCGCGATCATGCCGCAGCACATCGCCGAAACCGATCCGTTCAAGCAGTTCACCGAGGTTGTCGGCAGTGGTCCGTTCCGCTTCAAGGCCAACGAACGGGTGCAGGGCTCGCTGTTCGTCTATGAGCGCTTCGCGGACTACAAGCCGCGTGAGAACGGCGAAAGCAGCTTCACTTCCGGGCCGAAGATCGTGCATTTCGATCGCGTCGAGTGGCACGTCCAGCCGGATCCGGCCACCAAGGGGGCATCGATGCAGGCGCGCGAGATGGACTGGTGGGAAAACCCGACCGCCGACCTGCTGCCGTTGCTGAAGAAGAATAACATCACGGTCACGGTGACCGATCCGACCGGCACGCCGTATCTGCTGCGCCCCAACCACCTGTATCCGCCGTTCGACAAACCCGCGGTGCGGCGCGCGCTGATGGGTGCCATCGATCAGAAGCAATTGATGATCGCCGCGATGGGCGAGGACACCTCATTGTGGTCGGTGCCCTGTGGCTTCTTCCCGCCGCTGTCGCCTTTGGCGAGCAATGCCGGCTTGTCCGCGCTGACCAGCCCGCGAGACGTCGGGGCGGTGAAGCAGGCACTGGAGGCGGCCGGCTACCAGGGCGAGAAGGTGGTGTTCATGGTCGGCACCGACCAGGAAATATTGAAAGCGATCAGCGACGTCGCGGTGGAGATGCTGAAGAGCGTCGGGGTGAACGTGGACTACCAGGCGACCGACTGGGGCATGGTGGTGCAGCGCCGGGCGCTGACCAAGCCGGCGGCGGAGGGCGGCTGGAACCTGTTCTGCACCGGGTTCTCCGGGCTGGACTGGTTCACGCCTGCAAGCCACCTGCCGCTGCGCGGCAACGGCAAGGGCGCCTGGTTCGGCTGGCCCACCGATCCGAAGACGGAGGCGCTGCGGGACGCCTGGTTCAGCGCCACGGACCTTGCCGCGCAGAAAAAGATCGGCGCGGAGATGCAGCTTCAGGCGTTCGACAGCGTGCCGTTCTATCCGCTCGGGTTGGCGCAGTCGCCGACGGCGTTCCAGACCAATATAACCGGCGTGCCGGAGGGCTTCCCGATATTCTGGAACGTGCGCCGCACCTGAGTACGCAGCCGGACCCAGCCCCGGGCGCGGTTTCCGACGCGGCCCCCGACGCGGTTATCGTCATCTTCGGCGCGGCGGTGCGTCCGGGCGGGTGTCCCAGCGGCGCGCTGCGCCGTCGCGTCGATGCCGCGGCGGCGTTCGGCACGCGTTTCGCCTCGCCGCTGTTCGTGCCGACCGGCGCCGTGGGGCGATACGGCCCGTCGGAGGCTTCGGTGATGGCCGCGCTGCTGAAGCAGCGAGGCGTGGCGGCCGCGCGGATCCTGCTGGAGCAAACCGGCACCGACACGCTGTCCTCGGTGCGCGCCGTCGTCGGGTTGCTGCGGGCGCGTGGCTTGGCCGCACCGGTCTATGTCGCGACCAGCGGCTATCATCTGCCGCGCTGCCGGCTGCTGCTGCGTATCGCTGGCGTGGCGGCGGGGGTCTGCCCGCCGCCGCAGGTGCCCGCGGACGCCTGGCAGCGCTGGTTCTGGCGGCTGCGGGAGGTGCCGGCGATCCCGTACGATGCCGGACTTGCGGTTCTCGCGCGCCTGCGCAGCGGGTGGTGAACGCTGCCGGCGCTGTCGGCAGGGAGCGGCGATCTCTGCGTATTCCGCGATGGCACGACGGCGCGAAAGGAACCGGCCGATCCGACGGTCGGGTAGGATTGGATGGAGCGATCTGTTCCGCTTCACCCGGGACCGATCGCGCTCTACCGCTCCGCTTCGTCGGTATCGGGTTCCACGATGTCGGGGCCGATCGTGTCCGCATCGTCCTCGAGGTCCGCGGCATCCTCGATGATGTCCTCCTCGGCCTCTTCCTCGACGCCCTCGACCTCGATGTCGGCTTCCTCGAGACCGGGCGCGGGAACCGGCTTCTTCGGGCGCTTCTCCTCCGCGACGTTGCCGCCGGTGCGGCGTGGGCGCGGCTGTTCGATCGGCTGCTCCGTACCGCATTTCGGGCAGACCGCGGGGACCTTGGTCAGGTCGTAGAAGCGGGCACCGCAGGCGACGCAGACGCGTTTGGTGCCGAGATCAGGCTTCAGCATTCAGTGGCCTCGTGTGTGCGTTGCCGGCTCCTGGGGAGCCACCCGTTTCGGAAGCGCGCGCCCATGCCACCGCCGCCTGCCGCTGTCAAATGCGGCGGTCGGGAAGCAGTCTGACCGCGCGGATTGTGGGGAGGTTTCTGCGTTGTCACTTGCGGGTGCGGTGAT
>DATKFJ010000415.1:0-2173 GCA_035511435.1 Acetobacteraceae bacterium | reverse complement strand
CCAAAGGTCTCGCCAAAATTCAGCCCAACCCTGGCCTGATCCAGAAAGAACTGCCCGGCCGGGCACGGCAATTCCAGCGCCCGGCAATCGAGCCAGGCCAGATACGTCGCCTCCGGCACCCGCATCGTCACGCCCGGAAGCATGGCGGCGAGCGTCGCCGCCAGCCAATCGCGGTTCGCCCGCAACTGCGCGAGAATCTCATCCAGCCACGGCTGCCCGTCATCCCACGCTGCGACCGTGGCATCGACCCCGGTCACCCCTGGCGAGCCAAGCAACCGCGACGGGATGCGCTCCTCAAACCTCTCCTTCAGAGCGGGCGCACCAAAATGCATGACGGCGCAGCGCAGAGCCGGGATGTTGAAACTCTTGGTCGCCGAGGTGATGGTGATGGTGCGCGCCGCGATCTCCGGATGCAGCGACGCGAGTGGAATATGCGTGTTGCCAGGATAGACGATGTCCGCGTGGATCTCGTCGGACAGCACCACCAGATCATGCCGGATCGCGAAGTCCGCAACCTCCTCCAGTTCTGTCCGGGTGAAGGCGCGCCCGGTGGGGTTCTGCGGATGGCAGAATATCAGCATGCGCAGGCGCGGATGACGGGCTGCCTCATAGGCACCAAAATCTAGCACCCACCGCGTGCCGTCATCGCGCATCGGGCTGGCGATCAGGCGGCGGCCCGTATCCTCGATGGCGCGCATGAAGGGCGGGTAGGAGGGAAGCTGCAACAGGATTGCGTCACCCGGTTCGCTGAACGCCATAACGGAGGAGAAGCTGGCCTGCACCAGATCGCCGATCGCGATCGTGTCGGCGGGATCGGTGTGCCAGCCGAAGCGCCGCGCCATGCGGCGAACGAAGGCCGCGGCCAGCACGCCGTCGCGCGCGGCATAGCCGTATTCCTGGTTTCGCATCAGGCGCGCCAGCGCAGCGGTGATCGAGGGCGCGACGCCGAAGTCCATGTCCGCGATCCACGCCGGCAGCACGTCGGGCGGAAACTTGTGCCATTTGTTGGTGCGCCGCGCCCGCAACCTGGCGATGTCGAAGTCGGTTGCTGCGGTCGTTGTCATGCGTCTTCTCTCCACTATCGCGCGCGGCCCCAGGGCGGCGAGGATCAGCGGACTTATCACCCAGCGGCGACGCCTACACCACATCAGGAATTCGATTGCAGAAGACCGTTCTCTCACCCCGATACGAGCGGCTCAAGACCTCGTAATCGATAATGATCTGGTTCTCGGCTTCCTGCAGTTTGAACATGAAGTTCACCTCCTGCTGGTGATCCCGACGATCAGCGCATGTGCGCCTCCTGCTGGCTGCGCCCCGAGCAAAACACGTATGATAACCCGAGGAAATTCTCCTCGTAGATGCGAACGACCGAAACCGGTGCGTCTCGCCCGTTGCTGTACGTCCCCTCGAAGGTCCCGTAACTGAACGGACAGCAGACGGTTCAGCCGGCGAGGCGGGAACAGGTCTTCATTCCCCGAACCAGTCATTTGCCACGCCAGAAATGAGAGGAGCGGCACGGGCGAGGTACGCCCGAAGGAGGTGTATTTGATGCGTTGGCGATGCTATTGGCCGGGACGCCGGGCGCGAGCCTCGGCGTCCCTGGGGGGCCGAAAGCGACGCCTCGACTTGCTACTTAGCAGCGGCAGCGAACGGCTGCGCCGCCGCGACCGGGCGGTTCTCCCTAAGGAACCCGCGTACGTGTCGGAGCGCGATCTGGATCTGCTTGGGGTTCGCCTTCCACGGGTATAGGGACACCTGGGCGTTCGGTGCGAGATAGACGCTCTCCATCGCGACGACGTACGGATGGCCGGGCACGTCGTCCGGCAGCACCAAGACCGGCGTCTGACATTGGCGCACGAAGTCACGGCTCACCGTGTAGACGAAGTCGGCTCGGTCACCGCGATACATGTTGGTCAGGAACGCGTCGACCTGCGCCATCGCGATATCCGGGCGGCGTTCGCACAGCTCCGGGCCCCAGCCCTTCATGTTGTTGTTGTAGGAAAGATCAGGCATTTCATGCCGATAGCCGCTCGGCTGCACCGGCACCGCCGCGACGACACGGTCTCCGGCGCGTTTCAGCAGGTTCCAGATGAACGGTCCGCCGATGCAGAACCCCATCGCCATGAACTGACGGATGCCGAGGTGGTCCATCAGGCCGATATGGTCGTCGGTG
>DATKFJ010000414.1:0-16439 GCA_035511435.1 Acetobacteraceae bacterium | reverse complement strand
ACGGCTACCTGAAGCGCTATCTGACCACGGGTGAACGCCGTATCATCGGCATCGGGCGAGTCGTGGTCGGGCTGCGCAAGGACGGTACCACGTTCCCAATGGAGCTTTCGGTCGGCGAGGTGAACCAGAATGGCCGCAAGCTGTTCACCGGATTCGTCCGCGACCTGACGGAGCGCCAGCAGACCGACCAGCGGTTACAGGAATTGCAGGACGGGCTGCTGCATGTGTCACGTCTGCGGTCGATGGGCCAGATGGCCGCGGCATTGGCGCATGAGCTCAACCAGCCGCTGACTGCCATCGGCAACTATGTCCGGGCGGCGCAGCGACTGATCGAGTCGCCGGAGCCGAATCTGCCCCGGGCGCGCCAGGCGATGCAGCTGGCGGCACAGCAGACACTGCGCAGCGGCGAAATCATCCGCCGGCTGCGTGCGTTCGTTGCGCGTGGCGAGGTGGCGCGGCGACCCGAGAGCGTTGCCAAGCTGATCGAGGAGGCGAGTGCGCTCGCCCTGGTTGGCGTCAAGGAGCTTGGCATCAAGGTGCTGATAACCATCGATCCGGATCTGCCGAATGCCATGGTAGATCGCGTGCAGGTCCAGCAGGTACTGCTCAATCTGATCCGCAACGCGGTGGAGGCGATGGAAGGTCAGGAGCTGCGGGAACTGTCGGTTGGGACCGTGGTGGAAAACGGGGTCGTGCTGGTCAGTGTATCTGACACCGGAGGTGGCATCTCGCCGGCCATCGAGGCGAAGCTGTTCCAGCCCTTCGTCACGACGAAGGCGGAAGGCATGGGTATTGGCCTGTCGGTCTGCCGCACTATCGTGGAGGCGCATGGCGGCCGCCTATGGGTCGAACCGAACGTTGGAGGCGGCGGCAGCGTATTCCGGTTTACCTTGCCGGCAGGTGGCGACACCGCGGCGCCCCTGGCCGGTTGATCCAGATCCCGGTTGATCCAGATCAATGTCGTCGGTTGATCGAGCTGTTAATTGGTTGCCCGCGACGGAGGCAGCCAATGCGACAGGAACCAGACAGCCGGGACCAGGAGCTTGTGTTGCTGGCGCAGGAGACGCGCCGGGTGGCCGCGGCATTTGCGGAGGGCGCGATGCGCGCGCGATTGATCGAGATCGCCGATGAAATGCTCGATCTGGCGGGTTGCCGCGAACAGTCGAACTGACGCTGATTCCGGCTACCTGTGGCCAAAGTCTGTGCGGCTGGTGCCGCCGGTGGTAGTTCGTCAACCGTGTATTAACTTCTTTGGGTTCAACTGTGGACGTCTTGTCTGCGCCCACAGGAAACTTGATGTCGCACACACCATCCATTGTTGCTCAGTCAGCGCGTGCTGCCCGAGAGGCGGCCGAAAGCTTGGGAGCTTTTCCAGGAACTCACGTAATGCCGCTCTCGAGAACGCTACGCCCGGAGCATGTTCCGCTGTCCCAGCGCCCATCCTATGAGCTGTGGGCCAGGGCCGATGAAGTCACCCGCATGGCCGCAACCGCTACATCCGCCGACGTCCGCGTTGCGCTGGAGACTCTGGCCATCCGCTTCGCTGCGTTGGCGGCAAAGCGCGAGTTCGCCGAAACCCTGGAGATGAATTGCCAGGCCGTCGACGAGGACTGACCGGCTTGTCCACCGGCTTGTACAATTGTGCGACCTGTGGGTTGAGGCCTGCCCGGTAGTGCCGGGGAGGGCGAAGCTATCTCCCGGGCTGATCCGCTTCACGGTGCACAGCGGCCCCCTTCGCGGTTGCGGCGAGCGATTCCAGCTCCTCCAGGCAAACGCGCAGGCTACGGTCGCGGAGTTTGTCCCGGCGCAGCACGACCGCGAGACAGCGTGAGGCGGCGGGGCACAGCGGCCGTACCGTCATGTTCGCAGCGGGCATGTTCGCGGCGGGCATGTTCGCGGCGGACACGTCGAGCGCGGTACGCGGCAGGATCGTTGCGCCGAGGCCGCTTTCAGCGAGCACCTTGATCGCCTCGACGCTGCCCAGTTCCATGATTGGCCGCGGCGCCAGACCGGCGCGGCGAAACCAGGTATCCACCACGCCTCGCGTGGCCCCACCGCTCTCGTAGAGGATCAGCGGCAACGCAGCGAGCTGTGCCGGCCGCAGGGTTGGCGTTGCCGGCAGCATCGATGTGGGGGCGTAGGCTACCAGCGGCTCGACCACCAACCGCCGCGCCTCCAGTGACCGATTTGGCGTGCCTGCCAGCGTGACCAGCGCGAGGTCCAGGCCGCCCGTCAGCACTCGCCCAAGAATGTCCGACGTGTTGCCGGTGGCGATGATGATCTCCAGACCCGGCATGCGTTGCTTCATGCGCGCCAGGAGCGGCGGCAACAAATGGATGCAGGCGGTGGCGCCGGTGCCCAGGCGAACCCGGCCGACCTCGCCACTGTGGAACGACGCGGCGGCGGCCAGCAGATCGTCCACCGCTGCCTGCACCAACCGCGCGTGGGTCAGCACTGCCTCGCCAGCAGCGGTCGGCCGCACGGCGCCGGCTCCGCGTTGCAGCAGACGGGTCGCCAGCGTGCGCTCCAGTTCCTTGACCTGCTGGCTCGCTGCCGGCTGCGTGATCTGCAGAGTTCGTGCGGCTGCCGACAGGCTGCCGGTTTCGACGGCGGCGACGAAGCTGTGCAGCTGGCGGAGCGTGGGCGTTCGCATAGGGCAAACTTATGCTGATGCAGTGCATAGCAAAAATATTCTTTGGGTGATGCGGCAACGGTGTCAGTTTTCCGTGGCATGGAGTTGCAACAGATGACCGTGGCGCCGGCCAAGCTGCTGCGTCGCACCGATGGCTGAGATTGGGTCGACCGCGTCGCGTCGCGTCGTCATCGTGGTACTCGGCATCGGGCAGGTGCTGGTCTGGGGTTCGTCCTATTACCTGCCGGCGGTGCTGGCGAAGCCGATCGCCGATGCGACCGGTTGGCCGCTGTCATGGGTAATCGGTGGCCTGTCCCTTGGCTTGCTGGTGTCCGGCCTGGTGTCGCCCAAGGTCGGCGACCTGATCGAGCGTCACGGCGGCCGGCCGGTGCTGATGGGGAGTGCGGCGCTGATGGCAGTCGGCCTGCTCGGGCTGGCGGGGGCACCGAACCTTGTCGTGTTCATCGTGGCATGGCTGGTGTTGGGCGTCGCGATGGGAGCCGGATTGTACGACCCCGCCTTTGCCGCACTCGGCCGGCTGTACGGGCACGAGGCGCGCGCGGTCATTACCTCGCTGACGCTGATCGGAGGATTTGCCAGCACGGTGTGCTGGCCGCTCAGCGCGCTGTTGCTGGACCATGTGGGTTGGCGCGGCACCTGCCTGGCCTACGCCGCGGTGAACCTGTTGGTGGTGCTGCCGCTGTACAGCTTCGGCCTGCCGGTCGAGGCACCGCGCGCTGTCGTGCCACGCGGGCAGGGTCGGTGGTGGGTGCTCCGATCGTGGCGGTCCCGCGAACGCCACGGCCGCCAGACGATCGCCGGCGCAGTCACGCCGCCGCCCAGCACCGCATTGTACCGGCTGCTGTTTTCGCTGGTGGCAGTCAGCATGACGTTGGCCGCCGTCATCGCGTCGATGATGTCGGTTCATCTGCTTACCGTTCTGGAGCAGCGCGGCGTGCCGCTTGGCACCGCGGTTGCTCTCGGCGCCATAGTGGGGCCATGCCAGGTCGGCGCCCGGCTGATCGACCTGATGGCGGGACAACGCGTCCACCCGATGTGGGAGGCGGTGCTGTCGGGTATTTTTGTGGTGGTGGGACTGGCACTGCTGCTGACCAGCCACGGTGCGCTGCTGCCGGGGTTGGTGCTGTATGGCGGTGGCATTGGTTTGCGCTCGATCGTCCGCGGTACGTTGCCGCTCGCGCTGTTTGGCCCTGCGGGCTACGCCAGCCTGATCGGCCGATTGGCTTTCCCCATGCTGATCGGGCAGGCGGCGGCGCCATCGGTCGGCGCGGTGCTGCTGGTGCATTTCGGCGGACAGGGCGTATTGACGGCGTTGTTGTGGATGGCGGTGGCCACGCTGGTATTCAGCGTGCTGCTGGTACCGTTCGCGAATCTGCGGCGGGCGAAGTTCGCCGGGTGACGGCGAAAGCGCGGTGTGTCGGACGCGGTGTGTCGGAGGGGGCAGCGTTGACCGTCCGCAACGGGCAGGAGATTGCCGCGTCGCCGGGCTGCTCGATGGCTGGGCGCCAGCCGATCAGCGATCACTGCTCGCTTGGATCGATCCAGCCGATGTTGCCGTCGCTGCGGCGGTATACGACGTTCAGCTCGCCGGTGGTGCTGTTGCGGAACATCAGCACCGGCTGGTCCGCCAGATCCATCCGCATCACCGCTTCGCTGACTGACAGCAGACTGATTTCGGTCGCCTGCTCGGCAATCACGGTCGCGTATGCGGTTGTCCCGCCAGCGCCATTGGAGTCGTGGGCTGTGCCAGTGTCCTCCTGTTGGAGGATGTACTGGCGCGCCGCCTCCGGACGATCGCGATTGGCGCTGTCACGGGCATGTTCGTTCACGCGCCGGCGATAGCGACGCAAGCGCTTCGCGATGTGCTCCGCCGCATCGTCGAACGCGCTGTTGGCGTCGGCGGCCTCGCCATCGCCGCGCAGGCGCCGGCCGCGGCCGGCATGCACGTTGATGTCACAGATGAAAAAGCTGCGCGCCCGGCTGAAGGTGACCTGCGCCTCCATCGCATGGTCGAAGTATTTGGTGGCGATGACATCCAGGTGATCGGATACGCGTACCCGCAGTGCATCCGATAGATCGACCTGCTTGCCCGAAACCGTGATCTGCATCATGCCCCTCCCCGAACGTGAAAGTGCGGAGAAGCTGGCGGCTGCTTATGCCGGCACGGCTTTCTCCCGCCGGCGCTGCACGGAGTTGGGGATGCGCAGCGCTTCGCGGTATTTGGCCACGGTCCGCCGGGCAATGTCTACGCCTTCGTCCCGCAGCGCTGCCACGATCGCATCATCTGACAGGACATCGCCGTCCGCCTCCGCATCGATCAGCGAGCGGATACGATAGCGTACCGCTTCCGCGCTGTGGCTGTCATTGCCATCCGTACCTGGTATCGAGGTGGTGAAGAAATACTTAAGCTCGAACGTGCCGCGCGGCGTGGCGATGTACTTATTCGCGGTAACCCGGCTCACCGTGCTCTCGTGCATTTCCACCGCCTCGGCGATATCGCGCAGGATCAGCGGGCGCAGATGCGCGACACCATGGCGCATGAAGCCGTCCTGCTGGCGGATGATTTCGGCCGACACCTTCAGGATGGTCTGCGCGCGCTGTTGCAGCGAACGCACCAACCAGTTCGCGCTTGCAAGATGCTCCGCCAGAAACAGCCGGTCTTCCTTGCGAGCGCGCGGCGCGACACGGGCATAGAACCGTTCGTTCACCAGCAGGCGCGGCATGGTGTCGGGGTTGAGCTCGATGACCCAATTCTCGCCCGGAATGGCGCGCATCAATATGTCTGGTACCACGACGTGAGTGGGTACCGCCTCATAGCTGGCTGCCGGCTTCGGATCGAGCGCGCGGATCTCGGCGATCATCTCGCCGAGATCATCGGCATCGACACCACAGATCGCGGCCAGCCGCCGCATTTCGCGGCGCGCAAGCAACTCGAGATTATCGAGCAATGCCACCATCGCCGGATCGAGCCGGTTGCGCTCGGCAAGCTGCGCGGCCAGGCATTCCTTAAGTTCGCGCGCGAACAGCCCAACGGGATCGAAGCGCATCATGCGTGCGCGTACCGACTCGACACGTTCCAGCGGGATCGCCATCGCATCGGCGATCGCGGCGGGTTCGGCGGTCAGCCGGCCGGCGGGGCACAGCAGCGCAATCAGGTGTGCGCCGATCATGCGGTCCACCGGGTCCTGGAAGGACAGCCGAAGCTGTTCGCCCAGGTGGTCCCTCAGCGGCCGACGCTCATCGGCGACGTCGTCGATGCCGCGTTCGCCGGCATCGAAGTCATAGGCGCTGCCCTGGCCACTGCTGGCATGCGACACCGGCGCGCCATCAGCTACGCCGCCCGCGTCGTAGGTCTCGCTGAAGTCGGAATCGAGCGGAGCCGATGCCTCGGATGGCAGCGTGTCCACCTGCGTCAACTGAGCTACATCGGCGTTTTCATTGGCGCGCTCGGGAAGCTGGTCGGGCGCGGCACGCTCGGCTGCCGGGCTTTCGGCGCTGTCATCGCGTTCGAGCAGCGGATTCCGCTCCAGTTCTCCCTCGACGAAAGTGGCTACCTCGATATTGGAATATTGCAGCAGCTTGATGGCCTGACGCAGTTGCGGCGTCATGACCAGGGTCTGGCTCTGGCGGAGATCGAGACGTGGCCCTAACGCCATGGTGGCGGCCTGGTCCTTCAGCCTTCAGCAGTGTTGCGCGCGGATCGACATGCCGGTGTCTCGAACCTGAGGTTCGCCAAGGGGCGCGAACGCCAGATTCGAGACACCAGCCCTTGGGTTTCATCCCCTCTGTCCGCTGCAAGGAGCGGCGAACTTCGGGGCCAGGACACTAGTGGACCGACACCAACAAATCGTTCACGGCGGCGGCGGAATTGTATCGTCATGGCCTGGCGTGTCCCGGCCATGCCAGGGCACCACTGGACATCCGCATCACAGGCTGAACCTTTCGCCGAGGTAGACGCGGCGGACGTCCTCGTGCGCGACGACTTCGTGCGGTGCTCCTTCCATCAGCAACTGACCGTCGTGCATGATGTAGGCGCGGTCGACGATCGCCAGCGTCTCGCGCACGTTATGGTCGGTAATCAGCACGCCAATGCCGCGATCCTTGAGATGCGACACAAGATCGCGGATTTCGTTCACCGCGATCGGGTCAATCCCCGCCAGCGGTTCGTCGAGCAGGACGTAGGCCGGCTGCGTGGCCAGCGCGCGGGCAATCTCGACCCGTCGCCGTTCGCCGCCGGACAGCGCGAGTGCGGGCGTGCGGCGCAGATGGCCGATGCCGAATTCGCCGAGTAGTTCGTCCAGCATCAGGTCACGCCTGTCCGGATCAGGTTCGACGACCTCGAGCGCGGCCATCACGTTCTGCTCGACATTGAGGCCGCGAAATACGCTCGCCTCCTGCGGCAGATAGCCGATGCCGAGCCGCGCGCGGCGATACATCGGCAGCGTCGTGATGTCGGTGCCATCAAGACTGATCGAGCCGGTGTCCGGCTGCACCAGTCCGACGATCATGTAGAAGGTCGTGGTTTTCCCGGCGCCGTTCGGGCCCAGCAATCCAACCGCCTCGCCGCGCCGCACGTCGATCGAGACGTTCCGTACCACCGGGCGCTTTCGATAGGTCTTGCCGACGCCACGTGCCGCCAGTCCGGCGCCCCCAGGGATGACGCGGAGCTCCGGCGTGGGTCGGGGGTCTGTCCGCAGGGCGTTCATTTGGGTGCCTTGGGTGGGTTGCGCGCCGGTGGGCTGCCGGCGGGTGCAATGGTCGGCGAGCTTGGCGGAGCCTGTCCGGTCAATTGCTGATTGGAGGCATCGTTCGGCAGCACGAGGCCCTGCACGCGACCCTCGTTTCCGGCCAGCAGATGCGAAATGCCCGTCTTCATGTCGACCTCAGCCTCTGATCCGTTGAGTTGGTTCTGACCGCGTGTGATGCGAACCCGCCCTGCCAGCCGGGCGATGCCGGTGTCCGGCACATAGACAGCGCGGTCGCCGATCGCGGTATCGGTGGGGGTGCGCACCGATACATTGCCGAAAGCGTCCACCTTCTGGAGTTTGCCAGAGGCGGCGAGCTGATCGTCGGCGGCCGGCTGCGCCGACGTGGCTGCGACCGGCGTGGCGGCTGGTGCGGTGCCCGGTGGCGGCTGCGGCGCACCCGCCGCGGTGTAGGCGACCAGGGTATCGGCAGCGAGGCGCCTGCCGTCATTGGTCACCACCACGGCATTGCCGCGCGCCACTGCCATGTGCTTCTGCGACCAGTATTCCAGATCGTCGCGCGCGGTGATCACGTCATTTGGCGTGGTCAACTTCAGATCGTGTCCGGTGACGACCAGAACGGCCTGGTCGATATCGTAGATGGCTCGGTCGCCCCATACCTGATCGGTCGCGGTGAAGATGTGGACATGGCCCTCTGCCTGAAGGCGAAATATCTCGTTGCCGGCGGTGTCATCCGTGCCATTGATCATGTCCTGCCCAGACTGTGCCGACTGGGTGGGCTGTACCGACTGTGTTGCGTGGCTGGGCTGTGTTGCGTGGGTTGGCTGTGCTGCGTTGGTTGGCTGCGCCGTCGTGCCAGCCTTGGGGCGATAATACGCGATCAGCCGGTCCGCCGTGACCGTCACGTTGCCCCGGACCGCCTGGGCGTTACCGCGGGCAATCACCTCCCGCTGCTCCTGGCGCCATTCGATCCCATCGCTGGCGGTGATGCTGATTGGGCCGCCATGCGCCAGATCGAGCTGCTGCGCCCATGCGCTTCCTGCCGGCGCGAGCGCCATGATGGCCAGCGCGGCGGCGTGCAGGATCCGTCGGTAAACGCGATCGGCCATCATGGCGATGAGCCGTTCAGGACCAGGTGGGCGGGGCCGATGAACTGAATGGAAGCGCCCTTGTCGGTGACGGTGAATCCCTGGGCGTCGAGCGTGCCGAACGGGCCCTCGGCGTGGGTAGGCTCCGCGCTCGCGGCGGCGCCGTTCTTAAGGTCCACCGAGGCACTGGCGGTTACCAACGTGGTGCCGTCGTCGCGGTAGAGGGTTACGTCGTGGGACAGATCGAGCTGTTCGGTATGCTGCAGGAAGACGCCCTGCTTGGACTGCACCATCAGCCAGGTGCCGCTGCTGAGCGTGATGTCGCCCTTTGGCGTTGTCAGATTGATCCGATCCGGGCCGTCTTGCTGGGCTGTCGCCGCGGTCAGGGTGTAAGGGTGGTTCTGCTTGTCGACGCCGCGGTAGCGCGCACCGATCACAGTGGCGCCGCCCACTTCGTTGGTGACGCGCTTGAACGCGATGCGGGCCGAATCCTGCATCCGGCCGATTTCCGGCCACAGTGCAATGGTGGCGAGCAGCAACAGCGCGCCAGCCGGCAGCAGCCATTTGGTCAGAGTGATCACGAATCGGCGGCGAGCCTGGTTGCTGAGGCTGGGAGGTCGGCGGATACGGGCAGCCGTGCCGCCGACAAGGTAGTGACTGGCGCGCCGATGAGCATGGTCGGGCTGCGTGGACGAGGGCTGTGTGCTCACGCGACGCCCGCGCGGAGCAGGTCATGGATGTGCAGGATGCCGAGCGGCCTGTTGTCTGTATCGACCACGAAAAGCGTGGTGATGGGACGCTCCCGCGCATTCATCACGTGCAGCGCCTCGACCGCCAGTGCATCAGGAGCAATGGTGCGCGGCGAGTGGGTCATGATCTCCGCCACCTGGCGCGACAACAGGTCGGGACCCATTGCACGGCGGAGGTCGCCGTCGGTAACGATGCCGATCAGCCGTGCGGTGGCATCGACGACGCCGAGGCAGCCGAAGCGCTTTTCGGTGATCATCAGCAGGGCGCGGTCCATCACGGTTTCGGGCAGGGCGAGCGGCACAGCGTCGCCGGTGTGCATCAGTTCGCGCACGCGGCGGAGCCGTGTGCCGAGCCGTCCGCCGGGATGGAACTGGTGGAAGTCGGCCTCGGTGAAGCCGCGGCGGGTCAGCAGTGCCACCGCCAGCGCGTCGCCGAGGGCCATCTGCATGGTGGTGGAGGTGGTCGGCGCCAGCCCCATCGGGCAAGCCTCGGCTGCGGCGGGCAGTGTCAGGGCGACGTCGGCGGCCGTGGCCAATGCCGAGTTGGCACGTGCGGTGATCGCCACAAGGGGCAGGCCGAAGCGGCGGGAATGCGCGACGAGGTCCGCCAGTTCAACGGTTTCACCGGAGTTGGACAGACCCAGCACGGCATCGCCGGCAACGATCATACCCAGGTCACCGTGCGAGGCTTCGGCCGGGTGGACGAACAGGGCAGGGGTGCCGGTGGAGGCGAAGGTTGCGGCAATCTTGCGGGCGACATGGCCGGATTTGCCCATGCCGGAGACCACAACACGACCGGTGACGCGACCGAGCAGGTCTACCGCGCTGTGGAAATTGCGATCCAGGCCGGCCGCCAGCGCCTGAAGCCCCGCTGCCTCAGTGCGCAACACGGCACGGGCAACCTCCAGATCGTCCGAGTCTTCTGGCCGGTCGGCTCCTGCCCTCGTGGCGGCAACAGCGGCAGTCATCAGTCTGCGGCGTCCTGAAGTGGTGCGAGAGGTCTGTTTTGACCCCGCGTGAGGTCTGGGTCAATCGCAATAGCTGTTTATCAATGAGGCGCTGACAAGAACCGTGCCAATTCAGCGGTTTCTGGCGGGGTCAATGCGTAAATATATCGGGCTGCTCGTAGCCGAGCAGGTCGAGTCGCGCTCGTGCGGGCAAAAAGGTGAAGCAGGCTTCGGCGATTTCGCGCCGACCCTCGCGTACCAGAAGGGCTTCCAGCTTGGCCCACAGCGCGTGCAGGTGCAGCACGTCGGACGCGGCGTATGCCATCTGTTCGGCGGTCAGTTCCACCGCGCCCCAGTCCGAGGTCTGCTGCTGCTTGGACAGGTCTATGCCAAGAAGCTCCTTGCACAGGTCCTTCAGGCCGTGGCGGTCGGTGAAGGTACGGGTCAGCCGGGCAGCGATCTTGGTGCAGTGCACGGGGGCGACGGTGATGCCCAGGTAGTGCTGCAACATCGCTACGTCGAACCGGGCGAAGTGCATCAGCTTCGTGGTGGCGGGGTCGGCGAGCAGGCGGCGCAGATTGGGGCAGTCGTAGCCGCGGCCGCCCAGCGTGGGCGGGATCAACTGCACCAGATGAGCGTGGCCGTCGCCGGCGGACATCTGCACGAGACAGAGCCGGTCGCGATGCGGGTTCAGCCCCATCGTCTCGGTATCCACCGCGACCACAGGTCCAAGGGTAAGACCTCCCGGCAGATCGTGCTGGTGGATATGGATGGTGCCGCCCGGCATGAATTGTGTGCTGCTCATCTGTTTCTATGGTGCCCAGGAGAAGACTCGAACTTCCACGACCTTGCGGCCACAGGTACCTGAAACCTGCGCGTCTACCAATTCCGCCACCTGGGCAAGTGGGTGTCCCGCGCCGGTTGCGGGCGCAACGGTAGGGCGCGCGATGTAGCCCCCGCCGGTGGGCGCGTCAACCGCGGGCGCGGTGCGTGGTGGGGGCAGGGCCGTCGTTTTCCCGTTGCGGGTTAACGATTTCCTAGGAATGCCTTGCATAGAAGGCTCGGTGACCCACGATTTCGTCTCTGGCGACGGTCCCCGTGAGACTTTGCATATGCCCTATGCGGGGCACATGCCGCATGCGGGGCAGAAAGCGCGGAACGTCGTAAAGCTGAATCGCAGGGTTTGGGGTCGCGGTCGGCCGATCCTGCCCGACAGGGTTTCGCCGCGCGCCGAACTTCATTCATCGGGGGCGGCAGGTTGCCAATGACCCACACAATCGGTGACGTTGCGCGGGAAGCCAGGCGAGAACGCGGCCGACAGCAGATCGGCACAATCCAAGCTGAGACGATCAACGTCCGTGCACTGCTCGACCAGTCCGCGCGGGTGACCAAGGTGCGCGCCCGCGCGCCGCTGCGCCTGGGGTTCGCCGGTGGTGGAACCGACATTGCACCGTACAGCGACACGTTCGGCGGCTGCGTACTGAATGCGACGATCGGCATGTTCGCCCACTGCTCGATCGAGGTGCGAGCCGACAGCAAGATGAAGTTCGTGGCACTCGATTACGAGCAGGAACTTGAGACGTCCTGCGATGCGGAGCCTGTGTCCCGCGGCCTGCTGGCACTGCATACAGCGGTACATCAGCGGATCGTTTCGCAGTTCCTCCGCGGCGCACGCCTGCCGGTGACGGTGATGACCAACTCAGATGCCCCGGCGGGATCAGGTCTCGGCTCATCGTCCACCCTGGTGGTCGCCATGATCGAGGCCTATCGCGAATTGCTGGCACTGCCACTAGGCGAGTACGACGTCGCTCGTCTTGCCTACGAAATCGAGCGTATCGACGTCGGTCAGGCCGGCGGCAAGCAGGACCAGTATGCAGCGACCTTCGGCGGCATCAATTTCATGGAGTTCAACGGCGATCAGACCATCGTGAACCCATTGCGGATACGAAATGCTACACTGATGGAGCTGGAGGCCATGCTGGTGCTGTACTTCACCGGCGTGTCACGCGAGTCAACGAAGATCATCGCCGAACAATCGGCTGTCTTGCGCAGCGGGCACCAGGCATCGCTGGAGGCGATGCATCAGATCAAGCGGGACGCCCATGTCATGAAGGCTGCGCTGCTGCACAATGACCTGCGGGCGTTCAGCACGACATTGGGACGGACCTGGGAAGCCAAGAAGCGTACCGCTGCCGGCATCAGCAATGCCGAAATCGATCGGATCTTCGACGTTGCGGCGGCGGCGGGAGCCTGGTCCGGCAAAGTGTCTGGCGCCGGTGGTGGCGGCTTTCTGTTTTTCACCGTCGCGCCGGAACGGCGGCCGCAGTTGCTGCGTGCATTGGCGCGTGAGCCAGGTACCGCAACGACATGCTGCTTTACGGAAGGTGGCGCGCAGGCCTGGCGGGTTTGATGGCGTACCGCGGCGGCTGTCGGGGCAGTTTGGCGAGTGACGGCGATGTCCGGACCGCTGTCGCTGGTCAGCGGAGCGCCCTGTGTGCGGCGGTCGACCTTGAAAGGGTTGCCCGGCGCGACCCGGCATAGCGTCTGCCGCGGGCAATTCCCGTCAAAGCGGGCAGGCGTGGCTGGTTCGGCGAGGATGCTGCGCCGGGCAGGCGACGCCACCATCGCTTCCATGACCGAGCGAACGCAACGATCAGGGCAACCGCAGCGACGTTGATTATAACGACGGCGAGACGCAGCAGCATCCAGTCGGGGTTGTTGAGCGGATGAACGGACATGACCCGCACAACATCGTTACAGACGGATATAAACGCGATTGGTGTGGTGGGCGCTCGGAATAGCAATTCCATGTACGGGCGGGGTTCGCGTACGGGCGGGGTCCGCGGCTTGCGATGGAGCTCGTGGTTCGACGATGATCGCGATACCGGAACCGTGCAGGCGATCACGGCGGCGGAGTTCCCGATGTGTACCGTATTGCATTTCGGATTGCGTTTCGGTGACCACATCGGCAGCCTGACGGTAGTGGGCTATGTCGGTGCCACGGGTGGCCGCCTGGTATCGTAAACTGGCCCTGCCATCGCCAGCCACCTGCATGCGGCGCTATAGTCGGCATGCAGGAGGTGGTGGATGTCGGGCGGTCCTGGCTGCGGCAATGCTGTCGAATATTTCGTCGATCGCCATGTCCGCGAAGGCCGCGGCGAAGCGACTGCATTCCGCGATCCCTGGCGTTCGCTGAGCTATGCGGGCCTGACCGAGTCCACTCGTCGTTTTGCCGGTGCTTTGCGTTCAGCCGGCGTGGCGCGGGAGCGACGGATCGGACTGCTTCTGCTCGATACCATTGATTTCCCGATCGCGTTCTGGGGCGCGCTGCGCGCCGGCGTCGTGCCGGTACCGATCAACACGCTGCTGACGCATGAGATGGTGGGGTACATCCTGGCGGACAGTCGAGCTGATGGGCTGGTGATCTCTGCGCCGCTGGCGGAACCGCTGCTTCCCGTGCTGCGCAGTCTTTCCGAGCTTCGCCGGATCATCGTCGTGCAGCCGGATGGCGCAGGGCACGCACCGATCGACGATAAGCGCGCGGTCGGTTTCGCCGAATTCCTGGCGGGGGGCGATCCGGATACCGCTACCGCAACGGCGCCGGCGGATGAGGTGGCGTTCTGGTTGTATTCGTCAGGTTCGACCGGTGCACCGAAGGGCGTGCGGCATGTCCATGGCAGCCTGCGCGCGACATCCGAGACCTATGGCGCGCTGGTGCTGCAAATCCGCAGCGACGACATCATGTTCTCCGCTGCCAAGGCGTTTCATGCCTACGGCCTCGGCAATTCCATGACGTTCCCGATGTCGGTTGGCGGGACGGCGGTGCTGCTGCCCGATCGGCCAACGCCGGATGCGGTGCTGGACACGCTGCAACGTCATCAGCCGACGTTGTTCGGCGGCGTGCCGACATTGTACGCCGCGATGCTGGCCAATCCGCGGATTGGTCCGCGTGCGGGATCGCAACGATTGCGCCGTTGCATATCGGCCGGGGAAGCGCTGCCGGCGGATATCGGTCGGCGCTGGTTCGACATGGTCGGCGTGGATATTCTCGACGGCATCGGATCGACCGAGATGCTCCACATCTTCGTGTCGAATTATCCGGACGATGTGCGTTACGGGACATCGGGCAAGCCGGTGCCTGGCTACGAGGCGATGATCCTGAACGAGCGTGGCGGACGAGTGCCAAACGGCGAGGCGGGGGAACTGGTGGTGCGCGGACCGTCCGCAGCCGACGGCTACTGGAACCAGCGTGACAAGACCCGACGAACGTTCCGCGGCGAATGGACGCACACCGGCGATACCTATATTCGCGATGGTGAGGGGTATTACCGGTTCCGCGGCCGCACCGACGAGATGCTGAAGGTCAGCGGCGTGTGGGTGTCACCGTTCGAAGTGGAGGAGGCGCTGGTGTCGCATCCCGCGGTGCTGGAGTCAGCCGTGGTGGGCGCGCTGGATCGCGATGGGCTGACCAAGCCGAAAGCGTTCGTGGTGTTGCAGGATGCGGCGAAGCAGCAGGATGCCGATACGGTGAAGGAGTTGCTGAAGACCCACGTGAAGGATCGGATCGGCGTGTGGAAATATCCACGCTGGATCGAGTTTGTGGAAGGCTTGCCGAAGACGGCGACCGGCAAGATCCAGCGCTTTCGGTTGCGTGTGTCGCCGTGATCATCGACGGTCGGGCGATCGAGACGCAGTGGTGGGGGCCGGACGCCGATCAGGCACCGACGCTGGTGCTGCTGCATGAGGGGCTGGGCTGCGTCGCCCTGTGGCGGGATTTTCCCGATGCGTTGGCCTCGGCGACCGGCTGTGGCGTATTCGCGTATTCGCGCTTTGGATATGGCGCATCGGATCCCGTTACGCTGCCGCGGCCGATGACCTATATGCATGACGAAGCGCTGAGTGTGCTTCCGCGAGTGCTGGATGCGACGAGGGTGCGGCGCGGGGTGCTGATCGGCCATTCGGATGGTGGGTCGATTGCGACGATTTATGCCGGGGCCGTGCGGGATGCACGAGTGGCTGGCGTGGTACTGATCGCAGCGCATTTTTCCGTTGAGGAGATCAACATCGCCAGTATCGCGGACATCAAGGCGAACTACGAGCAGGGCGATCTGCGACAGCGGTTGGCGAAATATCATCGCGACGTTGACGTCGCGTTCCGTGGCTGGAACGACGCCTGGCTTGATCCGCGGTTCCGTGCGTTCGACATAGCGGATCATGTCGCGCGGATCCAGGCGCCGGTGCTGGCGTTGCAGGGCGCGGATGATCCGTATGGCACGCCGGAGCAGCTTCGCGTGTTGGAGCGTCTGGCGTCGCGGCAAGTGGAGACGTGGTTGATGCCGGATGCGCGTCATTCGCCGCAACTGGAAGCGAAAGAGGCAACTCTGGCGATGATCGTGCCTTTCGTTCGGAAGGTTCTGATGAAGGCGGCGGCATGAAACACATTGATTTCCAGACTGATCCAAGCCGCTATCGGCATTGGCGTGTTGCGTTCGACGGTTCGGTGGCGACGTTGTTCATGGATGTCGATCCGGATGGCAGCCTGTTCGAAGGCTGCGAGCTGAAATTGAATTCGTACGATCTGGGCGTGGATATCGAACTTGCTGACGCCGTGCAGCGTCTGCGGTTCGAGCATCCGGAAGTCCGTGCCGTGGTGCTGCGTTCCGGCAAGGAAGGCGTGTTCTGTGCCGGCGCCAACATTCGTATGCTTGGCCGTGCGTCGCATGGTCATAAAGTGAACTTCTGCAAATTCACCAATGAGACGCGGCTGGCTATTGAGGATGCCAGTGCGAATTCCGGCCAGCGTTGGCTGGCGGCGGTGAGCGGCAGCGCGGCCGGCGGCGGCTACGAACTGGCGGTGGCGGCGGATTACATCATGCTGATTGACGATCGCCGCTCTGGCGTTGCGCTGCCCGAGTTGCCGCTGCTTGCGGTGCTGCCGGCTACCGGGGGACTGACGCGTCTCACCGACAAGCGGATGGTACGGCGCGACCGTGCGGATGTGTTTTGCTCGACGGAGGAAGGCGTGCGTGGACGCCGAGCGGTGGAGTGGCGATTGGTGGACGAGGTGGTGCCGCCTTCGGCGTGGGAGGCGAAGCTGCATGAACGTGCGCTGCTGCTTGCCGCGGAGTCCGACCGTCCGGCGGATGCGAAGGGCATTGTACTGACGCCGCTGGAGCGAGAGTTCAGTGATGGGGGGATGGTCTATTCGCATGTGCGGGTGGCGTTCGACCGCGCGCGGCGGTTGGCGACGCTGACGGTACTGGGGCCTTCGGGGCAGTCGCCGCGCGACGTTGCGA
>DATKFJ010000413.1:0-12271 GCA_035511435.1 Acetobacteraceae bacterium | reverse complement strand
TTGCGGAACTCAGGGTCAATCAGGGCGGCGCGGATGCGGTGCGTCATGTAGAGCGCCGTAGCGTAGGAACCGAAGCCCATCATACGCTGGATTTGCAGACTGCTGATCCCCTTCTTGCTGGTCAGCATCAGGTAAATGACTTTGAACCACTGGCGCAGCCCGACCTTGGTATCCTCGAAAACGGTTTCGACCAGGACGGAGAAGCGATACGCGCCACCCTTCCGGCAATCCGGGCATTCCCAATGGAACGGGCGATTTGTCAGGGCGTAAACTCGCTCAGACGCACAGCGCGGGCAACAGATGCCATCCGGCCAGCGCCGCCGTTGCAGATAGAGCTTGCAGGCATCATCGGTCGGGAACAGGGCTTCCCATTCCTCGATGGTCATTTGCGGCGTGAACTGCGGATTGGCCATCGGATGGTTTCCCTGCCTAACGGAGAAGGTTATGGCACAGCAAACTCAATCCGTCAATAGCCGCATAGTCGCCCAGTGCAGGCCGAAGCGGGGTTCACGGCACACAGCCTTCGCCACTATGGCGACGTTCTCGCCGAGCAACGGACGGATAGCCTGTCGCACGCCGACGTTTATTCCGTTACTTCCGGCCATAGAACGTCGGCTGTGTAATGCCGTGCTTGCGGCACACCTCTGCCGTCTTCATCCCCGCTTCCTGCTCCCGCAGGATCCCGATGATCTGTTCTTCTGTGAACCGGCTTCGCTTCATACATCCGTCTCCCCTCAGGGGCGCGGGCTCTACTCAAAATCGGAGGGATTTTCGGGGCTCAGGTCACAACGCTCATTCGCCGGTTCGACCCGAGGTACACACTGTCGGCGTAATCCGATGCGGGCCTGATCCGAGGGCGCGGCGGCGGTGACGAACATCACAATCGATCAGTATCCGACGACGGGTCGTGAATGCCGTTCGACAAGGAAGGGAGTGCCGCAATGCAGATCACGTCGCCTTACGACATGTAGATTGCGCGGTCGTAGATCCCCGCGCCAGTGCGGGAAGGCCTCGCGGACCCTGCCCAAGAAACCGCCGACAGAATGATTAGGCAAATCACCGAAGGGTCGACTGGTTGAGGCAGGCTCCGGCGCGCGCTTCAACCCTCCGCGCGAGCCAGGCCGTGTTGGAGGCACAGCACGGCAGGAAACTGTCGCTGGACGCGCTGCATCGCGTGCTCGCCGAGCAGGAGCCGCTCATAGGAGTATCGCGCCTGGCGCCGCGCTGAGAGTCGAACGCGAAGATTCGGGGTAAGCGTGGGGGATGCAGGCTTCGCGAAATCTCTCCTTCCTCGGCGTCCTCGCGGCAGTGCCCGGCTTGGCGCTGCTCTTGCATGGCTCGGGCGTCGATTCCATAGGTCTGTCACATGGTCCGCTATCTGCTTCGTTCGCTGCTGCTCGCCACGCTCGTCTGCCTGACGGTGCTGGTCATCAGCTTCGCACTTGCCCGCTTCGGGGGCAACCTCGCCATCAATCTGGCGGGACCGGACGCCTCCACCGAATCCATCGCCCGGATCGAGCATCAGCTCGGCCTCGACCGGCCGCTGCCGGTACAGTTCCTCGATTGGGCCGACCGGGCGCTGCACGGGGACTTCGGCGAATCCTTTCTGTTCCACGAATCCGTCGCGCAACTGATCAAGGAACATCTCCCCGTCACTTTCGCGCTCGGGCTGTTGGCTATCGCGATCGCGATCGTCGTCGCACTGCCGCTCGGCATCGCCGCGGCGCTGAACGAGGGGACGGCCATTGATGTGGCCATCGGCATGCTGACGCTGGCGGGACAGGCGATCCCCAGCTTCTGGCTTGGCCTGATGCTCATCATCTGGTTCGGCGTCGACCTTGGCTGGTTGCCGATCTCCGGCGTGGATGACTGGACCGGCTACATCCTGCCCGCTGTCGTGCTCGCGTTCGTGGCCATCCCGGCGATGCTGCGCCTGACGCGCGGCGGCATGGTCGATGCGCTGCGCGCCGACTACATCCGGACCGCGCGCGCCAAGGGCCTCAGCCGCGTCTCGATCGTGCTCAAGCACGCGTTGCGCAATGCGGCGATGCCGATCGTCGCCGTCTCCGCCGTGCAGCTCGGCTTCATTCTCGGCGGCTCCGTGGTGACCGAGGTGGTATTCAACGTCCGCGGCGTCGGATATCTGGCCTGGGAGTCCATCCAAAAGGGCGATTTCCCGGTAATCCAGGCGGTGGTTCTCCTGTTCGCGCTGGTGTTCATCGTTCTGACGCTGCTGGCCGACCTGCTGAACGCGGCGCTCGATCCGCGGCTGCGGACCGTCTGATGCGGCAGCGCCTCCCGCTTATGGTCGGTAGCGCCATCGTCGCGTTCGCTGCCGTCGTTGCCATCCTGGCGCCATTGCTGGTGCCACACGATCCGTTCGCGCAGAACCTGTCGGCACGTTTCGTCCCGCCAGCCTGGATGCAGGGCGGATCGACCGTCCATCTCCTCGGCACCGATCAGAATGGCCGCGACTATTTCTCCCGCCTGATCCTGGGCACGCGCATTTCCATGATGATCGGCTTCTCCACCATCGTGGTCTCCGGCCTGATCGGCACCACTCTCGGCATGCTGGGCGGCTATTTCGGCGGCTGGGTGGATCGCGTCGTGATGTTCCTCGTCTCCTGCCGCCTCGCAATCCCGCTGATCCTGGTGGCGCTCACCGTCGTCGCCATGGTTGGCAGTTCCCTGACCGTGGTGATGCTGACGCTAGGCCTGCTGCTGTGGGAACGATTCGCCGTGGTGTCGCGGTCGGCCACCATGCAGGTCGCGAAACTGGAATTCGTCTCAGCCGCCTGGTGTGCTGGCTGCTCCCGTTTATGGATCATCCTGCGCGAGATCCTGCCGAACATCCTGCACCACCTGATCGTCATCGCAACAATCGACATGGCCATCGCCATCCTGTTGGAAGCGGCGCTGTCATTCCTCGGCCTTGGGGTGCCACCGCCGCTGCCGTCCTGGGGGCTGATGATCGCCGAAGCCAAGGACTACATGTTCTTCAAGCCGTGGGTCATCGAGATCCCCGGACTCGCGCTGCTGGTGCTGGTGCTGGGCATCAACTTGCTGGGCGACGGACTGCGCGATGCGCTGGGCGCAGAGACCGAACGTTGAGCACGGTGCTCGACATCGCCGGGCTGCATGTGCGGTTTCCCACGCTGCACGCCGTGCGTGGCATCAGCTTGCGGATGGAAGCGGGGCAGACGCATTGCCTGGTGGGCGAGTCGGGCAGCGGCAAGTCGCTGACGGCGCTGGGCGTGATGGGCCTGCTGCCGCGCGGCGCCAGACGCGAGGCGGAGCATATCCTGTACGACGGCTCGGACATCTCGAACCTTGGCGAGCGTCAGATGGCGAAGCTGCGCGGCGACCGCATGGCGATGATCTTCCAGGAGCCGATGACCAGCCTCAATCCCGCATACACAGTGGGCTCGCAGATGACAGAGGTGCTGCGCCGCCACCGCGGACTGCGGCAGGATGCAGCGGTGGAGCGGTCAGCGGCGATGCTGACGCGGGTCGGCATCAGTGCGGCATCGATGCGGCTGGGCCAGTTCCCGCACCAGTTGTCCGGCGGTCTGCGCCAGCGCGTCATGGTCGCCATGGCGCTGCTGTGCGAGCCGAAGCTGCTCATCGCTGACGAACCGACCACCGCCCTGGACGTCACGGTGCAGGCGCAGATCCTGCGCCTGCTTGCCGAGCTGCAGCGCGATCTGGGGCTGGCGGTGCTGCTGATCACGCACGACCTTGGCGTGGTGGCACGCGTCGCACATCAGGTGTCGGTGATGTACGCGGGCGAGATCGTCGAGCAGGCGCCGGTGCCGGAGTTGTTCGCGCGGCCGACGCATCCGTACACGCGCGGACTGCTGGCCTCCATCCCGGTGCCCGGCAAGGTGCGGCGCGGCGAACGGCTGGGCAGCATCCGCGGTACCGTGCCGCATATTGCGCCGGGCTTCGTCGGTTGCGCCTTCCGCGACCGGTGCGACCACGCCGTGCCGTCCTGTGCCGTGTTGGCGCCGCTGCGCGACGCGGCGGCGGGCCATACCTATCGCTGCCGGCTCGAAACGCTGTGGCGGCAGGACGCAGTATGACGGTTGCGGCGCCATGACGGTTGCAATCGAAACGATCGGGCTTTCCCGGACTTTCGAGCAGACTGGCGGAACGATCGCTGCGCCGAGGCAGGTCGTGGCGGTGGACAACATATCGCTGTCGTTGGATGGCGGGCGCGCGCTGGCGATTGTCGGCGAGTCGGGCTGCGGCAAAACGACGCTTGCGCGCATCATGCTGGGCCTGCTGCCGCCGTCGTCGGGCACGGTGCGGATCGACGGCCGCTCGCTGACCGCGATCGACCGGCGGGAGCGGGCGCGGCTGATCCAGCCGGTGTTCCAGGACCCCATGAGCTCGCTCAACCCGCGGCGGCGGGTGGAGGACATCGTTGCGCTGCCGCTGATAGCGGCCGGCGATGTCGGATGGTCGGAGCGACGCGAGCGGGTCGCCGCAATGCTGGCGCAGGTTGGCCTGGGCGGTGACATCGCCGCGCGCTATCCGGCGCAACTGTCCGGCGGTCAGCGCCAGCGTGTCGCGATTGCGCGCGCGCTGGTCGTGCAGCCGCGCATCCTGATCTGCGACGAACCGACTTCCGCACTCGATGTCTCGGTGCAGGCGCAGATCCTCAACCTGCTCGCCGACCTGCGCGCGGCGTTCGACCTGACGCTGGTGTTCATCAGCCACAATCTTGCGGTCGTCGAGCATGTCGCGGACCAGGTGGCGGTGATGTATCTCGGCCGCATCGTCGAACATGATGAGGCGGATGCGGTTTTCCGCCGGCCGCGCCACCCTTACACAAAGGCGCTGCTGGCATCGGTGTTGACGCCGGAACCGGGGCTCGGTCTGCCGGACGTGACACTCGGTGACGATTATCCCGATCCGGCGCATATTCCGCCGGGCTGCCGGTTCCACACCCGTTGCCCGGTTGCGATCCCGCTGTGCCAGACCGATCCGCCGGCCCGCAAGGCGGTAGAATGTCATCTCGTGCCCAAATAAGGTTCCCCTCACCCCTACAATGGAGCCCGTACAATGGAGATTGCGATGAAGCGTCGGACGTTCCTAGGCACCGTGGCGGCCGGCGCGATGCTCGGTCATGCGGCGGAGGCACAGAAATCGAACGACACGCTGCGCATCACCTGGCGCGACGCGGTTCCGGATGTCGATCCGTACCGCAACAGCCTGCGCACCGGCCTGATCGTCTCGCACGAGGCCTGGGACATGCTGGTCTATCGCGATCCCACAAACTTCAAGATCGTGCCGGCGCTCGCCACCTCGTGGGAGATGCCCGATGCACAGACGATGGACTTCACGCTGCGCCCCGGCGTGAAGTTTCACAACGGCGATCCGTTCTCGGCCGACGATGTGGTTTACACATTCACGACGATCCTGAACGATCCGAAGGTTTTGGTGCCGAGCAACTTCGCGTTCATCGCCGGGGCGGAGAAGCTGGGCGATATGAAGGTGCGGGTGAAGTTCAAGTCGGTGTTTCCGGCAGCGCTGGAATACTTCGCCATGTCCCTGCCGATCTACCCGAAGGCATATCGGGAGAAGGTCGGCGGCGAGGCATACTCGAAGAAGCCGATCGGCACCGGGCCGTATCGCATCACCGCGGTCAACGGTTCCAGCAGCATCGAGTTCGAACGGTTCGAGGACTACTACAAGGACAGCCCGAAGGGCCGGCCCGCGATCAGGTATATGAAGATCAATGAGGTGCTGGATGCGGCAGGAGAGCTGACCGCATTCATCAGCGGCCAGGCCAACTGGATCTGGCAGTACAATCCGGATCAGTTCGAAAATCTCAAGAATCTGCCTGGCAGGACCGCAATCCGGTCGGGCTCGATGCGGATTGGTTACGTGCAGCTCGACGCTGCGGGCCGCAGCGGCAAGGGGAACCCGATGACCAACGTGAAGGTTCGGCAGGCGATCTGCCACGCAATCGACCGCAATGCCATCGCGCACGATCTCATGCAGGGCGACTCGCACCCGATCAACGCACCTTGCTACCCGACGCAGTTCGGCTGCAACGACAAGATCGCGGTGGAGTACTCCTACGATCCGAAGCTCGCCAAGCAACTGATGACGGAAGCCGGATTCCCGAACGGCTTTTCTACGACGCTGGTGACCTACATGCTGTCGTCCTTCGGATCAGCGGTGCAGAACTACCTCAAGGTAATCGGCATCACCGCCGACATCCAGCAACTTCAGGTGGGTGCCGAGGTGGCGAAGGTGATGGCCGGCGAGACGCCGCTCAATTTCGGCACCTGGGGTAGCTACTCGGTCAACGACGTCTCGGCGATCCTGCCGTATTTCTTCGGCGGTGGCAGCAACGACTACGCGCGCGACCCGCAGGTGATGGAGGACGTGATGCAGGGCGGCCTGGTGATCGATCCTGCTGAGCGGATCAAGCACTACGACGCCGCGATCCAGCGCATCACGGAACAGGCATATTGGCTACCGATGTTTACCTCCGTCACGCAGTACGCGTTCACGAAGGACCTGAAGTTCACGCCGTTCCCGGACGAGCTGCCGCGCTTCTACCTGTGTAGTTGGGCCACGCCTGCGTGATGTTGGCCGGCTCCCCGAACATCGCGGTCGAGTGATGCAGAAGATGACTGCAGGATATTTCGCCGCTCTGGTGAACGTCGCGGCAAAGCTGGGACTCCAGCGGTAGTTTCACGGGCGTCCCCCGATACGAAGGTGTCGGCGATACCTTCGTCTGATGGATGTTTCTCCGCCGGCCGCGCTATCTCGGCCGCGCCGGAAATTGCCCGGCCGATTCGGTCATCGGAGGATTCAGATGTACGATAGCGAATCCATCAAGCAGATCCACCTCGAACGCCGCTCCGCGGCCTATTGGCACGTCACCTTTGATAACCCCCCTGAACATCTTTGGTCCACAGAACATTGCGCCGCTGAACGCGATCGTCGCGGCCCTCGAAACCGACAAGGACGTGAAGGTCGTCGTCTTCTAGAGCGCGATCGACGGTTTTTTCCTGACCCATTATGACTTCCTCACCAACCCCGAGGACACGTTGAGCCTGCCGCTCGGGCCCACCGGTTTGCAGCAGTTGCCAGACGCATTGGCGCGGCTAAGTCGCGCGCCCGTCGTTTCGATTGCCAAAATCCGCGGGCGTGCAACCGGGGTCGGCAGCGTACTGGCACTCGCCAGCGACATGCGGTTCGGTAGCCGGGAGAAGGCTATCCTCTCACAATGGGAAGTCGGGTGCGGCCTGGTGCCGGGGGGCGGACCTATGGCGCGGCTGCCCCGGCTCATGGGACGCGGCCGTGCGCTGGAAGTGCTGCTCGGGGCGGACGACATCCGCGGCGACGTCGCCGAGCTCTACGGCCATATCAATCGCGCCTTGCCAGATGGCGAACTCGACGGCTTCGTCGATGCTCTGGCGGAGCGGATCGCGTCCTTCGACCAGCAAGCGATCGCAGCGACCAAACGTCTCGCCAACCAGGCTGATCTCCCACCCGATTCCGAAATCCAGCCGGAATGGGACGCCTTCATGGCCTCGCTCGCGCGGCCCGGCGCGCAGGCGCGTATCAAGACGCTCATGGATAAGGGCTTCCACAAGCCAGGTGACGTTGAGACGCGTCTCGATTACCACGTTGGACAGCTCGGTCGCTGATCTCGGCCGACGTCACATCGTCAGCCGACCGGCCAGACTCGGAATCTACTCGGGCAATGGGCCCGGCTGTGACCTGCGCACGAGTTCAGTGAAAAATCGTCGTCCAGTCGTCACGAACTATCGTGGCATGTGGCATCGGTCATGCCGCCGCGACAGACTCGGAAATCACCTACTGGAGGTTTCCCGCGCGTGGCCGAGCCGCTGCGTGCGTCGTCTCCCGGATCGGGATACCGTGCGGATGGACAGGCGAGGGAACTGGAGATGCCGCAGAAGCTACTGGTCTATCAATCGCTGTGGGCGATGGAGCGGCGTCGGCCGGACGGCATGGAGTGGTCGCTGTCCGAGAAACTGGCGATGATCCTCGACGCTGGGTTCGACGGTGCCGGCGTGCGGTTCGTCGATGCCGAGTACGCGCGCCAGGTTACCGGCTTCCTGCGCGCGCACGGCATGAGCTGGCAGGCGCAATGCTATCCGCGCAGCGTCGAGGAACTGACTCCCGTGCTGGCGCTGGTGCGCGAACTCGGCGCCGACCACGTCAACCTGCAACCCGACGTGCGGCCCTACCGGCTGGCCGAGTGCATCCCGTACATCGAAGGATGGCGCCGCCTGGCTGAGGATGCAGGTATCGCGGTGCATATCGAAACGCATCGCGATCGAATGACCACGGAC
The DNA here is from genome assembly GCA_035511435.1 of Acetobacteraceae bacterium. Lineage (GTDB taxonomy): Bacteria > Pseudomonadota > Alphaproteobacteria > Acetobacterales > Acetobacteraceae > JAMXLO01. The sequence continues at coordinate 3,929 of DATKFJ010000413.1, read as the reverse complement.
TTGTTCTTCATGCTGCACCTGCTGGATTGCTTCCCTGACCTCCGGCTGACCGTGGACTTGTCGCACTACGTGGTGGGGCGCGAGTTCGCCTGGCCGATCGCGCCCGAGAACCACACAATGATTCACCGTGTGCTCGACCATAGCTGGGGCCTGCACGGGCGTGTCGCCAGTCGTGAGCAGATCCAGGTGCAACTCGGCTTTCCGCAGCACCGCGACTGGGTGGAGCTGTTCATGGGCTGGTGGGAGTACAGCATCCGGTCGTGGCGCTGGCGCGCCGACCCGGATGCGACGCTCACCTTCCTGTGCGAGCTCGGGCCGCCGACCTATGCGATCACAGGCGCCGACGGCTACGAGCTATCCGACCGCTGGCAGGAGGCGCTGCAGATGCGCGACATGATCCGCGCGCTATGGCAGCGGATCGAGCAGGAGCACGGCTGATCACGGCCTGCCGTTCGGCGAACCATGAAGCCGACGGTCGTTAGCCCGGTACCAAAATGATGTGGGAGATGCCGTCGCGGTGGCGTCACCCCCGTCACCGGCAGTCGGCATCTCACCTACTCAACAGGCATATGCGGTGCAGCCGCCCCCATGGGCAACCTGCTCGCCTCCTGCGCAGGCGCGGGCGCCAGCATCACCGCGACCACCGTGGCGCAATTGCATATCACCATCAACACCGCCACCGGCCACCACGCCCCGCCGACCGCGGCCACCGCCGCCGTTGCGATAAGCGGCAACGGTCCGCCGATCAACGCACCGGTCGTCTCGCGTGCCAGCGCGATGCCGCTGTAGCGCAGCCGGACCTCGAACAGCTCCGTATAGAAAGACGGCTGCACGCCGAAGACCGACCGCAGGCAGACAGCGAAGCCAAAGACCATCGCCAGCACGATGGCGATCGGATTGCGCGTCTCGAGCAACCAGAAGAACGGGAAAGCAAACATGCCGCCGAACAGTGAGCCGGTGATCATGATCGGCCGGCGTCCGATCGCATCGGAAAGTCGCCCGTAGAGCACGCAGGCAATGCTGCCGCAGAACGCGGCGATCACCAGCGCGGTCAGCGCGGTCGTCTGCGGCACGCCCAACTGCCGGGTCATGAAGCCCAGCGCATAGACGGTGTAGACATATCCGATGCACGGCCCGACGTTGGCGCCCATCGCCACCAGCACGCGACCGGGATGTCGGGTGATCAACTCCCAAGCTGGCGCGCGTGTCATGCGCGCCTGGTGTTTTATGGCGCTGAATTCCGGTGTTTCGAGGATACGTCGCCGAACGAAGTAGCCGATCCCGACCGCGACAAGGCTCAGCAGGAAAGGCACGCGCCAGCCCCAGGCGATGAACTGATCCTCCGGCATCAGAGCGAAGAGGAAGAAAACCCCGGCGGAGATGGCGATGGAAAGATCGGTGGCAGATGGTGGCCAGCTCGCGAAGAAACCTCGCCGCGAAGACCCGTACTCGGCGGCGAACAGGATTGCGCCGGCATACTCGGCACCGGCGCCAAGCCCCTGCAGCATGCGCAGCAGCAGAAGCATGATCGGCGCCGCGATGCCGATCGCGCCGTAAGTCGGCAACAGGCCGATCGCCGCGGTGCCGAATCCCATCAGCAGCAACGTCGCGATCAGCACAGGTTTGCGGCCGTACTTGTCGCCGAAATGGCCGAACAGCACGCCGCCAAATGGACGCACAAGATAGCCCACGGCGAACGTCGCATATGACGCAAGTATCCCCACTAGCGGATCATAATTGGGGAAGAACACCTTGTTCAGCACGAGTGCCGCGGCAGTGCCGTAAAGGTAGAAATCGTACCATTCGACGACGGTGCCAATGGTACTGGCGCCAATCGCCTCCCAGCGGGTTGTACGCGCCCCGGCGGTTGCCGCCTGCTGCATTTTGGTGATCTCCCTTCGTGGGTCGGTTCAGGCCGGCCCGTGTCGTTCACTTTGCCGGCTGGAGTTCCGGCTGGCGAGCACCTTCGGGTATTTCGAAGAAGCGCCGCTTGAGACCCTTCTGGTTCTCGTAAATGGACCCCTGCAGATCCGCCGGTGGCAGCGGCAGTCGAACCGGTATCGGTTCAAGCCGCGGCTGGATGGTCGGCACACCGGCAACCATGAGCTTGTCGTACGCCTCCACCCCGGCGGGGAAGCCCAGCAGCGGCCATGCGTCAGCAGCGCGATATTGCAGCAACAGCAGCCGCCGCTCCTTGTTCGACGTGTTGGGCGCCGAACCATGCACGGCGCGAACATGGTGGACGGTGATCGACCCGGCCGCGCCGGTCAGTGGAATTGCCTTGGCGTAGTCGATCTCGCGTGTGGCCGGGTCCATCGCGCCACAAAATCTACCGTCAGTGTGATGATCGAATATCGGTCCCTTGTGGCTGCCGGGAATGATCATGAGCGGCCCATTCGCAAGCTCCATGTCATCCATCATGATGCCGACAGCGGCCAGGTCGTCGTTGGTGTGCGGATAGAATGCCCAATCCTGGTGCCACTCCACCGCGGCGCCATAGCCGGCTGACTTCAAATTGAGTTTTGCGGTATCGAACCGAACGTCTGGGCCCCAAAGCGCTTGCAGCACTTCGATGATCTTCGCATGACGCACAAGGTCGCCGTACGCCGGATGGTGCAGGTGTGGTGACTTGATCCGCCGCACGCGCGGCTGTTGCGGCGTGTGGGTATCCTCCAGGTCATAGATCTCGTTGTGCTGCGCAACTGCCCGGGCCTTCTCGACGAACTCGTCCGTCACGCGGCGCAACCGCCGAACCTCGTCCTGCGTCAGCACGTCGGGTACGACAATCGCTCCGACGCGGTTGTACTCGTCGATCTGCGTCTGGTTGAGCACGGCCAATTTCCTCCACACTATCCTGGGCCGGACTGGTTTGCGCCGGACCATGTTGCGTCGGGCACGGGGTATTCGTCAGCCACGGCCCATTCCTGCGATTAGACAGTCACACGACGGGCGCTCCGTCAATCATACGGCGATTGGGCATGCGATGATCGGGCGCGGCACGGTGCCAAACAGCTTCATGGTCTTTGCATCCCGAGTGGCGGTTTTTGCGGTTACATCATCCGGCAGGACGCGCCTTGCATCTACGTCGTCCGAAAGGATGTACTTTACATCTACATTGTCCGGCCGGTATCGCGCATCAACACCTGCGTCTGTGCGCCGGTCACGCGCGCATGGAACGCACGCGCGGCATCGGACATATCCGTCTCCGGACGCTGCTCGACCTCGAAATTGTGGTAGGTGTCCACACCGTGCACCAGCGTCGCAAAATCACGATCGCCGACCGTTTGGCGGACGTGGGTCGGCAGGTATCGAATCGCGAAGCCGATCCGGCGCCGCGGGGATGGATTGGGTTCGCTGCCATGAATCAGCCGCACGTGGTGCAGCGACATCTCGCCCGGTTGCAACACAAGATCCACGGCCGCGGACCCGTCCACATCGACTGCGGCCTCCTGGCCGCGGCTCAGCAAATTATTGGACGCGAAGGTGTCGCGATGCCCCATCTGCTCGCCTTTGTGCGTTCCCGGAATCACCCGCATGGCGCCATTCTCGAACGTGCTTTCCGAAATCGCGACCCAGGCGGTGACGATATCGGCCGGCTCTAGCCCCCAGTATGTGCTATCCTGGTGCCAGGAGACGTAGCTCGGGTTGCGCGCTTCCTTGATGAAGAAACTGGTTCCCCAACACAGGATATTCGGACCGATCAGGTCTTCCGCCGCATCGACGATGCCGGGATGGCGGATCAGGTCGTTCAGCCGGTTCTGTCAGCCTTCGCGCCATCGGGTGGATGGGGCACGCTGCCTGCTCATTGTGGGGATTGGAATGGAATGCGGTGCTCGGTATGTGGATCGGCGACTATCAGCGAGCGGCCTGAGCGGACTGCGCAAGGCTACCGCCGGTACCGGTGCGCGAACTGCGGCAAACAGTTCAAC
>DATKFJ010000412.1:0-16504 GCA_035511435.1 Acetobacteraceae bacterium | reverse complement strand
CACCAACAGCTTATGAACGGCGCGCCACGCGATCGCGGCATGCGGATGCCCGGGCGGGTAGCCGAGAGTATCAAACATCATCACGCTGTTGGCGATGGCGGGATAGATGCCACCAAGCCCGTCGTCGCCGTTCAGCCGGTCGGTGACGAAGCGCACAGCCTTGGCAATCGCGCTGCGCCGCCAAGGCCGAGGAAACGCAGGCTGCAGCACGCGCAGCACTGCATCGAGCGCTTTGAAGCACCGACCCCACACCGACCGATAGGGCCCGCGAATCCAATCGCGTACCAACTCCGGCGGCGTGCAAAACAACTCGGCCACCGCGATCCCACGCGGATTGCGCGCAACGGGACGCATCGCCATCAGCACCAGTAGCGGCACGAGCACCGTGCGCGACCAGTACGACACTTTCGATAAATGGAATGGAAACCACAACGGCAGATGCATGATCTCCATCGGCATCACCGGCACCGCACGCCAAGGCACCTGTGCAAACAGCGCAAGCTGCGCTCGGGTGAACACGTTGGTCCGTTCGGCGCCACCTGCGGCGAGGATCGCTGCGCGCGCGCGTGCCATGTGCGGGCAATCCGGATCGTCACCGATAGCCTTCAGCGCAAAATACGCCTTCACGCTTGCCGACAGATCGAACGCGCCGTCGTGGAACAGCGGCCAGCCGCCGTGTACACCCTGGATGCCGCGCAGGTAGCTGCCGATCTTCGCCTCCAGTACCGGATCGATGCGATCGAGGAAGTGCTCCAGCAATACGTATTCCGCGGGAATGGTCGCATCGGCTTCCAGCTCGAACAGCCAGTGCCCATCGGTGTGCCGCCGCCGCGCCAGCGCCGCGTCGGCGCGCGAGACTGCCGCGGACAGGCGCTGATCGGACACGGTATCGGGCGGCAGTGTCTCGTTGGGCATGGCCTCGTGCTCACGCGGCGAGCAGGAGCTCCGCCGCCGTTCGGCCGGACCTGATGGCACCTTCAATGGTGGCCGGCAATCCGGTCGCGGTCCAATCGCCCGCAAGGAACAGGTTGGAGAAGGCGGTGCGTGGTCCCGGTCGCAGATTCTCCTGCGCGGCGGTCGCGGCAAAGGTCGCGCGGCGTTCCTTTACCACGCGCCAGGCAGGCATCCGCCCTTGCAGATGCAAAGCGGCTCGCACGTCAGGCCAGACGGCCGCGGCGATCTCGTCGGCACTCTGGTCCACCATGCGGTTGGCGGCGCTGATGGTGACGGACACGTGGCCGCGCTTGGCAAACACCCATTCCGCCGTGCCGCCGATCAGGCCGATAAAGCCGGGAGGCCCGGGATCCGCTTCAACGCGGAAATGGATGTTCAGGATCGCCTGGAATTCGGTTGGCGCGGCAAGCTCCGGCACCAGATCGGTGGCCACCCAGGGCGGCACCGCCAGCACCACGGCTTCAGCCGGCATCGGACCGTTGGCGGTGTCCAGCGTCCTGATCTGACTGCCGGCGAAGTTCAGCGACACCACACGCTGACCGCACAGCACCTTGCAGCCCCGCGACTGCAGCCATCTGACGGCGGGATCGATCAGGCTTTCGGACAGACCCTCGCGCGGGAGGGCGGGAATGCAGGCGTTGCCGCCGAGCAACAGCGTCTCCCGCACCACCTGGCCGAGCAACCGCACCAGCGCAACGTCCGGCGGGGTGTTCAGCACTGCGACGGCGAGCGGTTCGATCAGGCGGCGATAGAACGTGTCGCGGCGTAAAGAGGCTGCGACCGTCGCGTCGCTGGTGATGCGGGACAGCCGGCGGAGGGCGAGGTGGTCAGTCGCATGCGTACCCGGCGCGCGGCGCTTTCGCAACACCACCCACCAGGGGATCCGGCCAAGGTTCGGACGCAGCGTCCAGGTCCGGCCGTCGCTGAGGTCCATGAACGGGAACGCCGGTTGGTCCGGGAGTTCCAGTGTGGGCCGAGCACCGATGATGTCGAGATAGCTGAACGCGGAACGATTGCCCGAAAGCAGCAGATGGTTGCCATTGTCCACGCGCAGCCCGAGTTCGCGGTCGAAATACGACCGGCAGCGCCCGCCGGAGGCCGGCCCGGCCTCCAGGAGTGTGACGGTCCGCCCAGCCTGGCTCAGCGCGACCGCGGCGGACAAGCCAGCCAGACCGGCGCCGATGACATGCACGTGGGATGCGCTCAACGATCGGTCATCCGGCACGGGCCGGGGGGAAGTCGGCGGGAGGCGTCATGATCGTGCAATCTAGCATGCCGCCGCGCGTTGGTAACCGCGTCCCCGCCTCGTCCGGGGCGCGTCCCATGGGGGTCCCATGGGGCCGCCATGGGACCCCCACGGGGCCATCGCAAGTGCACTGCTCCAGGGCATGCGGCGCTACGCCACGCCGTGGCGAAACGCCAACCATAGCTTCTGCCAAACCGGCAGACTGACGCGCTGGCCGGGGTGCGACCAGCCGCGCCGCTCCAACCGCGACAGGATGGCGGCATAGGTAGCGGCCATCAGCCGCGCCGGCCTCATCGCCTTCGCATCGCATTGCCGCATTGCGGTGTGCGCCGCGCGGAAATGCTCATGCGCCAGCGCTGCCACACGATTGCAAACGTCCGGCAGTCCAGGCGCGATCAGCGCCGCACGCGGATCCCGTGGCACGCCGGCTTCGTCCAGCCATTCGCGCGGCAGGTAGAGCCGTCCCCGGTCGGCATCCTCCGTCAGGTCGCGCAGGATGTTGGTCAGTTGCAACGCGCGGCCGAGCGAATACGCCACACGATCGGCCGCAGGGGAGGCGTCGCCGAAGGCACGCACCGATAGTCGTCCGACCGCGGCGGCGACGCGGTCGCAATATAGGTCCAGCGTCGCCAGATCGGGCGCCACGATGGCGGTTTCCGCGTCCATCTGCATGCCATCGATCACCGCCAGAAAATCCTCCCGTCGGAGGTCGAAGCGCTGGACGGCTGCGAGCAGAACACGCGTAACGGCGCCGTCGGATTGGTTCCGGTAGAGTCCCACGATCCGTTCACGCCACGCAGCAAGCCGGGGCTGCTTGTCGGAGAATTCCCCCTCTTCGTCTGCGATGTCGTCCACCATGCGGCAGAACGCATAAATCGCGTACATCGCGTGTCGTCGATCCGGTGGCAGCACGCGCATGCCACGATAGAACGAGGTGCCGGCGGCGCGCACGATCACCGTAACCGAATCAAGGTCGGATTGTTCGGCGTTCAGCGGGGGCATGGGAAGCGCCGATATAGTTCGCTCTCCGGCATGTCGCGTCCGGTCCCGGTTGGCGAAGCGCCATCCACGGATTTGTTGATCACTGGCAGGAAAACCGTGGATGCCCACTTGCGTCGGCATGACGATGTCGTGGCGACCAAGGTGCCATGCTGCAGGATGGTCGGCATTCGTGGCATCACGGCAGATACCGCAACGCTGCCAGCATGCTGGCCACCGCATCGCCCCTCGTTGGTTTCACCCGTCGCGCGACCGGATCGCCGTGCCGCAATCGGCGCGTCAGGCGCTGTGCGAGCCCCACGATCACAGCGGTTTCCAGGCGCAGCCGCCGACTGCGCGTGAGACGCGGCAGGTCGGCCGCGGTGACGTTCAGCGCGTCCGCCCGTCCTAGCAATGCATCGAGTACGCGTCGCAATCCGGGTGTCGACGACGTGCCGCGCAGGTCGTCAACCGACGCACCATATTCCTCCAACAGATCCGTCGGCAGGTAGCAGCGGTCCAACTCGGCCAGATCCTTCTTGCAATCCTGCAAATGGTTCAGCACCTGAAGCGACGTACACAGTGCATCCGACGGGCGGTAGGTCGCGCGATCCTCGCCGTGCAGGTCGAGCACGTGCCGTCCCACCGGCATCGCCGAATACCGGCAATAGTCGAGCAATTCGTCCCAGTCCGCGTAGCGGCGCTTGGTCGCATCGCGGCGGAACGCGATCAGCAGGTCCGTCGCATGTCGCGGCGTCACCCCTGTTTCGGCCAGGCTGGAGCGCAGACGCGTGGCGCTGGGCGATCCGGCATCGTGTCGACCCAGCAGTACATCCTCCATCCCATCGAGCCGAGTGATCTTGTCCTCCGCCGATAGCACGGCGGAATCAGCAATGTCGTCGGCATTGCGGGCGAACGCATAGAACGCGTGCACGTGCGCGCGCAGATCGCGGCGGATCAACAGCGAGCCGACAGGAAAATTCTCGTCGCCACGATCCTTGCCGGACCAATTCTCCACGGTCGCGACGCCGCTCATACGCCAACACCCTGGTACGCGCGTCCCTTCCATGCGACGCCGCGCCCGAAATGGTGGTTCACCGCCGAGTTGATTGTCGCCGCCAGATAAAATGCTGCTACCGCCGGCAGCAACGGCGCCCAAAGGACGGATCGGTCGAACCGGTGCAAGGTTGGTTGATACGCAGCCGCCATTGCACCCCAGGCGAGCCAGCCGCACCAACGCGCAACGCCATGACCTAGCAGCGCGGCATAGGGCGGCACCAGAAATGTCAGGATCATCGCCATGGTTGTCGCAAGCAGCAGCAGCGGCGAGCGGCGCAACTGCACGTACGCCGTGCGCGACACCATCCGCCAGATATCGATCGCCGCCGGGTAACTGCGCATCGAACGCGCAAGGCCTGAATGCCCCAGCCAGATCCGCCCGCCTCGCTTCACCACGCCAGCCAACGCCACATCGTCGATCAGCGCGTCCCGCACCGACTGAACGCCGCCGATCCGCCGCAATGCGCGCATGCGGATCAGGATGGTGCCGCCTGCCGCCGCCGCGGTGGCGCGCAGCGGATCATTCACCCAGTCGAACGGGTACAGCAATTGGAAAAAGAACACGAACGACGGCACCAGCGCGTGTTCGGCTCGGCTTGCACAATTGAGCGCCACCATTTCGGAGACGAGATCGCAGCCGCTGCGTTCGCCGTGTGCCACAAGTGTAGCGATATGGCGTCGGTCATGCACGATGTCGGCGTCGGTCAACAGCACGAAATCGGTCGCGTCGGCTGCGTCGAGCCCCTGCGCCACTGCCCACAGCTTGCCGCTCCAACCGGTTGGTCGGGGCTGCCCCTCCACGACCGTAAGCCGAGGATCGGCGATGCTGCGGGCGATCGAGCCGGTGGCGTCGGTGCTGCCATCGTTCACCAGGATGAAGCGCAGCGACCCGGCGTAGTCCTGCGCCAACAGCGAACGCAACGATTGGGCTATCAGCGGTGCTTCGTCGCGCGCTGGAACGATCACGGTGACAGGCGGCGGGGCAACGGGACGCGCGGCGGTCAGTTCGGGACCGGAATGCCAGAACCGTCCGTGCGCGAGCAGCAGATACAGCCAGATCAGCAGCGACAGAACCGCAAGAGTGTTCATGCGCGCATTCCGCCGCCTGGGGGCACCGCTGCTAACAAGGCTGCTGCCAACAAGAACGCCTCACGTTTTCAGCATGCCGTTGGCGCGGAACCAGGCGACCGCGTCCTCGATCGCCTGGCGCACCGGACGCGGCGCAAAGCCGAGTTCGGCAATTGCCTTGGCCGATGAGAAGAACATCTTCTTGCGCGCCATCTTCAGATGATCGCGCGTCATCATCGGTGGAATGCCGGTCAGCCGCGCCAGACCCTCCATGAACAGTGCGGCCGGCCACACCACCGCCTCGGGCAGTTCGATCGCCGGCGGCTTGCGTCCGACCACGTCGGCGACCAGAGCCAGCAAGTCCTTCAGCAGCAGGTTCTCGCCGCCCAGGATGTAGCGCTCGCCGATGCGCCCGCGCTCCAGCGCCAGCACGTGTCCCTCCGCCACATCATCGACGTGCACGATGTTGAGCCCGGTATCGATGTAAGCCGGCACCCGCCCGGCCGCTGCGTCGCGGATCATCTTGCCGGTCGGCGTCGGCTTGATGTCGCGTGGCCCGACCGGTGCGGCGGGGTTGACCACCACCGCCGGCAGCGCCTCGTGGCGCACCAGGTCCATCACCGCGCGTTCGGCGAGAAACTTGGACCGTTTGTAGGTGCCGATAAAATCCGCCTCGATGGTGGGCGTGGTTTCGTCGGCCGGCGTGCCATCGTCGGTGCGTCCGAGTGCTGCGATCGAGCTGCAATGCACAATCCGCTCAACCCCCGCCGCCTGCGCCGCCCGCATCACGGCGACAGTGCCTTCCACATTGGCGCGCAGCATTGCGTCGGGATCGGGGACCCAGAAGCGATAGTCCGCCGCCACGTGCATCACATAGCGACAGCCCGAAGCGGCGCGCGCCAGCGAAGCGGAGTCGGTGATGTCGCCCAGTGCCAGTTCGGCATCGATACCCGCCAGATTCCGCCGGTCGCTGGTGGGACGGACCAGCAGGCGCAGCTGGTGGCCGCGGGCCGCCAGCACCCGTGCCACCGCGGACCCCACGAAGCCGGTCGCACCGGTCAGCAAGGTCGGTCCGTTTCCTGTCACCGCTGCAATCCTCCCGCCCGACGGCGATGTATCGCCCTGGGTCCCAACGGCGATGTATAGCCCGGGGCGGCGGATTTGGTGTAGAGCCGGCCGCCCGCCACCTCGGCCAGCAGGAAGGTCCCGCGTTGAAGAAGCTCTCGATCCTGCTCGCCCTCGCGGGCCTTTTGCTTGCCACCTTGCTGATCGGCTGGTTCGGCTTTGGCCGAGTGATCGCCGGCGTGCAGCGCGTCGGCTGGGGCGACTTCGCGGTCATCATCGGTTGGCAGCTCGCGCTGTTCGCGGTGCTGGGGCTGGCCTGGGATGCGATCATCCCGCCGCGCGAGGCCCGTCGCCCCTGGGTATTCGTCTGGGGCCGCATGGTGCGCGACTGCTCCGCCAACTGCCTGCCATTCTCCCAGGTGGGCGGCTTCGTGTTCGGTGCCCGGGCCGCCACGTTGCACGGTGTCTCCTGGTCGCTCGCCACCGCATCCACCGTGGTGGACGTCACCGCGGAGTTCCTCGCACAGCTTGCCTTTACCGGCATCGGCCTCGGCATCCTGCTGGCGCACGCGCCGAATTCATCGCTGGCGGTGCCGCTGGAGGTCGGGCTGGGGTTGGCGGTGATGGCCGGCGTCGTGCTGATCTGGCTCCAGCAGGGCGCCGCGCCGCTGTTTGCCAGACTGGGGCGTCGGATTGCCGGCAACTGGTTCGACGATGCGCACGGCCGCATGGAAGTCCTGCAAGCCGAGTTGTCGCTGATCTACGGCCACACCGGGCGCCTGGCGCTCGGCTTCATGGGCCACCTGATGGGGTGGCTCGGCACCGGCGTCGCCGGCTGGATCACCTATCGCGCTGTCGGCGTGCCGATCGATTTCGACGATGCGCTGGCCATCGAGGCATTGCTGAGCGCCGCCGCGGCAGTTGCCTTCCTGGTGCCGGTCACTGCCGGTGTGCAGGAGGCGGGCTACGCCGGGCTCGGCGCCATCTTCGGCGTGCCGCCGGAACTGTCACTGGGCGTGTCCCTGGTCCGCCGTGGACGGGATATTGCGGTAGGCGTGCCGATCCTGCTGATCTGGCAGTTCTTCGAGATGCGGCGGCTGCGTGCCGTTCAGCGGGTGGCCGCGCGGCGCTGACCCGCGATGAATGCAGGCGGGGGACGATCGCCATGGCGCGGTGCGACCGGGCAGCAGAGCCTGGCTTTCCCCTTGTGGCAGTGGGTTGCGCGTCGCGTGAGGCTGTACGACCACCATGCGGAGTTCGTGCGTGACACCGGGGGGATGGACTACATCCAGCCGGTCACCGTGGCACCCGTCCCTCGATCGGATATTGCGGGTCGCTGTAGCCCGGCGTCGACGGATGTCCGGGCGAGACCAGCCGGTCCACGAGTGCCTCGTCCTCCGCGGTCAGACGAAGTCCCAGCGCTTCGCCGTATGCGCCCCACTGCTCCTCCGTGCGAGGCCCCGCCACAGCCGCGGTGACCAACCGGTTGTTCAACACCCAGGCCATGGCGAATGCCGCCGGCGCAACGCCACGTTCGCGCGTATGTGCCGCGATCTCCTGGGCGATCGCCAGACTCTCCGGACGCCATTCGGATTCCATCATGCGCCGATCGCGCCGCCCGGCGCGGCTGGCGGGATCGGGCACGACATTCGGCGCATATTTGCCGGTCAGCACACCGCGGGCCAGCGGGCTGTACGGCACCACCCCCAGTCCGAAATACCCGCAGGCCGGCAGGTGCTCCACTTCCGCCTCGCGATTGAGTGCGTTGTACAGCGGCTGGCTGGCGATTGGCCGGTCGATGCCCGCCCCGTCGCACAGCCGGCAGATCTCCGCCACACGCCACGACCGATAGTTCGACACGCCGAAGTAGCGGATTTTTCCAGCCCGGATCAGATCGGCCAGTGCTCGAACCGTCTCGGCGAGCGGCGTCGCGTGATCCTCCTTGTGCAGATACAGCAGGTCGATCACCTCGACGCCCAGTCGGCGCAGGCTGCCGTCGACCGCGTCGAACACGTGCCGGCGTGAGACGCCCCGCGCATTTGGACCGTCACCGGTCCTGTTGGCGCATTTGGTCGCCAGTACCCACCACGACCGTTGCGACTTGATCGCGCGCCCGACGATCTCTTCCGACCGGCCGGCATTGTAGCCATCCGCCGTGTCGATGAAGTTGACCCCTTGCTCGCGCGCCCGCGCCACGATGCGCGCAGCCGTCGCCTCATCCGTGGCGCCGCCAAACATCATGCTGCCCAGACACAGCGGCGAGACCCGCAACCCGCTTCGCCCCAGGTTTCGATAGTCCATGACAGATGCCTCCTGAATTACCGGCTATCGACCTTACACCGGACGCGGTTGAATGACCGGATGGCAAGTCCCGATTCCATCGAGCCCGTCCGCCCGAAAGCCCAGACCCGGCCCAGCCTCGCTGCCTTGTTTGTCGGCTTTCTCATCATCGGCGCCATGAGTTTCGGCGGCGGCCTCGCCGGCTGGATCCGCCGGGAAGTGGTGCAGAAGCGCGCCTGGCTGGACGATCAACAGTTCATCTCCGGCTTCGCCCTATGCAACATCGTGCCGGGTGCCACGAATGTGAACCTCGCCGTGTTCATCGGCACGCAACTCCGCGGCGGGCCCGGCGCACTGGCCACGCTCGCCGGCATGATGCTGTTGCCGCTGCTGATCGTGCTGGTCGCCGGCATGCTCTATCTCGCCACACGCGGCATGCCCGGTGGCGGCTGGCTCGGTGCCGCGCTGGCCGGAGCGGGAGCAGCGGCAATCGGCCTCAACCTTGCAACCGGCATCCGCCTTGCACGCCGCAACATTCGCCGCGTGGCGCCCGCCCTGATCGCCGCGGCAATAACCGTCGGCATCGGCATCCTGCGCGTCCCGCTGTTCGCGGCACTGCTGGTGATGATCCCGCTCAGTCTGCTGATTTCCTGGGCAGGGTATCGACGATGATCGCGATCTTGCTGCAGCTCGCCGGGTTGTTCGCCATGCTGTCGTTGTTGGCCTTCGGCGGTGGCACCGGCGTGCTGCCGGACATCCAGCGTGCCTCGGTCGACGTGCACCATTGGCTGACCGCGCGCGAGTTCCTCGACATGTTCGCGATTTCGCGCGCGGCGCCGGGCCCGGGGTCCCTGATCGTCGTTCTGGTCGGTCAGAAGGCGGCCGGGATCGCCGGCGCGCTGGTCGCATTTGTTGCGATGTTCGCACCTTCTTCCCTGGTGGTGTACCTGGCGGCCCGCGTGTGGCACGGCGCCGCGCAGGCAGCCTGGCGGCAGATCGCCGAGCGCGCGCTGGCGCCGATCGGGGTCGGGCTGACGCTCGCAAGCGGCCTTGCGCTGGTCCACGGCACTGAACACAGCCTGCCGGCCTATGCAGTGACGGCCGTGACGACACTGCTGCTGGCGTTCACAGATCTGCATCCGTTGCCGATAATGGTGGCCGGCGCTGTGCTGATGGTGCTCGCCGGCGGGTGAGGGGGTTGTCACGCACACGCGCGACGATGTGCAGCGCACGCGTGTCCTGGATCGTGGCTCGTTGCGGCACATCGGAGACGATGTTTTCGTTCTGATGGTCGAGGCGGCGGAATTCCAGCCGAGCTGAACCTGCGATAGAACTGCGGCTCCGGACTAATGGCCCCGGACAAATGAAGGACGCGCATGGCGATCCGTGTCGGTATCGGTATCATCACCTGCAACCGCAAGGATGTGCTGCTGGAGACGCTGGCCCGCGTGCGGGCCCATACGCAATCGCCTTGCGTCCTGGCTGTGGCTGACGATGGGTCGGACGACGGAACCGCGGATGCGGTGCGCTCGCAGCAGATCACTCTGGTGACCGGACAGAACATGGGTATCGCCTGGAACAAGAACCGCGCGCTGTTCCTACTCGGCAACATGATGCAATGCGACGTGGTCATTCTGCTGGAAGACGACTCATTCCCCACCAAGGACGGCTGGGAACAGGAGTGGGTGCTGGCTGCCCAGCGCTGGGGCCATGTCAACCTCGCCGGCGAGTGGTTCCGCAACAGCTTCCTGAAGGGCGCCGGTACGCTGGACGACCCGATCCTCAGCAAGGACATTACTGCTCAGTGCAGCGGATTCTCGCGCAGCGCGTTGGTCCATGGCGGCTATTTCGATTCGCGCTTCCGCGGCTACGGCTTCGAGCACGTCGAGCATTCGCGCCGCCTGGTTCGGGTCGGTTACGGCGGCAGTTTCGAGGATATCGATGGCGAGGTCATGCCGATCTATAAGCTGTTGACCAGTAATATCGCAGTGACCAACCCCATCAGTTTTTCCAATCCGGCCGACCGTGAACGCAACGAGATGCTCTGCCGGGAGCTGCTGTTCGAAGAGACCTACCGCATGCCTTGGCGCGACGACACCGAACTCAACCAGTTTCGCGGCGAAATAGCCCAGGCGCTGCGTCCCGCCTGAACCGTCGATCAGGGGCTCAACAGCGCCCGCAGACGCGGGAGGAACCGCAGGGCGCGGGTATCCCGCACCGTGGATTGCTGCTGAACGTCGGAAAAAATTCGGTCGCCGTAAGGGTCGAGCGAATCGCCACGGCCACGTCGGCGCTTGAGGCTCCATTCCTCCACCGACTTGGTGAAATAGTGGTTGATCACCATCATGTCGTGACAGACCGTGGGCTGCATGGCGTACGACATCACCGCTTCGCCGCGGGTGTTGCAGGTCGGTCCACTGCAATCGAAGATGTGCGGCGTGCTGCCGATGCTGACCAGATCCTTCGTCCGTACCAGGGATTTCACATGCCGGTTGGCTTCGGCATCATCTGGTATCCGCCATGTGAAGTTCTCGATCACCAGCCCGCCGGGCCGCTTCGTGTGACCCGACGGACCGAAGATCAGCCAGTTCAGCACGATAGCGGAATATGACTCGTAAGCCTTTCGCAGCAGGATATCGCGGATCGAGCCGCCGCTGACCGGCATGATGAACTCGTCCAGGTCAATGAACGCGGCCCAGGTGAAAGCCTTCGCATAGTTCGCATGGAAGTGGCGATAAGCCGAAATCTGCCCCGGCCGATCGGACCAGTCGATCAGGGTCACATTTCTGGCGAAGCTCGATTGACGGATCAGGTCGCCACCGCCATCGGTGCTGCCGTTGTCGTACAGCACGAACAGGTCCACCCCGATCATCTTGTGGAACGCCAGCCATTCCAGAAGGTAGGGCGACTCGTCCTTGAAAATCGCGCAGACGGCGATCTTGTCCATGGTCCCCCCTTCGCCGCGGCTGGTTGGCCAGCCAGTTCCAAAAGCGCACCTGACGTGTCCTGTCCAGGGCCGCCCGCACGCGCGTTCCGTATTACGCCGGCAACAGGAAGGTCCCACACTGCGAGCGACCGAGGAAGGCGCACAACACTGCACCGAGGGAGCATGAGCCGAGGAAGCATGAGCCGAGGAAGCATGAACGGAATGGCGTTGCACACGAAGCGCGATCATCCGGTTTTCCGAGTGGCTTCCGGTGGTCCTGAATGAACTCTGTGCGGAGCCGCCTTGCCTGCTTCGCGCACGACGCTTCGCCTTGACACGGGCGGCTTTCTGCGGGAAGCGCTGGATGACCCCCAGCGCAGCAGCAAACCTCGGGCGCATCGGCCGGACGCGATGGGCTGGACAGGAACCGACCGGCAATGCCGCTTTCCCCTGAATTACCAGAAGCGACATCAGTCGCCGATCTCGGCGAGGCGCTGGCCGGCTTCTTCGATCCGGACTGGTATCTGTCGCGCTACCCGGACGTGGCTGCTTCCGGGACTGAGCCGATGCATCATTACGTGCATTACGGCGCCGCCGAAGGTCGCGATCCGAACCGGTTCTTCGACAGCGCCTGGTATCTCACGCACTACCCTGACGTTGCGAATTCCGGACAGCATCCGCTGCTGCATTATCTGCAAATGGGCGCAGCCGAACTGCGCAACCCGCACCCGCGCTTCGATGCCAGCTATTACGTTGACCAGCATCCTGAAGCGGCAGCCAATCCGCTGCTCTACCATCTGCAGTTCGGCATCGCTCGCGGCTGGCTGACCGAGAAGCCTATCGCGATCGGTTATTATTTGCCGAGTGATGGCGAGCCTCCGGCAACGCCACGTGATGTCGTGGTGGATGTGGTCATCCCGACGTATCGCGGCTTGAGGCAGACACAATTCTGCATCGCATCCGTGCTTGCCGATGCGGATCGACCGCCAGGCCGCGTGATCGTGGTGGACGATCATTCGCCGGAACCGAAACTGTCGGCATGGCTTGATCGGCAGGCCGCCGCCGGGCGCATCGAATTGGTGCGCAACCGGCGCAACCAGGGGTTTGTCGCCTCGGTGAATATCGGTATCGAGGCAGCCGGCACGAATGATGTGGTTTTGCTGAACAGCGATACCGAGGTGCCGACTGGGTGGCTCGCCAGGCTGGCCGGCCACGCCTATGGGACGCCGCGCGTGGCCTCCGTCTCGCCGTTTTCCAACAACGCAACGATCTGCAGCTATCCAAGCATCGAAGGCAGTCCGCCCGCGTTCGGGCTGACGGTGGCCGATCTGGATGCGGCATGTCGGTCGGCGAACGGCGGGCGCAATGTGGAATTGCCGACCACGGTCGGGTTCTGCATGTATATCCGCCGCGCGGCCCTGGGTGACGTAGGCCTGTTCGACGTGGATGCCTTCGGCCGTGGCTACGGTGAAGAGAACGATTTCTGTCTGCGTGCCAGTGCGCGAGGCTGGCGCCACCTGCTCGCCTGCGACACCTTTGTCTACCATGAAGGCTCGGTGAGTTTCGGCGCCGCGACCGAAGCTGCCACGCAGCAAGGCATGGATGTTCTGGCAGAGCGCTACCCGCACTACGCGCGCCTTGTCGCGCAGCATGTAAAACTCGACGTTGCCGGACCGTATCGCTTCGCCATTACCATCGAGCTGTTCCGACGATCCGGGCGGCCGACCATCCTGATGCTGACACACGACCTGGGCGGCGGCGTGCGACGGCACATCGACGATCTGGTCGAGCGCATCGCCGACGAAGCCAATGTGCTGCTGCTTGAATCCACCGCGCGCGGCGCGGCACTCTCTGTTCCGGCGCTGCCTGGCCATCCCGAGCTGGCGTTGCCGGCCGAGAGGCTGCGGGATCTTTCGCTGGTGCTGCAATCGGCCGGCGTGACCCGCGCACATATCCATCATCTGATGAGCATGGATGTCGATGTGCGCGCGCTGCTGCACCGCCTCGGCGTACCGTTCGACGTGACGGTGCACGATTATTTCGCGATCTGCCCGCAGGTGAATCTGCTGCCCTGGATGCAGGGTGCCTATTGCGGAGAGCCGCCGCTCGCGGGATGCAATGCATGCATCGCCGATCGTTCGAGCCACGGCTCGCGCGATATCGTGTCGTGGCGGCGCGGCAATGCCTGGCAGTTCCTGGAAGCCGACCGCGTGATCTGTCCGAGCGGGGACGTGCGCGATCGCCTGGCGCGCTATGGGCTCGATCGACGGGCCATCGTGGTGCCGCATGAAACAGTCGCCGCCGGGTCGTGGCCGCTGTCGCCCCCTGCACTGAGCAGGCGCGGCAGGATGCGTGTCGCGGTAATCGGCGTGCTGGCCTACCAGAAGGGCGCATTGACGGTGATGACCGTCGCATCGGCCGCCGCCCCAACCGAGTTGTCGATCCACCTTATCGGCTACGTCGAACAGGGCTTGCCCGAATCGATTGCAGATCGCATCGAGGCCACCGGCGAGTACCATGAGGCCGAATTGCCGGCACTGCTTGCCAAGGTGAAGCCGCATGTCGTGTGGTTTCCGGCGCAATGGCCTGAGACCTACAGCTACACCCTCACTGCGGCGATCGACGCCGGCCTGCCAATCGTTGCCACGCGCCTCGGTGCATTTTCCGAACGCCTGGAGGGACGACCGCTCACCTGGCTGGTCGATCCGCAAGCATCAGCCGACGACTGGCTCGCAACGTTCGACACGGTGCGCGGCGAACTGATGCGGCAACGCAAGCCGATCGCTGGCACACCGCGCCCGATGGTGCCGGACTTCTATCGCGAACACTATTTGCGGCCGCCTGCCGTCCGTGCCGCCGGCGAGCTGATCGATCTGCGTCGCAATGGACGCATCAGCATCGTCGTCATCGCGGAACACTTCCCCGGTGGCGCACTGACGCCCTGTGCATACATCCGGCTGCTGCAACCGCTCGATCATCCGGCGATCGGGGGAACTTGGGACATCGTGCTGGCCGATGCCGACGCCGCATTGTCCTATCGTGCCGACATCATCGTGACACAGCGCTACGCTGTACCCGACGTCGATGCGGCTGATGCGCTGATCCGCCACTGCCGCGATCATGATATCCCGCTGCTGTATGATCTGGATGACGATCTGCGGCATATCCCGCGCGACCATCCGGACGCGAAGCTGCTGCGCCCGCGTGCGCGGACGATCTCTCGCCTGATCCGCGGCGCCGGCGCGGTTTGGGTTTCCACACCGGCGCTCGCCGAGACCCTGGCCGATCTGCGCGATGATGTGCGCGTCGTGCCGAACGGACTGGATGAGCGTCTCTGGGCCGCGTGGCCGCCACCGTCGCCGCCTCGCCAAGGGCCGGTACGCATCCTGTTCATGGGCACCGCAACGCACGATGCGGATTTCGCGATCGTCGAGCCAGCGCTGGAGCGGGTGAAGGAAGTGTTCGCCGAACACGTCTCCATCGATATGCTGGGTGTCAGTACCCGGGTGGACCTGCCATCGTGGGTCAACCGTGTCGGCATGACGGCTCACGCAACGTCGTCATACCCCGGCTTCGTCAACTGGATAACGCAGCAGCATTGGGACATCGGCATCGCGCCGCTTGCCGACACGCCGTTCAACGGCTGCAAATCGTCGATCAAGACATTGGATTATGCGGCTCTCGGCTTGCCGGTGCTGGCATCGGATTGTGCGGCGTATCGCGGCACGCTGGCGGACGGGCCGGGCGGCATGTTGTTGCCGGACGATGAGGGTGCGTGGTTTGCCGCGCTGTCCCGCCTGGTGCGCGATGTGACGCTGCGCCGACGACTGGCCGAAGGAGCGCGGGCCGCCTTGACGATGGGCACACTGGCTGCCCAGGCAAGTGAACGCCGCGCCGCGTGGCTGGGTCTGGTGCTCGCGGATCGGTCGCATGCACACGTCGAAGGCGAGACTGCCCAAGCGGGCTAGCCGGTCGGCTTCACGATACTGTTCCCGCTGCAACCGGAAGGCGATTGCGTCAGTTGTGGAATGTGACTGGCCATCCCACCCGGTCCCTTCAGGATTCGAGCGGGCGTCTGTTCCTATTTCCAAAGGAGAATTTCATGTTCAAGGCCCGTAATCTCGCCACCCTGCTGGCCCTGTCGAGCGTCGCAGTGCTGCCCGCCTGTTCCATGTTCGGCGGCGGCAACCACCAGGCGAGCAGCGCCGCCGGCAATCCCAGCCAGAGCTACGCGTCGGCCCAGCCGGCCCCCATGGCACCGCAGGTGGCTCCGATGTCGCAGGATACCATCCGGCAGGTGCAGCAGGCGCTACAGCAGGATGGCATGTACAAGGCGCGGGTTGACGGCGTCTGGGGTCCTGCCACGGAGGCTGCTGTGCACATCTACCAGCAGCAGCACAATCTGACTGCGACCGGTCAACTGGATTCGGACACGCTCGCCTCGCTCAACCTGGGCAACAACAACCAGAACTACGGCAGCAATGCCACTTCGCCGAACAGCAATCAGCCGGCCAACGACCAGGCGACTGACAACACTCAGCAGCCGAACGACAACGCTCAATCCCACGCCATGAGCCAATCGAACAACGCCAACCCGCCGGCGAATACTACACGCTGATCCTGCCGCACGACGCTGGCGGTGAACCAAGGAACCCGACTGAACTTGGGCCGCCAGCGCGTCGTGCGGCAGTGCGCCAGTACGTCGTGCGCCAGTGCGTCGTGCGCCAGTGCGTCGTGCGCCAGTGCGTCCGCGCGGCCACCTGCCGCGCGGACCAGCGCCGTTGTCAGGCGTTGACCACCTGCCGCATCACCGACAATGCGTCGTCCACCTGCGCCGCGGTGACGTCCAGGTGCAGGCAGGCACGCCCGCGGTATTTCCCCGACGTGGACACCAGCACGCCTTCCCGGCGCAGCTTGCCGGCAAACGC
>DATKFJ010000411.1:0-4021 GCA_035511435.1 Acetobacteraceae bacterium | reverse complement strand
TCTGACTCTATATGCATGGACGTATGCCTCAGCGAGGATACTGCCGTGTCAAGCCCAGGTTTTCCAGAGGCCGGCTGTATCATTGCTGCGTCGCTGCGCCGCTCGCAATGACAGGTCGCTCGCAATGACTGGTGAAAGGTGATGGCTCACAGCAGTACGAGGTCGTCGCGGTGGATGATCTCATCGCGACCACGCCAGCCCAGTATGGCTTCGATCTCGTCCGAGCGATGACCGGCAATGCGTTCGGCGTCGGCGTTGGCGTAAGCTGAAAGCCCGCGCGCCAGTGCCTGACCGTCCGGGCCTCGCACCACCACCGGATCGCCACGTTCGAATGTGCCTTCGACGGCACGCACGCCGGCGGGCAGCAGCGAACGTCCGGCGGCGAGAGCGCGCGCCGCGCCGGCATCCACCACCAATGCACCGAGTGGTGCGAGCGCGCCGGCGATCCAGCGTTTGCGCGCCGAACGTCCTTCCGGTGAAGCGAGGAACCACGTGCAGCGCGCGCCGTTTTCCAGTGCCGCGAGCGGATGCTCGGTATGGCCGTAGGCGATCGCCATCGCACAGCCTGCCTGTGTCGCAATGCGCGCTGCCGCAAGCTTGGTGCGCATGCCGCCGGATGAATAGCCGGGCGGCGGCTCGCCTCCCATCGCTTCGATGTCCGGTGTGACGGCCGGCACCAGCGGGATGTGCGCAGCGGCGGCGTCGCGACGTGGATCGGCGGTGTAGAGGCCGTCGATGTCGGACAGCAGCACGAGCTGATCGGCCTGCGTCATCTCGGCGACGCGCGCGGCCAGGCGGTCGTTGTCGCCGAAGCGGATCTCCGTGGTTGCCACGGTGTCGTTCTCGTTGATCACCGGGATGCAGCCGAGGTTCAGCAGCGTGTTCAGTGTCGCGCGCGCGTTGAGGTAGCGGCGGCGGTCCTCGGTGTCGTCGAGCGTCAGCAGAAGCTGCGCGGCGGTGAGGCCCTTGGCCGACAGCGCTTCACTCCAGGCCTGCGCCAGGCGGATCTGCCCAACCGCGGCGGCGGCCTGTTGCTCTTCCAGTCGGAGCCGGCGCTGCTGCAGGCCGAGTGAACGCCGCGCCAGAGCGATGGCGCCGGAGGAGACCACGATCACGTCCACGCCACGCGCGCGGAGCGAGGCGATATCGGCGGCGATGCCATCGAGCCATGCGGTGCGGGGCGCGGCCTCTGCCTGATCGACGACGAGTGCGCTGCCGATCTTGACCACCAGGCGCTGCGCGGCGGCGAGGCAAGGGATCATGGCCACGGCTGCGGCCGCAGTGAGAAGCCTCTCCCGCGCCCTGCGGTAGGCAGCCGTGGCGAGAGGTTGCCACACCGTGAGAGGTTGCCACACCGCAAGGTTGGCACCTGCCGCTTCCCCCCAACCCCGTCCCGCAACGCGAGGGCGAGGCTTGTCGCTGTCACGCGGACCTTCACGCGGGCTGTCACGCTGCCTGCTCCAGCCTCGCGGCATTGATCATCGACTGCAGTGCGCGCAGCACCTCCGGCACGCCCTGGCCGGTGACGCCGGACAGCAGCATGACCGGCCGGCCCGATGCCTTCGCCAGTGCCGCCTTCCGCGCCGTCGCCTCGCGCGGCGTCATTGCGTCCAGCTTGTTCAGCCCGATCAGTTCCGGCTTGTCGGCCAGGCCGCCGCCATAGGCCGCCAATTCCTCGCGCACCGTGCGCCACGCGCGCACCACGTCGCCGGCCGCGCCGTCCACCAGATGCAGCAGCACCGCGCAGCGCTCGACATGGCCGAGAAAGCGGTCGCCCAACCCGGCACCTTCATGTGCGCCTTCGATCAGACCGGGGATGTCAGCCAGCACGAACTCCTCCGCGGCCGACAGGCGCACCACGCCCAACTGCGGGTGCAGCGTGGTGAACGGATAGTCGGCAATCTTCGGACGCGCGGCGGAGACCGCGGCCAGGAACGTCGACTTGCCGGCATTCGGCAGCCCGACCAGGCCGGCGTCGGCGATCAGCTTCAGCCGCAGCCACACCCAGCGTTCCTCGCCCGGCCAACCCTTGTCCGCTCGGCGCGGCGCCCGGTTGGTGGATGACTTGTAGTGCGCGTTGCCGAACCCGCCGTCGCCACCGCGCAGCAGCGTCACGCGCCGGCCCGGCGTATCCATATCGGCCAGCACGGTTTCGCGATCTTCCGCCAGGATCTGCGTGCCGAGAGGCACCTTGATCACCACGTCCGGCGCGCCGGCCCCGGTGCAGTCGGCGCCTGCGCCGTTGCCACCCTTTCTGGCACGGAAATGCTGGGTGTAGCGGAAGTCGATCAGGGTGTTCAGGTTGGCCACGGCCTCGAACACCACGTCGCCACCCTTGCCGCCGTTGCCGCCGTCCGGGCCGCCGAACTCGATGAACTTCTCGCGGCGGAACGCGCACACGCCATCGCCGCCGTTGCCGGAGCGCAGCATGATCTTGGCCTGGTCGAGGAACTTCATCGCATACTTCCAACCGAAAACGGGGGTCCAAACGAAAACGGGGGCCGGCTGGCGCCGACCCCCGTTAGCCACGCAAAAGGGTCCAGCGCCTTACTCGGCGGCAGCCGGCAGCGGTGCCACGGACACATGCACCCGATCATCCGCCCGGCGCTTGAACTCGACCTTGCCATCGACCAGCGCGAAGATCGTGTGATCCCGGCCGAGGCCGACATTCTGGCCCGGCTTCCACTTGGTGCCACGCTGGCGAAGGATGATGTTGCCGGCGATCACCGCCTCGCCGCCGTATTTCTTGATGCCGAGACGCCTGCCTTCGGTATCACGGCCGTTGCGGGAAGAGCCGCCCGCTTTTTTGTGTGCCATCTCGATCTACTCCTGCGGCGCCGGGTCGGCATCGGAGGCCGGGGCGACGTCTTCCGGGTTTACGCCGGAGACCACGGCGAGCGATTCTGCCGCATCCTGCGCAGCGGCTGGAATCGGCTCCGCGTGTTCGGCCGGTTCGGGGTGGCCGGTTGGCGCGGGATGGCCGGTCGGCGCCGCGTGAGCCGCGGGAGCCTCTGCCGGGTTGACGTGTGCCGGCGCAAAGCTTGCCGGGGCGATGTCTGCCGGGTTGACGTCCACCGGATTGACGTCTGCCGGGTTCTCACCGGAGACCACGGCAAATGACTCCGCTGCGTCCTGCGCGGCTGGCGCAATCGGCGCTTCCGGGTGGGCCGGTGCGGCTTCGACCAGTTCCTTGCCATCCAGCCCGATGCCGCCGACCCGCAGCACGGTGATGTGCTGGCGATGGCCGTTCCTGCGGCGGCTGTTCTGCCGGCGGCGTTTCTTGAAGATGATGACCTTGTCCAGGCGATCCTGTGCCACGACCGTGGCGGTGACCGAGGCGCCCGCGATGGTCGGCGCGCCGACCGTCAGGGCGCCGCCGTTGCCCACAGCAAGAACGTCGGTGAAGGTGACGGTCGAGCCGGGCTCGGCCTCCAGCTTTTCGACCTTCAGCACCGCGTTCGGCATCACCCGGTATTGTTTCCCGCCGGTGCGGATCACTGCGAACATCACACGAATTCCCAAAGCATCGCGGGCCGCAAGGAGCCCCAGCGGCCGGAGAGCGGGGTTATAGCGGGCAGGGCACGTCTGTCAACGCGCGGTGACGCCGGCGTCGGCCGGCATGCGCAGGAAAAGCTTTCAACCGTGGCGCAGATTCTGCACTCGATGCGCAGTCCCAGGCCTGTGAAGCAGGCGGCAGACATGCCAGCCGCCCCGGTGCGCGGCCATTCCGGGCGTTCGCGAACCAGCCCTGCGCCGGTCCGAGCCTGTTGGCGCGCGGTCGCCCCCACCACCGGTGAAATGGTCATGTGTGGGGCCGTCGAAATCAACTCGCCGGACCCGCCAACGACCGGAAATGCCGCGCGGCGAGGTGGTCGCCATTGCCCCGAGCCACCTGATCGGAGCAAATCAATCGACGGCCCGCGCATCACGGATGCATTTGCGGACGCCCGGCGTCGGCGTAGCTGACCGACTGAAATTCAACTGCCAGAGCACAGACAACTATTTGACTTCCACGATCGCG
>DATKFJ010000410.1:0-3051 GCA_035511435.1 Acetobacteraceae bacterium | reverse complement strand
AAGGGCGCCAAGGTCGGGCTGCTGACCACGGAGGGGCATCGCGACGTCATCGAGATGCGCGAAGGGTTGAAGGACGACCGCTACAACCTGCGTGTACCGCCGCCGGAGCAGCTTGTCCCGCGTGCGCTGCGCTTCGGCGTGACGGAGCGAATGCGCGCCGATGGGCGCGTCGAGACGCAATTGGACCGGGCGTCGCTGGATGCCGCGATAGCAGAACTGAAGCGCGCAGGCGTCGAGGCGGTGGCAGTATGCTATCTGCACGCATACCGCGATCCGCGTCATGAACGCGAAACCGCGACGGTGCTCGCCGACGCGATGCCGGACGCGTATGTTTCGCTGTCATCCGACGTGTTTCCGCAGATCAAGGAATTCGATCGCGTCTCCACGACAGTGGTGAACGCCTACGTCGGGCCGGCGCTATCGCGTTATTCGCGCAGACTGGAACAGCGGCTTGTCGAAGCAAAGTATCATGGACCTATCCTGATTATCCAGTCGCATGGCGGGGTGGCGCCGCTTGCGGAGGCGGCGCGGCTTGCCGCCGGCGGCGTGCTGTCGGGTCCCGCGGGCGGTGTTGCCGGTAGCCGTTACGCGACGCAGTTGCTGGACAGCGACAACCTGATCCCATTCGACATGGGCGGCACCAGTACGGATATCTGCCTGATTGTCGCGGGTGAACCTGCACTGGTTAGTGGTCGTGGCATCGGCGGACACAGACTGGCGCTGAACAGTCTCGATATCGTCAGTTTGGGTGCGGGTGGTGGTTCGATTGGCCGTGTCGATGCGGGCGGCATTTTGCATGTCGGTCCGGCAAGCGCCGGTGCAGTGCCGGGTCCGGCATGCTACGGGCGTGGCGGGCGCGAACCGACCGTGACGGATGCCAATCTGGTGCTCGGTTACCTCGATCCGACGCATTTTCTCGGTGGCGCGAGCACGCTTGATGCAGATGCCGCGGAGCAAGCGCTGGATCGGCTTGCGGCAACGCTGAAGGTGGACCGCGTTGCCGCGGCAGAGGGCGTCTACCGCGTGGTGAACACCAACATGGCGGAGGGTATTCGTCTGGTGTCGGTCCGGCGAGGCGTCGATCCGCGTCGGTTCGCGTTATTGTCGTTCGGTGGTGCCGCTGGATTGCATGTGACCGATGTCGCACGCCAGCTCGACCTGACGCGCGTGATTGTGCCGCGCGTGGCGGCGGTGCTGTCGGCGTGGGGGATGCTGGCGACCGACCTGCGGTTCGAGGTGTCGCGCACGCATATCGGCGACACGGCGCGACTGGACGGTGCCGGCATCAAGCGGCTGTTCGCCGAGATGGAGCAGGAGGGGCAGGCGCGTCTGCGTGCGTCGTTCGATGGTCCGGTGCGCGTGCAGCGTTCGGTGGAGATGCGATACGGCGAGCAGATCTTCGAGATCACCGTGCCACTGGACGACATCGACTGGAGTGTCGCTGATCCATTGCCGCAAATTGTGGAGCGGTTCCACAACCGTCATGAGGAACTCTATACCTACGCGCTGCGCGAGCAGGATGCGGTGCTGGTCAATGCACGTGCCGCGGTGATCGGCGTGCTGCCTGGTGTGCCGCAGGAGCCGATGCGTCCGGCACAGGCGGACGCCGTGGCGCGGGGCGAGCGGCGCATCTGGCTGCGTCGCTGGACCAGTGTGCCGGTGTTCGAGTTCGACGCGCTGGCGCCGGCGCAGGCGATCGTCGGGCCGGCGATTGTCGAGTCAGCAATGACGACGGTGCTGCTGCGACCGGGCAACAGTGCGACGGTGACGCCGCACGGTTGGCTGGATATTGCGGTCGGGTGATCGATCCACCCGTTCTCCCAATCCCCGCAAGGGGAGGGAGATCAGGATGCGGAACTCCCCCTCCTGTTGCGGGAGGGGGAGGGGTGTCACGGCACGACGAAGCTGATTGCCGATGGACTGCCGACCCGCACTTCCTGCATGGTGCGGGTCAGCATGCCGCTTTCCTTGTCAACGTTGAATGCGACAATGCTGTCGCCTTCCTGGTTCGCCGCGTAGAGAAAATCACCTGCCGGATCGAGCGCAAAGAACCGCGGGCGCTTGCCGCCTGTCGGTTCGCAGCCGAAGAAACTGAGCCGCCCACTGTCCTGCGCCACACCGAATACGGCGACGCTATCGTGCCCGCGATTCGACACGTACAGAAACCGTCCGTCGGGCGCGATACCAATCTCGGCGGTGGTGTTCTTGCCTGTCTCACCCTCCGGAAGGGTGCCGACGACTTCGATTTCCTCGACCCGTCCGTCGTTCCAGCTATAGGCGGTAACCGTGGAATCCAGTTCGTTGTTCACGTAGAGTACCGATAGCGTCGGGTGAAAGATGCAGTGCCGAGGCGCCGCGCCGGGGCGGGACGGTATCGCCTGGTTCAGTGCCAGCCGGCCATTTTCGAAGCGAAATATGAACGTGCAGTCAAAGCCCTTGTCAGGCACGATGACGAATCGCCGAGAGTGATCGAAAATCACGGCGTGCGGATGCGACGAACTCTGTTGCACCGGATCGGGTCCCGGCTTGCCGGGTAGCTCGAATACCTGGGCCACCGGCTGCAGCGCGCCATCACTTCCCAGCGGCAACACCGCGACGTTGCCGCTGGAATAATTCGGCACGACCAGGAATCGACTGGTCGCATCCAACGCCGCATCAACCGGATTGTTGCCGCCGGCTTCCTGTCGGTTAAGCAATTGAAGGTGTCCGCTCGCCGGATCGATGCTGAATGCGGACACGTGCGTCAGTGCGCCATGCACGGAATACAGCACGCGGTTATCCGGGCGCAGGGTGAACAACGACGGGTTTTCCTCGCCCGCGATATGCTGCACATGCGTCCACGTCGCGCTCAAACCATCCACACGATAAACATGGATACCGTCGCCGCGGCCGTCGCGATCCTTCGTGGTGTAGCCGCCGACATAGGCGAACATGGTGCCCTCCTTCAGAACCGTGGCACCGGGATCGTACGCATGCGCTCGACATCGGCGCGTGCGCCACGCAGCAGATAGGTTACGTCGTGCCCGGCCGTTAGATAGCGGGCACCCAGAC
>DATKFJ010000409.1:0-5771 GCA_035511435.1 Acetobacteraceae bacterium | reverse complement strand
GGCGATCGTTGCGATGCGCGCATCGGGGAACAGTCTGGCATAGGCTTCGAGATAGGCGGCAGAGATCAGCCCATCGCTCTCGCCGCGCAGCAACAGTGTGGGGCAGTGCACGCGGTGCAGCCGGTGCCGCAGCTTGGGATTATGCATATAGGGTTCCCAGACCAGCAACGCTGTCGTTTCGCGATTGCGCAGCATCACCGCGAGCTGTTCGTCGGATAGCTTGGCCGGATCGGGCCGGTGGTGATCTGGGTCGTGGTAGAGGAGCTTTTCGACCAATGCGGCTGGCATGGCGAAGATGTCGGGGATGTCGAGCGTATCGCGGCCGCCCAGCTTCACGCCGACCGGCCCCACCAGCACGATCCGGCGAAACCGTTCCGGCACCATGATGGCGAGCTCCGCTGCGATCCAGCCTCCCAAAGAGCACCCGATCAAGTCGAGCTGCGCGTGCCCAAGCCGCGCGAGCAATTCCAGATAGAGGATCGCGATGTCGTCCGGCCGGTCGAGCCAATCCGGCAGCGCCGATCCGCCAAACCCTGGATGGGATGGGGCGATCACGCGGCGTTGCTGGCTCAACAGGCCGACAAAGGCGTCGTCGGGGCGGAAGCCGCCGGCGCCGTGCAGGAATAGGGCAGGCGGGCCGCTGCCGCCTTGCCACAGTTCCAAGTCGATCCCGGCCAACGTGATTCTGTCCATGGACGTCCGGCTCCCTCCCGGTCGCGTGGCCCGGTTGCGTGGACAGTACACTGCCCCCGCCGTCGTTGCGAAGAGCGAAGCGGTCGCAGGGGGTTGACCCCGAGCACGCGACCGCCCTGGCGACTGCGCGATCCGAGCCTACTCTGCTGCCACCCGCTGAGGCTGCGGCTGTCCGTTCATATACCGGACACTGACCGGCTGGTTCGTCTCGAACGGACTCTTGAGATCGAACTCCTTTGCCATCTCGCGCACCGCCGGGAAGACTTCCTGGCCGAGCAAGCGGATGCAGGTCTTGGCATCCTCGTGCGAGACGGTGCCGTCATTGCCCCAGAAGGCGAAGATACCGGGACGGGTTTCCTCCAGCAGGACGCGCAGCTTGGCGATCACCTGCTTCGGCGTGCCGGCGATGATCATCATTTCCTTGAGTTGGCCTTCCAGGTTCGGCCGCGCACGCGGGCTGACCGATCGGCCAATGGAGGATTCGACGAATCCGCGGCGGTTCTCCGGGCTGTAATAGCCGGCGGGCGTGCTCCACACCGGATGGGCGAGGCCGGTGAACTCGCCCTGCATCCACAGGAACTGGCGGGCATTCTCCAGTGCCTTTTCTTCCGTTTCGGCGACATGGATCTGCTTCAGCAGGCCGTGATATTCGGGACCACCGGCGAAGCCTGCCTTGGCTGCTTCATCATCGTAGAGTTTCCAGATCTGATTGGTCCGCTCTACCGGTGTGTTGAGAGCGATATAGGGATAGCCGTGCTGCGCGGCCCAGATGATCGTCTCCTTGCTGATGACGCCGGGGATCCAGATGCGCGGATGCGGCTTTTGCATCGGCACCGCCCAGGGATTCACAACGCGATGCTGGTAGTGCGTGCCTTCCCAGCGGAATGGTCCATGCTCGGTCCAGATCTTGACGATCAGGTCGTGAGCTTCCTCGAACCGCTCGCGATTGAAGGCCGGGTTGACGCCATTGGCCAACTGCTCTTGGCCGCCGCCGCGCACGAAGCCCGAGACCAGCCGGCCCTTCGAGATCATGTCGATCATCGCCAGCTCTTCGGCAAGCTGCACCGGGTTGTCGGACAAGGGCAATGGGTTGCCCAGGATCACGATCTTCACGTTCTTGGTGACGGCGGCCAGGATCGAGGCAAAGATGTTGGTCCGTGCCTGCATACAGAACGGGGCATTGTGATGCTCGTTCAGCATGATGCCGTCGAAGCCGAGCTCGTCGACCATGATGTAGTGTTCGAGATACTCGTTATAGATCCGGCTGCCGGCAACCGGATCGAAGAACATGTTGGAGAACATCAAGGCGGTTGCGCCGAATTTCAGGCCTTCTTCTGCGAAATAGGCCGACATCGGTTGTTCGGTGAAGTACATCAGGTGCATGGCGGTCTCCCTTCCTGGCGTGGTAGCGCATCCTGGCTGTCAGTGTGGCACCTTCGTGCATGGGTTTGACAAGAGGCGGGCATCAGGAGCTCAGCCTGCCATCAGGCGATTTTCCGCAGCTTGCGCAGCACACGCACATCGTCCGGGATCGGCTTGTCGCCCCAATAGCCTGGCCATAATGTGCGAGACACCTCGCCCACATAGATATCGCCGCGCGCGTCCACCGCTAACCCATGCGGCCCGATATAGTCCTCGGGCCCTGTGCCAGGATGCTTCCCGCCGATCCGAGCCAGCAGATTGCCCTTGTTGTCGATGATCGACAGCCGCGGTCCGAGATTGGGATAGTCGCGATTGGTGCGCGTGGCCGGCCCGAGTTCGCCGACATAGCAGATCGGGCAAGAGCAGTACGGCATGAAGATGCCGCAGGGGCGGTGCAGGTTGTTGAACTGGGTCTCGTAACGGCCGTTGCCGTCGAACACCTGGATGCGGTGATTCTCGCGATCGGCGACATAGACCCAGCCATCAGGATCGCACGAGATATTGTGCACCAGATTGAACTGGCCGGGCTTGGTGCCCGGTTCCCCCCAGGACATCAGCTTGCGCCCATCGGGAGCGTATTTGTGCACGCGTGCATTACCATAGCCGTCGGACACGTAGATCTCGCCTTTTGGCGACAGCGCGGTATGGGTGCAGCGGTGGAACGGTTCGCCGCTCATGAAGGGGGCGGGTTTGCCGGGCGTGCCGAGAGTCAGCAGCACCTTGCCGTCCAGTGTGCATTGCCGCACCGAGTGGTCCGCATCGTCAGTCAGGAACACCGTGCCGTCCGCCGCCATGTGCAGGCCGTGCGCCCTTGGGAACTGGCCTTCGCCCCAGGCGCGCAAGAAATTGCCTTCGCGATCGAACACCATCATCGGGTGCTCGCCGCGATTGAACACGTAGACATTGTCCTTGGTATCGACGCCGACCGCGCCCACTTCGTGCAGCGCCCATCCCGGCGGGACTTTCGCCCAGTTGTCGATTTGCTCGTACCGATAGTCGCCCTCGCCAACGATGATGGACATGTCTTGCCTCCCCAGCTTCACGCAACGCGGCGACAAAGGACGCCGGGCTGCCGCTTGGACCGATGGTTATGCAAGTCGGGCAACAGAGCAACAGCAAGGGTTGTGGTGCTAACGCCCAATTTTCGCGCAACGCGAAACGGAATCAGCCAACGAATTCAGGAAGTTGTGAGTTTGTAGGGTAATAGGTGCAAAACCCCGCGCAGCGGCCGAGATCAAGCGGGCTGACCGCGGCACCGCACGAAGCCTGGCAACGGCGGGATGACGGGCTGACCCGGGATGTGGAGTCGACTGCCGAGATAGTCCCAGAAGGCGACCTGGAGTTTGCTGCAGGTCTTGGCAAGGCCGAGGAAGGCATCGCGGCAGTCGCGGCCAAGATCGCTGCGGGTTCCGGCGCTGACCTTGCGGCGGGTGACCTGGCAGCGGATATCGTTCTCGGAACCGTTGGTATGCAGCGGCGTCTCGGGTCGGTCGAGCACGGTCAGCAACTCGGCCTTGTTGGCGCGCAGCCGGGCGAGCAGGCGATCGAGAGTAACGAAACCGGTGCGGCGGCGGAAGATGCGATCGAACCGCGTCCGCAGCGCGAGGCGGCGGCTTTTCTCAGGGTTGGTTCGATACGCCTTGAGATCGGCGTAGAAGTTCTAGATCAGTCCGCGGACACGCTGCTGGGCGGCTCGGTTGTGATCGGTGAAGGCGTCCAGCTTGTGCACCAGCCGTTCGGCATGCGCCCAGCACAGCGCGTGGCGGCCCACGGCGAACTGCCCAGCACCGTCGCTCAGCACCACGGCATTGCGGAGGAAGTCGTGCGCATGGATGCTGCCCCAGATCGCCCCTTCAGTGGCCATTTGCACTGGGTCCGGTGTCGTGGTGAGCCCGGTGAAGCCGAGCCGATCGAGGTGTGCCTGCCACGTGGCCTGGTCGGCAAAGGTCGTGCCGGGTTGCTCCGCCAGTCGGGCAATCAGAGGGGCAGGTAAGGCGCGGCTGCGCATGTAATCGAACGCTGCGGCGCCGAGCACGAAGTCGGTATGACCGGCGCGCAGCAGGTCAAGGAAGTTCAATCGGCTCTTCGACGTTCGGGTGCCGAACCAGGGGAAGCGATCGTTGCGGCGTTGGTGCACTTTCATGGTCTGAAGGACAATGACAGCCTGCCCCCTTCCTTTTGCCTGGGCCCCCGATGCCGCACAAACACAACGCCGACCGCCGTCACCACATCCCCAAGATGGCGTTCAAGGTTGAAAACTGGCCGGAGTATGAAGCGGGGTTGCGCCGGCGTGGCAGCCTGACCTTGTGGATTGAGGACGGGGCACTGGACCACTGGCAGACCTTGGGACCGGGCGGCCGGGCTCGCTATGCAGATGCCGCTATCCAGACCACGCTGATGGTTCGCGCGGCGTTCAAGCTGGCGTTGCGGCAGACGCAAGGTCTGTTGGCATCGGTCATTGCACTAATGGAT
This sequence comes from Acetobacteraceae bacterium, assembly GCA_035511435.1. GTDB lineage: Bacteria > Pseudomonadota > Alphaproteobacteria > Acetobacterales > Acetobacteraceae > JAMXLO01. The sequence goes on along the minus strand of DATKFJ010000409.1, from coordinate 1,184 downwards.
CTTAGGATCTCAGTGCCGGATCACACCACGATCAGCCGCCGGGCAATGACGCTGCCGGTGATCCGGGCGGACTCGGTGCCGCACGGTCCGTTGCACTTATTGATCGACAGCACTGGCCTGCAAGTCTATGGGGCGGGTCAATGGCTGGAGGCGAAACACGGCGCGAAGTCGCGCCGCAAATGGCGCAAACTCCATCTGGCGGTCGATGCTGGCAGTGGCATGATAGTCGCGCAGATGCTCACGGATCAGGACGCCGATGATCCGTCTCAGGTGGCGCCGCTGCTGAATCAGATTGAATGCCGGATCGTGCGGGTAACAGCTGACGGCGCTTATGATGGCGCTCCCACCTATGACACCATCGCAGCGCACGGCGATGATATCGAAATCGTGATCCCACCGCGCTCGACCGCGGTACTCAGTGGTGAACAGGGTCCACTCGAACAGCGCGATCGACATCTTGAGATGATCACGGAGAAAGGACGGCTGGCCTGGCAGAAAGCAACAGACTACGGACAACGGTCGCTCGTCGGAACGACGATGGGCCGCTACAAGGCGCTGATCGGACCTCGGCTGCGAGCACGCGGCTTGGCCGCCCAGCAGACCGAGGCGGCCATCGGCGTCGCGGTCCTAAATCGGATGCTTGCGGCCTGTCGCCCGGATTCCGTTCGTTGCCTAGACGTTATCGCATAGGGTTCGGGGCTGGGGTCATCTTGTGCTTCGTCCTAGAAGTGCACCAACGCCCCGTCGACGACAAGCACCCCGCCTTCGCGATGCAACATCCACAATTGGCGCCATTCCTGGTCGCGATAGCTCTTTGCGGTGTCGGCGGCGGTGGCGCTCGCGTTGACCGACTTGCCTGGGTAAGCAGGTTGAGCCGGGAGCGGCGCAACGCACCGCCCCCGAAGCACAACACTATTGTTGGCCGGGAGCCTTGTAGGCTCCGCGAATCTGCCTGGCCTTGCCCCGGATTTCGCTGATCTCGTCCATGGTGAACAGACGCCTCAACTGGACGTTTTGAACGGAACCGGAGGACACTGCGACACCACTGATTGCCGGCGCCATGGCGGGATCAGGCACGTCGAAGATCACCATGGCCCCAGGACCGTTGCCGGAGGTCCCGTACATCGCGATCACCTTCCCACCCGCAGCTTCCAGCAAGTGGTTGACCGCCGCGCGCCGGTCGG
>DATKFJ010000408.1:0-2245 GCA_035511435.1 Acetobacteraceae bacterium | reverse complement strand
GTGGGTCAGGGCGTGCCAGACCGCGATGTTGCGAACCTTGTCGAGACCACGCACCACGAATTGCCGCAGCCCACGATTGCGCGCCTGGGCATTGGAGCATTCCGCGGTGGCCGCCCGCTCTTTGTAGATCTCCGTGGCCTGTTCGGTGCCCATGTGCTCGCGCCAATCTGCAATCGCGGGCGCGTCAGCTTGCTGCGGTGCGTGCCGATCGCGTGTCTTGTCCCGCGGCGTCGGCACCGGCACGTAGGCCGTCACGCCGGCTTCCGCCAACGCCTTGATGTCGTCCAGCTTGGCGTCGCCACCGTCGGCGAGGTGCTCGCCCGGTCGCTGGCCGTAGTGTTCGGCGAGAGCCTCGCTCATCGGCGCCATCTTGCCCATATCGGAGCCGCTGTTGTCGACCGCCACGCCAGCGATGGCGCCGCTCGTGGTGTCCGAGGCGAACTGCACATTGTAGGCTGGCCGGAAGCCGCCATCGGCCATCTTCATCACCCGTGCCTCGGCATCGGTGGTCGAAGCCCGCGGCTCCTTCTCTACCTCCAGCTTGGGTTTCTCCGGCTTCGCCTCGTCAGGCTGGGCAACGGCAGGCTTCCTGGCCTCCCGCTCGACACGCTGACGCGCACGCTCTTGTTGCTGCGCCCGTAACGTTTCGGTGACCGCCAGTGCCTGCTTGACGCGCCGTGCGCGGTCGTCCGCCGCCCGCTGGCGCGCTGCCACCTGTCGCCGGCTGGCCGCGCCAGGGTCCTGCTCCAGTTCGGCGCGCAGCCAGCGCACCTGCTCTTCCGCCTCCTGCCGGCAGACCTCCAGCGTACTGTGCCGTCGGAACGACGCCGCCCCGGCCGCGGCACGCACCCGCACGCCATCCTGGGCGACGCGATCCAGCTTCGCCGCACCGATCTTCAGCAGCGCGGCGAAGCTGTCGGCCAGCAGCTGCTCCAGCACCGCGCCATGTGCCACTCGGAAGTCCGCCAGCGTCTTGGCGTTCATGCCGACGCCACCGCACAGCCACTGGAAGGCGATATGCTCCTCGCACAGCCGCGCCAGTTCGCGCGCGCTGCCGATCCCTTGCACGGTTGCATACAGCCACAGCCCCAGCAGGATGCGCGGGTCGGCCGGCGGATGCCCGGGCCGGCCCTCCATCGCCTTGATCGTGCTGTACAACGCCGCAAGGTCCAGCCCTTCGACGAAGCTCCAGACCAGGCGCACCCGATGGTCGTCCGCAAGCAGGGTCTCGAGGTCCCCGGCACGAAGCGCAACCTGCCGCCGTTCCGCCGTGCGAAGCCGGGGAAGTGCAACGCTCGCCCGCTGCGGCGCCGACTGGATCGGCAGCTCTTCAATCAGCGCCGCACCATCTTCCTGCGCCATTCCGACACCATCATGAGGATCCCCATGGCGATTCTAGCCAACTCGATTCCCGTTGACTCGCAAAATCCTCCGAGGCAACGAAACATTTTCAGGCTCTGAGCCGTTGTTTTCGAAGCTTTTGCTGTCGCGGTGCTATCGAGCAGTTTCGCTAGGCGTTGGTGCACTCGCCGGATGGGGTTCGAGATGACCCCGGTCCCGGTCCGTCATGCGATGACGCGCGGGCAACGGATGGATTTTGGGCGTCCGGCCGCCAGCATCCGGTTCAGGACCGCCACGCCGATGGCAGCCTCGGTCTGTTGGGCAGCGAAGCCACGTGCTCGCATCCGAGGTCCGACCAGCGCCTTGTAGCGTCCCATGGTTGTTTCGATCAGCGCGCGTTGGCCGTAGTTGGTGGCAACCTGCCAGGCCAGTCGTCCGTGTTCGGTGATCATCGCCAAATGGCGGTCACGCTGTGTCGGCGTACCCTGCTCGCCGTTGGGCACGGCCGTCGAGCGTGGTGGAATCACCACCTCGATGCCATCGCCATGCGTTGCGATCGCCTGGTAGGTGGCCGCGCCGTCATACGCGCCGTCGGCCGTCACCCGGATGATCGGACCGTCGATCTGATCAAGCAAGGGAGCGACCTGAGATGGATCGTCGGCGTCTTGATCCGTCAGGGTCTGCGCCACGATCATGCAGCTCGCGGCATCGACCGCCAGATGCAGTTTGCGCCATTTCCGGCGCGTCTTCGCGCCATGTTTCGCCTCCAGCCACTGGCCCGCCCCGTAGACCTGCAAACCGGTGCTGTCGATCAACACGTGCATCGGACCATTCGGGGTTCTGGCCGGCTGGATCACTGGCAAGTTCACCGCCCGCCGACTGACCGTGGTGTGATCAGGCGCGG
>DATKFJ010000407.1:0-4165 GCA_035511435.1 Acetobacteraceae bacterium | reverse complement strand
CTGCGGAATCTCGACCGGATATTTTCCGACGCGCGACATCGCACCTACTCCGTCAGAACACGCGGCACAGGACTTCGCCGCCGACATTGGCAGCGCGCGCCTCTGCGTCGCTCATCACGCCGCGCGGCGTGGACAGGATGGAAACGCCCAGCCCGGCATACACCCGCGGCAGCTCCTTGATCTTCGAGTAGACCCGCCGGCCCGGCTTCGAGATGCGGGTGATCTCCTTGATCACCGGCTCGCCCTCGTTGTACTTCAGTTCGATGCGAAGCTGCGCCACGCCGGGCCGCAGCTCCTCCGCCGCAAAGCCACGGATGAAGCCCTCGCGCTTCAGCACGTCCAGCACGTTGGCGCGCAGCTTCGACGCCGGCGCCATGCACATCGAATGGCGCGCGCGCTGCGCATTGCGGATGCGGGTCAGCATATCGCCCAGGGGATCGGAATTCGACATCTGCCCGCCCCCTTACCAGCTCGCCTTGACCATGCCGGGTATCTGCCCCTCGTTCGCCAGCGAACGCAGCTTGATGCGGCACAGCTTGAACTTGCGGTAATTGCCGCGCGAGCGACCGGTCAGCGCGCAACGCAGACGCACCCGCACCGCCGCACCGTTGCGCGGCAGCTGCGCCAGCCGCAGCGACGCGTTGAAGCGGTCCTCCACCGGTATCGTTCGGTCCATCAGCACCGACTTCAGCGCGGCACGCTTGGCCTTGTCGCGCTTGGCCATGCGTTCCCGCATCGCGTTCCGATTGACCTGAGAAGTCTTGGCCATCCTGTCTTAACCCTCCGGAACCCGCAGCCCCCGGTCTCGATCCGGGGGTCTGTAGTTTTCCCAAAAACTCAGTTGGCGAACGGCAGTTCGAACGCCTTCAGCAACGCCTTGGCTTCCGCATCCGTCTTCGCCGTGGTGACGAACTGGATATCCATGCCGCGCACATCGTCTACCCGGTCGTAGTTGATCTCCGGGAAGATGATCTGTTCCTTCATCCCCATCGCGAAGTTGCCGCGGCCGTCGAAGCCCTTGCCGGTGATGCCGCGGAAGTCGCGCACCCGCGGCAGCGCGATGGTGATCAGCCGGTCCAGGAACTCGTACATCCGTGCCTTGCGCAGCGTCACCTTGCAGCCGATCGGCAGGCCCTTGCGGATCTTGAACCCGGCGATCGCTTTCTTCGCCAGCGTCTTCACCGGCTTCTGCCCGGCAATCGCGGTGAGTTCGCTGACCGCCGCATCCAGCTTCTTCTGGTCCGCGGTGGCCTCGCCGACACCCATGTTGATGACGATCTTGTCCAGCTTCGGCACCTGCATCGGGTTGGTGTAGCCGAACTCCTCGCGCAGCTTGGCACGCACCTCTTCCAGGTAGCGCTTCTGCATCCGAGGCATTTCCTCGGGCGACGCCGCGACCGCTTCGGCGCCGGCGGTCGCTTCGGCCGACTTCGCCCGCTCCGCCCGCGCCTCCGCCTTGTTGCCCTTGATCGGCGGGCCCGCCCCGCGGCCGCCGCCGCTCTTCGGCGCACCACCACCCCTGGCGGCAGCACCCTTCGGCGCGCCACCCTTGGCACCACCCTTCGGCTGGTTCTTCGATCCGCTCATCGCATGAACCTCATGTTTCGATCACTTCGCCCGTCGCCTTCGCGACGCGCACCTTCCGCCCACCGTCCAGCACGCGGAACCCCACCTTGGTCGGCTTCTCGCTGCGCGGATCGATCAGCATCAGGTTGGAGACATGAATCGCCGCCTCCTGTTCGCGAATGCCGCCAGGCTCGCCCATGCCGCGCGGCTTGATGTGCCGCGTCGCCATCGCAACGCCCTGCACCACCGCGCGCTCGGCCTTTGGCATCATCCGCAGCACCTCGCCGCGGCGCCCCTTGTGGGCACCCGATATCACCACGACCGTATCGCCCTTGCGCAGCCGCGCGGCCATCTCACAGCACCTCGGGCGCGAGCGACATGATCTTGGTGAACTTCCGCCCGCGTAGCTCGCGCACCACCGGGCCGAAGATGCGCGTGCCGATCGGCTCCATCTGCTTGGTGATCAGCACCGCGGCATTGCGGTCGAAGCGGATCGCGCTGCCATCGCCGCGCCGCACCGGAAACGACGTGCGCACGATCACCGCCTGGTGCACATCGCCCTTCTTCACCTTGCCGCGCGGGATCGCCTCCTTGATGGACACCACGATCACGTCGCCGACCGAGGCGGTTCGCCGCTTCGAACCACCCAGCACCTTGATGCACTGCACCCGCCGCGCCCCGGAGTTGTCGGCGACTTCAAGATTGCTCTCGACCTGGATCATGCCGCCACTCCTTCAGCTTGCGTCGCACGCAGTGCTTCGCCACCCTGCGCCGCGCGCAGTGTTTCGCCGTTGCGCTCGATCACCAGCCACGTCTTGCGCTTGCTCAGCGGACGGCACTCCTCGATGCGCACCTTGTCGCCGATCTTGCACAGATTGGCTTCGTCATGCGCCGCATACTTCTTCGATCGGCGAATGAACTTCTTGTACAGCGGATGCATCACGCGACGATCGACCAAGACGGTGATCGTCTTGTCCATCTTGTCGCTGGTCACCCGCCCGCTCAGGACGCGTTTTGGCATATCGCGCCGTTCTCCCTACAACTTCGCGGCGGAGCGAGACTTCTCCGCCATGATGGTTTTCACCCGAGCGATGTCGCGCCGTACCGGACGCACCCGCTTGATGCCCTCCTGCTGGCCGGTCGCACGCTGGAAGCGCAGGTTGAACTGCTCCTTGCGCAGATCCAGCAGCATCGTCGCCAGTTCGTCCGGCGTCTTCGCCCGCACATCGGTTGCCCTGTTCGCCATCATGCGTCTCCGATCCGCGCGACGAATTTGGTTCGTATCGGCAGCTTGGCGGCACCCAGCGTCAGCGCCTCGCGCGCCAGATCGGCCGGCACACCGTCGATCTCGAACATGATCCGCCCGGGCGCCACGCGAACCACCCAGAACTCCGGCGCGCCCTTGCCGGAACCCATGCGCACTTCTGCTGGCTTCAGCGACACCGGAATGTCCGGGAAGATGCGGATCCACACCCGCCCGGTGCGCTTCATCGCGCGCGTGATGGCGCGCCGCGCCGCCTCGATCTGCCGCGCGGTCAGCCGCTCCGGCTGCAGCGCCTTCAGCCCGTAGGTGCCGAAGTTCAGCGCGAAGCCGCCCTTCGACATCCCGTGAATCCGGCCCTTGTGCGCCTTGCGGTATTTCGTGCGCTTCGGTTGCAGCATCGTCGTTTACCAGTCCATCTACCGTTGGGGCGCCTGTTCGGCCGCACGGCGATCCTGCGCCAGCGGGTCGTGCGCCAGGATCTCGCCCTTGAACACCCATACCTTCACGCCACAGGTGCCATAGGTCGTCTTCGCCGTCGCCTCGCCGTAATCGATGTCGGCACGCAGCGTGTGCAGCGGCACGCGGCCTTCGCGATACCATTCCACCCGTGCGATTTCCGCGCCGCCCAACCGCCCGCCGCAGTTGATCCGGATGCCCTGCGCGCCCAGCCGCATCGCCGACTGCACCGCACGCTTCATCGCTCGGCGGAACGCCACCCGGCGCTCCAGCTGCTGCGAGATGTTCTCCGCCACCAGCTGCGCATCGATCTCCGGCTTGCGGATCTCGACAATGTTCAGCGACACCTCGGCATTTGCCATCTTGCCGAGTTCGCGCTTCAGCACCTCGATGTCCTGACCCTTCTTGCCGATCACCACGCCGGGCCGCGCCGCGTAGATCGTCACGCGCGGCTTCTTCGCCGGCCGTTCGATCACCACGCGCGACACGCCGGCGCCGTGCAGCTTCTTGCGCAGATGGCCGCGCAGCTTCAGGTCCTCATGCAGCAGCTTGGAATAATCGGCGCCGGCGAACCAGCGGCTGTCCCAGGTGCGGTTGATGCCGAGCCGCAGCCCGATCGGATTGACCTTGTGACCCATCTATGCGGCCTCCTGCCCGGCTTCCTGCGCGCGTTCGGCAACGACGATCTTCAGATGGCTGAACCACTTCTCGATACGCGAGGACCGCCCGCGGCCACGCGCATGGAACCGCCGCATCACCACCGACCGTCCCACCTCGGCGCGCGCCACCACCAGCCGATCGACGTCGAGCTGGTGGTTGTTCTCGGCATTGGCGATCGCGCTTTCCAGCGCCTTCTTCACCTGCTGCGCAATACGCCGC
>DATKFJ010000406.1:0-16347 GCA_035511435.1 Acetobacteraceae bacterium | reverse complement strand
CCCAGCCATTCGGTTACCGGCGGTACCTGGTCCAGTTCGACAATCCAGTCACCGTCACGGAATTCCGGAACCAGCAGGTGGCCGGGCGGAATCGGCAGGGTGACCGCGGGCATATTCCAGGAACCGGCCCACTGGAATGCCACTTCCTCCGGCGCACGCACGAACAGGGCGCCACCGGGGCTATCCACGACTTCTGCTACCGCTCGGATCGCCCGCACCGGAAGGCTGGTGTGGGTGGCCGGTGCTGTCAGCGTGTCGATGCACATCATCCACTCTCGCCGATAGTCATAGCGATGGCTGAAGAAGTTATCGACCACGATAGATCGGATGCGCGAGCGCGCCGAGCCGGATGTCAGCAGGACCGCTACCACCAGCACGCCGGCAAACAGCAGCGAAACCTCCGCGACGTAACCCCATTCTGCACCACTGCGGCGAAAAATTTCGCCGGTGGCAGCCAAGCCGAGTAGGAAAACGCCGCTGATCACCAGCGTCGCGCTGTGGAACACCACATTTCGCGAGATGTGGATGTCGATCGCCCAGCGGCGATTGCGCGCCGCCGCCAGCGCGATCAATGGCGCGGCAAGAGCAGTCGCACTGGCGCGGCCCTCAAACAGCGGCATCGAGATCCGGCGGAACAGCAGTGCGTCCGCGTAGAGCACGAGGTCGTAAAGAAACAGCCCTGCCAGCGCCACACAAAGCAGATTGATGTGCCAACGGGCGTCGGACGGCGTGTTGAAATAGAGGTTCTCGATCAGCAGAAGGTTGCAGACGGCAAAACCTAGCGGGATCGCAATGCTGATCGACCAGAGAGACGCCGGCGACTCTTCGGACAGCATATCGATCAGCGGCAGCCCGCCCACGAGCAGGAGACCGAGCAGCCCCATGGTGGTGAAGGCCTGCATGAGCTGCCGGTGCACGGTGACTGTGCGGCGATAGAGATGCAGCAGAAAGCCGTACCAGGCCGCCGAGCGAGCGAGTCCGAACCAGCCGGCCGGTCCGCCGAATATGCCGCCCCAGCCCAGGGCGACCGTTGCTGCCCAGAACGCTGTAACCAGGCATGCGCCCGCCAGCCAAAGGCCAGCTCGGCTTTGCCTCTGTCGCACCAGAATAAGGGTCGCAAGGCCGGCATAGAGTGCCGCGCAACCGGCGTGCAGCAGCATCAGAGCTGACACAGAGTCGCTCATAGTGCAGCCGTCACGCGTGGCCGCGGCAAGCCGGCGTTGCGAACGCCGCGATGGTCAGCGTGCGCCTTCACGGAACAGGATCACGCGCACGGTGGCGAGCAGGATCAGCAGGTCGAGCAGCAGGCTGCGGTTCTTCACGTAATACAGGTCGTATGCGAGTTTCTGCCGGGCATCCTCGACCGAGGCGCCGTAAGGGAAGCTCACTTGGGCCCAGCCAGTGATGCCCGGCTTGACGTAGCTGCGCTCGCGATAGAACGGAATCATTCTGGTCAATTGCTCGACAAAATGTGGTCGTTCCGGCCTCGGACCGATCATGCTCATCTCGCCGCGCAGCACGTTGATCAGTTGCGGCAACTCGTCGATCCGCATCGGACGGATGAAACTGCCGACGCGGGTTATGCGGGGGTCCTGCTGTGTCGCCCAGCGCGGGTCGCCGCCCGCTTCGGCGTCCACCGCCATGCTGCGGAACTTGAAGAGCGTGAAGACCTCGCCGTGCAGTCCGACGCGGCGCTGGCGGTACAGAACCGGACCGCGGCTATCCATCCGGATCACCATGGCGGTCAGCAGCATTAACGGAAGTGTCACGAGCAGCAGCACCAGGCTGACACCGATATCGAAGCCACGTTTGACGGCCTTGGCCGTCCGTCCGTTGGTGAACCCGTCGGCGTACAGCAGCCAGTCCGCGCGGATGCTGTCGAGATCGATGCGGCCGAGGTGCTGTTCGCAGAACCCGGCCTCATTGAACACCGGAATGCCGCGCAGCTTGCAGTCCAGCAGGTGCCGTGTCGGCAGCACGGCGTCGTCGGTTATCGCCGGATCGCCGGTGATCACGATACCCCAGATGCGTTGGTGACGCAGGGCGTCCGGCGATAGCGACGCGTCCATCGGGGCTTCCGCGTTGTCCGGCGCCGCCAGTACGGTTTCGAACAGTCGGCCGCGACCGATTGTTGCCAGCTGCCGCAGGCGCAGGGCGCTTGGCCCGGAACCGAGAACAAGAATACGCCTTACGAACCATCGGTCGCGCATGACGTGGTTGAAGATAAGCCGGCTTGCGACCATGCAGACGAGCCACACAAGCAGCACTTTGGTCAGCCAGAGCACGGCATAACGCGACAATCCGATATTGAAGCTGCCACTCACCATCAGCACGGCGGGAAACGCGAGGATGCTCGCCATGCTGGTGTTGACCAGCAGGCGCCGCCGTTCGATGCAGACCTCCGGACGATAGAGGCCGATCGTGGCGGCTGTTACTACGATGGTAAGAGCCAGGACGGCGGCAAGGTAAGTGCAGTCGAATGCGACCGACGGTGCACCGTCGATGTGCGGCGCATTGGCCAGAATGGGAACCACCCCAGGAACCACAAGCATCGCGTAAATGACCAGGAACGACAGTGCCAACTCGCACAGGCCAAGCACGGCCATCTCGAGTGACACGAAGCGCCCAAGGACCCGAGTCATGATCAGTTCAGTCTCCCCCCGGAGTGCGTCACCGGAACCGCGGCGGACGACATCCCGTGCAAGCCGCCCACTCAGAGAACGCCACACTATGGCGTGAGCCGGGCCACCCGCCGTATCTCTTCATTCCTCCGACATGCATCGAAACCAGCCGCCCTGTCCACAAATTTATATGTGACAAGTACTTACCGAAGTGTTTCATGCATGCAATCGTAAATCCCTCATGGTTGAAACCACGAACCTTTTTGCGTCGGAAATTGAGGGGGGGTGGATGCTCTGAGCGGGTATCTAAGGGTCAATTGATATTTTTGCTACTTAAACGTGTGGCGTCAACAGCTGTTTCGCGATACGCTCGATTGTCTGAAGCGGTTCGCGATGTTATGAAGAGTATCACAAACTGGAGAGTGACCACCACAACCGATTTCGGGCTTGCGGTCACCGGATCGAGGCGCGTAGCTCAGTGGTAGAGCGCTGCTGTTACATGGCAGAGGAGGGGGTTCGAATCCTTCCGCGCCTACCAGGCCGGCCAGTTTTGCGGGTTAATGGGTTCGGAGATATCGTGATTTACCACTGCCGCGTTGCTTCGCTCGTTGCGCTGCTGATAGTGGCGCTGTTTGTCGCGGGCTGTTCGTCCGCCCGCCCATCCGTGGTGCCCGCCGTGGCAGCCAGGACGCCTGACAACATGCAGCCCACCAGCAACACCCCGAACGATCAGTATGTGATCGGGGCAGGTGATTCGCTCAGCGTGTTCGTCTACCGCAACCCCGATCTCAGCGAGCCCGGCGTTTCGGTTCGTCCCGACGGCCGAATTTCAGTGCCGCTGATCGAGGATATCACGGCCTCCGGCAAAACACCGAGCCAGCTCGCCCGCGAGATCGAGGGCCGGCTGAAGAAATACGTTCAGGATCCGAACGTTACGGTGATCGTGCGGTCGTTCGTCGGGCCGTCAGATCGCCAGATCAAGGTGATCGGCGAGGCAACCGAACCCGCCGCCATCCCCTACCGTGACCACATGACCCTGCTCGACGTCATGATCGCGACCAAGGGTCTGACAAAATACGCCGCCGGTAACCGCGCCGAAATCATTCGGCGCGATCCTGACGGCAAGCAGACGACGATCAACGTCAAGCTGGACAACCTGATCAAGGACGGCGACATCAGCCAGAACATGGAAATGCAGCCCGGCGATACCCTGATCATTCCGCAATCCTGGTTCTGAGGGAAACAGCGCAATGGAATCCCTCAGGCTTCTAGCGGAAACCTATCTGCGGGCCGCGTGGCGCCGCCGCTGGGTCGGCGTTATCATCGCGTGGCTGATCTGCGGCCTCGGCTGGGTCGGGGTTTACCTCGTGCCGAACCAGTTCGAATCAACCGCACGGCTGTATGTCGACGCCGATGCGATCCTGACCCCCCTGTTGAAAGGCCTGGCGGCGGACTCCTCGCCAACCAGCGAGCTCGATGTTCTCCAGCGCACGCTGCTCAGCCGGCCAAATCTTGAGAACCTCATCTCGAAGACCGATCTCGACCTCTCCGTTTCAGGCCCATCCGATCGCGAGCGACTGATCCATCAGCTTGCCGTCGACATCCAGGTCAAGCCACAAACCAAGAACCTGTTCACCATCACCTACCGCAACCCGAACGCCAAGCTGGCGCACGACGTGGTGCAGACTCTGCTGACGATCTTTGTCGAGAGCGCGACGGGCAGCAACCGGACTGATATGGAGAATGCCAGGCGCTTTCTCGAACACCAGATTTCCTCGTACGAGCAACAATTGCGTGCCGCCGAAAAGCGTCGCGCCGACTTCCGCTCGAAATACGCCGATGTGCTGCCCGCCGACCTCAGCGCCGATAAACCGTACACGTCGGCTGCCGAGACCGCTCGCGCCACGGTCAGGGACCTCGACGGCAGGCTGCAGGACGAAGTCAGCAAGCGGGATACGCTCCGCCAGGAGGTAGCCAACACGCCGGCAATGCTGGTGGTGGAAGATGGCGGCCGCGGCGTCAATGCCGCGGGTCGAGCCAAGAGCCGGCTGCAGGACGCGCAGGACGAACTGAAGCTGCTGCTCCTCAAGGACACCGATCAGCATCCTGACGTGATCGCCCAGAGGAAGCTGATCGAATCGCTGAAATCATCGCCAGAAGGCGCTGCACCGGCCGGCGGTGGCATGGCCACTGCGGCTGCGCAGGCTGGCAACAGTGCCGTAAAACGCTCGCTGCCCAACCCGGTTTACGAACAGCTCAAGGTGAAGCTGGTCGACGCCGACACCACGGTGACCTCTTTGGAGCGGCAGAAGACCGTGGCCGTCCAACTCCAGGCGAAGTTGGAGAAACTGCAGCATGAGCAGCCTGGTCTGCTGGCCGAATACCAGAACATGGATCGTGACTACGGCGTGCTGCGCAAGAACTACGAGGAACTGTTGGGTCGTCTCCAGTCGGCCAACCTGGCCCAGGCAGCCGATACACAGGCCGACAAGGTCAAGTTGCGGATCGTCGATCCGCCTGAAGTGCCGCGTCTGCCAGCCGCGCCAAATCGGCTCCTGCTCGTCTCGGGCGTGCTGATCGCCGGACTTGGTGGTGGGGTCGGTGTCACCATCCTGTTGGGCCAGCTTGACCGCTCGTTTTCGACCGCAGATGACTTGCGCGGCCTCGGGCTGCCGGTGCTTGGCGGCATCTCGACTCTCGGCCGGCCGCCGTTCATGCAGCGCTTCCTGATCGGTGTGCGCTTCAGTGCCGCAGTCACGGGTCTCGTCGTCATTTACGGGGGGTTGATGCTTCACATCCTGCGCGGCGCGGCTCTCATTTAAATGACTGGATCCAAGTCAATGCATTTGGTCGAACGGGCGGCTGAGCGGCTACTACAGGCAGGCGTGCTGGAAGGTTCCGCCGCGCATCTGCTGGAACCGGATCGCGTCCGCTCCACGCCGCCGCCGGTCTCCCCGGCCGATTTACCCCGTGGTGCTCATGTGCCGCCGCTTGTGGCCGCGTCCGCCGATGTACTGGCGCCGGACATGCCACCCTACCTGGCCCCGGATACAGATGAACAGCGGCAGGTCACGGCTCGTCCGGTCGTCGATATGGCTGCGCTGGAGCGTGGCGGACTGTTCGACTGGACCCACGGGCGCACGCGGATTTCCGAGGAATTTCGCCTGGCGCAGCGCCAGTTGCTGCGCGCCGCGTTTGCTCCCACCGCGGAAGCGGGCCTGTCCAACCTGCTGATGGTGACCAGTGCGAGGCCAGGTGAGGGCAAAAGCTTCACCGCACTCAACCTGGCCTGTAGCATCGCGATGCAGGGCGATCACCACGTCCTGCTGATCGATAGCGATTCCAAGCGCGATTCGCTGTGCCAGGCGCTCGGCCTTGCCGATGCACCCGGCCTTCTCGACCTCGCCGCCAAGCCGAACCTCGATCCTGGCACCGTCCTGCTGAGAACCGCGATCGAGCATCTGGCCATTCTACCAGTCGGCCAGGAACGCAGTCGCAGTTCCGAACTGTTCGCCAGCCGGGACATGACACACTTGATCCAAAGCCTCGGTCGGCGCTACTCGGACAGACTGTTGATCCTGGACGCTCCGCCTTGCCTGTCGACCAGCGATCCGGCCGCGCTCGCCCCAGTGGTTGGCCAGATACTGTTCGTCGTGGAAGCTGAACGGACACAGCGCGATGAAGTGGAGGCTTCGCTGGATCTCATCCAGGCATGTCCGTTGATCATGCTGCTGCTGAACAAGGTACAGGTGTCCACGCGCTATACTTTTGGGGCCTACTCCAGCTACTATTCCTCCTAATTTCCAGCGCACGATGGGGCAGGGGACTGATGGGTGTCGCGAATGTCCCGCTCCGCTCCCCTGCACGGCTGACCTACGCCGTCGTAATCGGCTGCCTGCTCGGACCCCGCTGCGCCATGGCGTTTCCGGCCTCCGACCCGTCCAATCCGTCGGTGGAGTCCGATATACCGCCGCCGACCGACGCTGATCTGCGCCACCAGCTTCAGTTGCAGTCGGGCTTTGGCGCAGGCGCTGCGGGAGCTGGCGGCTGGACCTTCGTGCCGCGCGTCAGCTTGCAGGAAATGTACACCGACAACGTGCTGCAAACCTCGACCAACCGCCGCTGGGACCTTGTCACCCTGTTCACCCCGGGTTTCTCGCTTCTCGGTGATGTGCCCAATGCCCAGGTCAAGCTCGACTATGGACCGCAATTGCGGGAGGACCTCCGCACACCGCAAGAGGACGGCGTCACCCAGCAGTTGCTCGGCACCGGCCTGTTCACCCTCGTGCCGGATCAGTTCTTTGTCGACGTGCGTGCGGTGGCTGGGGGGACGCCAAACAGCCCAGGTTTCGGAGCGTCGGGCGGTATCGCCCCGCAGGCGACCTCGGGAGGTCTTGGTGGGATCGATGAAACCGGCCTGTCAAAGCAGAACCAGACACAGGTCAACAGCTTCTCGATCTCGCCTTACCTGCTGCACCGGTTCGGCGACACCGGCACGGCCAAGATTGGCTACGAATTCAATGAGTCCAGCTTTTCCAATGCCGGTAACGATGCTTTCCCGCTGTTCTTTCAGTCCGGCAGCGGTAACCAGCAGAACACTACGAACCAGGGCGTGGCTCAGTTCGAAACTGGCGAGCGGTTTGCCCCATTCCGTGACCTCGTGCTGGCGAATGTGACCGAGGGCAACGGGACCGGCGTCAATCGCGACACATCGCAGGATATCTTCACCAACCGGCTCGGCTACGACGTGAACCGGTCCATCAATATCTACGGCGAACTCGGCTACGAACACCTCCGCTTCGGCGGAATTCCCCCCACCCGTATCGACGACATGGTCTGGGGCTTCGGCACCACGCTTACGCCGAACCCGGACAGCCAGATCACCATTGGCTATGGCCACAGCGACGGGATCGATTCGCTCCAGTTCAGCGGCTACTACGCGCTCACGGCCCGTACCAGGATCAGCGCGCGGTACACCACCGGCTTGCAGAGCGATCTGGATGCCATCCAGAGCCAACTCGACCTGGCCGATCTCGATGCCAACGGCAACGCCGTCGACAGTCAGACCGGGGCACCGCTGTTCATCGGCAACAACGCACTGGGAGCGCAGGCCGGCCTGTTTCGCACCAGAGCGCTGACCGTCACCGCGAGCACCGTGCTGGACCGCGACCAGATCTTGTTTTCCCTGCAGGCCACCAAGCAGACGACGGTTGCCCTCGCGCCCGGCGACGTGGTCATTAGCCCCTTGGCCATTCCAACCGCCCCGGTGGGGACAAACACGACAGCAGTAACCGGTATATTGACCTGGGAGCACCAGTTCAGCGAGGCCCTGACCATGAGCAGCACCGCGTCCTACAGCACGACCCAGGTGGCCGCCACCGGCACCTTCAATACGGTTGCGGGCAGCGTGTCGCTGCAATATCTCTTCACCGAGACACTGGCAGGCGATGTGCGTTATTCCTACTTTAACCGGATGTCAGCAGTGCCCGGTCAAAATATCTACCAAAATCTGTTCATTGTCGGTATCAACAAGCAATTCTGAAGCAGCGCCGTGTACGAAAAATATTATAAATTCTCCGGCATTCCCTTCCAGCTAACGCCTGACAGCCGATTCTATTTCGGCTCGAGCGGGCACAGCCGGGCAATCGCGCACCTGGTCTATGGCTTGGCGCAGGAAGAGGGATTCATCGTCATCACCGGCGAAGTCGGCGCCGGGAAAACCACGCTCGTGGAGCAACTCTGGTCGCAACTCGACCGGAACAGCTACGTGATGGCGCGCATCGTCACAACGCGGGTTTCCGGTGACGACCTGCTGCGCCTCGCCGTCGGGAATTTCGGCGTCCCGGACGATGGTGGGGCAGACAAGGCAACATTGCTGCGTCGCTTCGAGCGTATGGCGAAAGATCAGCGTGCGGCCGGTAGGCGATGCCTGCTGGTCGTTGACGAGGTGCAGAACCTGCCCATGGCGGCGCTCGAAGAGCTGCGCATGCTGTCCAACATCACGGTGGAAGGCCGCGCCTCGGTACAGACCATCCTGCTCGGTCAGCCGCAGTTCCGTGCGACCATGGCGAATCCCGACCTCGAACAGCTCCGCCAGCGCATTCTCGCCTCCTACCATCTGGGGCCGCTCACCGAGGCGGAAACCCGGTCCTATATCGAGCATCGACTGAAGCGCGTCGGCTGGACCGGCGATCCGCTCTGGGAGGATGCGGCCTTCACCTACCTGTACCGCAACACCGACGGCATCCCGCGGCGGATCAACACGCATTGCTCGCGCGTCCTGCTGTACGGCGCGATCGAGGAGACCCACACCATCACCGGCCCGATGGTCGAGGCCACAGCCAGCGAACTAAGCCAGGATCTGGGCGGCGGCCTCGCCGCACCGCGACCGGCCGCGGTGGCTCCTGTCGCGGTTATCCAATCTGCGCCGAACGCCGATGCCCTGGTGCGGCGGATCGAGGCACTGGAACAGAGCGCGGAACGCCAGGAGAAAGTGTTCCGCCGCGTGCTCGACCTCCTGAGCGTGGTGGCGGATCGATGAGCCGCGCCATTCGCAATGCGATGACGGTCGATGTCGAGGACTATTTCCAGGTGCAGGCGTTCGCCAGGTGCATCGACCGCGGTGAATGGGACAGCATCGCCCCGCGCGTGGAGAACAACGTCGACACCATTCTGAACCTGTTTGCCGGTGCCGGGGTGACCGCCACCTTTTTCACCCTCGGTTGGATCGCCGAACGCTATCCGGCCATGGTCCGTCGCATCGTCGCGGCAGGGCACGAACTGGCCAGTCACGGCTACGATCACACCCGGGCCGATGTCCAGACGCCCGCCAGCTTCAGTGCCGACGTCAGGCGCACGCGCAGTCTGCTGGAAGATATCGGCGGTGTGCCGGTTCGCGGTTACCGCGCGGCAACGTTCTCCATCGGTGCGCGCAATCAGTGGGCCTTCGGGGTGCTGGAGGATGCAGGCTATACCTACAGTTCCAGTGTCAACCCGATCAGCCACGATCTGTACGGCATGCCGGATGCACCACGTGTGCCCTTTCGTCCCGACGGTGGCGCGCTCTGGGAAATCCCGATGACGACCGTCCGGGCGTTGGGCCGCAACTGGCCATGCTCCGGCGGCGGCTATTTCCGGCTGCTGCCCGATGGTGTGTACCGTCGTTGTCTCAACCTGGTGAATCAGCGGGAGCAACGGCCTGGCATCTTCTATTTCCACCCGTGGGAGATCGATCCCGGGCAGCCGCGTGTTGCCGATTGTGGTTGGAAGTCGCGGTTCCGGCACTACACCAATCTTTCGCGCATGGCGGGCAGGCTGGAGCGCCTGTTGCGTGACTTTGCCTGGGGCCGGATGGATCTCGCCTTCGCGGATCAGTTGGCGGACGGGTCGCCCGCCGTTGTGGCGCAGCAGCGCGCCGTCGCGCCCCTGCCGGCGTGATCCGCGGTTTCGTGCATGTCGATCAGACTGCGACCGCTCGATGACGCCAGCGCGCCCGCCTGGGACGCATTCGTTTCAGCAATGCCGGCCGGCAGCTTTTTCCATCTCGCCGCCTGGTCGCGCGTGATCGAAGCCGAGTTCGGCCATCAATGCCATTACACGCTGGCTGAGCAGGATGGTGCTATCACCGGCGTGCTGCCGCTGGCACATGTTAGGTCAGCGCTGTTCGGCAACTCGCTGATATCGACACCGTTCTGCGTTTATGGCGGCCCCCTGACCACGGATCGCGCGACTGCCGCAGCGCTCGAGGCGCATGCCAATGGCTTGCGCGAACGCCTCGGTGCCTCCTCGGTCGAGTTGCGCGACCGCGCACCCATAGACAGTGACTGGGTGGTACGGCCCGATCTTTATGTAACATTCCGCAAACCAATTGTCGGCGACAATGACCGGAACATGCAGGCAATTCCGCGCAAGCAGCGCGCCATGGTACGCAAGGGGATACAAAACGGCCTGACGTCCGTGTGCCACCGCGACGCAGCCGTGCTGCATCGTGTCTACGCCGAAAGCGTGCGCAACCTCGGAACGCCGGTATTCTCCCGACGCTATTTCGCGAAGCTCAGCGAGACGTTCGCTACTTCTAGCGACATTGTAACCGTGCTCGACGCAGGGCAGCCGATTGCCTCGGTGCTGAATTTCTACTTCCGTGATGAGGTGCTGCCCTACTACGGTGGCGGTACAGCAGGAGCACGCCATCGGGCGGGAAATGATTTCATGTACTGGGAAGTGATGCGACGCGCCGCCGAACGAGGTTGCCGTTTATTCGACTTCGGCCGCAGTAAACTCGGCACCGGAGCGTTCGCCTTCAAGCACAACTGGGGCTTCACCCCCGAGACACTGCATTATCGCTACAGTCTGGCCCCCGGTGCCGCCATCCCCGATCATAACCCGCTTAACCCAAAGTACCGGCTGTTCATCGCCGCCTGGAAACGCCTGCCGCTGCCGGTAGCAAATCTGCTCGGTCCGCCGATCGTGCGTGGACTTGGCTGACGATCATGCGTGACCTGCTGTTCCTGTCGCATCGCATCCCCTATCCGCCGGACAAGGGCGACAAGATCCGCGCCTGGCACATCTTTCGTCATCTCGCGCGCAGCCATCGCATCCATCTGGGATGTTTCATCGACGATCCGGCCGATCAGCCACATCTTGCCCAGTTGCGTTCGCTCTGTGCCGATCTGGCCTGTTTTCCACTCGAACCCCGTATGCAGCGGCTCAAGGCGCTGATGCGGCTGCGTCCCGGCCAGCCACTTTCGCTGGGCTACTTCCACGATCGGCGGCTGCAGCAATGGGTCGATGCCAAGCTTGCCAACCATGCGATCGAAAATGTCTTCGTATTTTCTTCCGCCATGGCACGCTATGTTCTTCATGCGGAGGGCGCCCGGCGAATTCTCGACATGGTGGACGTTGATTCAGAAAAATGGAACGCCTATGCCGCCGCCGCGCGCTTTCCGGCGCGTGCCGTCTGGGCGCGTGAAGGCCGCACGCTGCTGGCCTTCGAACGGCTCGCTGCCGCGCGCTTCGATCACAGCCTGTTCGTCTCCGAGCATGAATGGCAGCGCTTCGTCACTCTGGCGCCGGAATGCATCCAGCGGACCGGCTGGATCGCCAATGGCGTCGATCTTGAATACTTCTCGCCGGAGCTGCGACTGCAGCCGCCGTTCGCCACCGCGGGGGCGGACCTGGTATTCACCGGACGAATGGATTACCGGCCGAATATCGAGGCGGTGCAGTGGTTTGCGCGCGAAGTGCTGCCGATGCTGCGTCTGCGTGTGCCGGCCGCGCGCTTCTGGATCGTCGGCTCCAGTCCAACGAACCCGGTGCGTGAGCTTGCTTCACTGCCCGGCGTCCAGGTGACGGGTCGCGTCGCCGACACCAGGCCATACCTCGCTGCAGCCGATGTTGTGGTAGCGCCCCTGCGGATCGCCCGCGGCATCCAGAACAAGATTCTCGAGGCAATGGCGATGGCCAGACCGGTTGTCGCCACGCCAGAGGCATTTGAGGGTGTGTGTGCCAATCCCGGCCGGGATCTCCTGCTGGCGAGCACGGTCGATGACACAATGCAAAAAATTCGTGAGGTGCTCGACGGCCAACATGCAATGATGGGAGCCGCCGCGCGGCGTGCCGTCGAAGCCTCGCACCAGTGGTCCGCCACGTTGCGTCCGCTCGACCGGCTATTCGGCGTCGCCTCACCGGGACCAGGAATGACTCGACCCGAGCCAACCCATTCGGATCTGCCAGTATGAACGTCCGTACCCTCGCATCGGCCGGCCTGACGGATGTGTGGCGCAGCGGCCCTGTCATCGCGATCGGGGCAGGCGTGCTCGCACTCGGCTTGCTGTTCCATGTCGAGATCGCCGCGGCCGTCGCCACATGGGACACTTCAACCGCGTACAACCACTGCTTTCTCGTGCTGCCGATCGTCGCCTATCTGCTGTGGGATCGTCGCGAGGTCCTGCGCGATGCGGTCGCTGATCCGCTGCCGCTCGCTGCCCTTGCCGGCATCCCGCTGGCATTCGCCTGGCTCGTGGCCGAGCGCCTCGGCATCATGGAAGGGCGCCAGCTCATCGCCATGAGCTTCGCCGAGTTGCTGTTCTTCGCCATTCTCGGGCCGCGTCTGTGGTGGCGGCTCTCGGGGCCGCTGCTTTACCTGTATTTCCTGGTGCCGTTCGGCGCGTTCATCACACCGAAACTGCAGGACGTCACAACCATCTTCGTGCGCCACGGCCTTCCGCTGCTGCACATCCCCGCATACATAAACGGCTATACGATCGAGATCCCCGAAGGCACCTTTTTGATCGCCGAGGCCTGTGCCGGACTGCGGTTCCTGATCGCCGCCATCGCCTTCGGTTGCCTCTATTCGCTGATTATGTACCGCAGTGCGCTGCGGCGGGCGGTGTTCATTGCCGTATCAATCGTAGTGCCGATCATCGCCAACGGCATTCGCGCTCTCGGCATAGTGGCACTTGGTCATTACCTTGGCAGCGCGCAGGCTGCGGAGACCGATCATGTGCTGTATGGCTGGATCTTCTTCTCCATCGTCATCCTGATCCTGATCGCGCTTGGTCTGCCGTTTCGCGAGGATCACTTCGTCCCGTCGAAGCCACGTTCGCCGGTCATGCCTCATGCCAATCATCTGCGCCCGGCGTTGCTGGGCGCGGTCGGCCTGGTGTTGCTGGCTGCGATCGGCCCGGCGGTCGCCAGCCAGTTCGATCGCGCCGCCGCACCCGATATGATGTCTGACTTGCCGACACTGGTTCCGGCCGGCGGATGTTCGTCGCAACCGGCACCGCTGACCGAGGGCCTCGATGCACCAGGCCGCATGATCGTGCAGCGCTTCGATTGCCCGGGCGGTATGGTTACGCTCGCTATTGAGGTGTTTTCGCCCCGCAGTACCGTGGCTCGGGTCATTGCCGAAGAGCGGCGCCTCACCGGCATCATTGGTGCGGATGACGTCGTGTCGCGCAAATTGCCGGCGCCGAACACCCCGTCAGGTGCTTGGCGACTGGTCGAAGCGAACCATCCGCTTCGCGCCGCGGCAACCAGCGTCTGGATGCAAGGGAAGCCGGCGGAGGGTGGCCTGACCGCGCGCGTGCAACAGGCCTGGAGCAGCATTGTCGGATCGCGCTTCTCCCCGGTGTTGCTGGTCGTCACCCCGGGTGGCGATAGCACAGGGCTCGGCAATCCCGACCCCCGGCTGGAAGCCAGCAGCATCGCACGGTTCGTAGAATCCCAGCCCGCGTTGGGGGACCTCATCACTCGCCTTGCCGGTTCCGGCGCCGTCAGGGCCGGCGCCGTCAGGGATTGACAGTACCGGCATTGACAGTACCGGCATTGATAGTACCGGGATTGACAGTACCGGGATTGACAGCACCGGGACCGACAAGTGGCGTAACGCGGCCGTGCAGGTGATTGCCCGACAGTACGGCGGGCGTCGTCGTCAGGTTGCGCACGAACACGGTCGTCTCCGGCAGATCGCTGGTGAAGCTGTTGTTCCGGATAATCAGTGCATGCGTCGGGTGGGTCACTCCCTCGGCCCCGATCGACACCGCCGTCCCCGTGTTGCTGCTCTTTGGCCCCTTTTCCAGCCGGTTGCCCTGCATCAGCAGATCGCCACCATTGGAAATGTCCACCAGATAGCTGGAATCCCCGTCCGGCCCATCGGCGATATCATTGTCGATCAATACCGTGCTGAGTGCGCGCGATTTGATATGGTGGCCGACGTGTTGGTCGACGAATCGCGAGTGTTCGACGTCCAGCTTGCTGATCGCAGCGACATAGATGCCGTGAGCACATTGCGGATCGCATTTGCCGTTGCCGCGGAACTCGCTGTCGATGATCCGGATCGTGCCGCTGCCGGCGTCGCCGGCCAGAATACCGTCCTCGTTGTCAAGGAACCGGCTGTGTACCACCGTCAGGTTATGTCCCTCGACGCGGATGCCCGCGCCATTGTGGTCCGGTACCGCCGCATGCGCGAAAGTCAGGTTGCGAACCGTCGTGTCGTTGCCCTGAACAATGAAAATCCCCTTGCCGGCACAGGATTTATTGGCGAGCACTGCACCCGCTCCAGTGCCTTCGATGGTCAGCCGGTTGGCGCGCCAGGCGGCGCAATCGGTGTACTCGCCGGGCGCGATGCGGATGACATCACCCGGCTTTGCGATGGCCGCCGCCTGACTAGGCAACGCCAACCGCTCACCGGGTCCGACCTCGAGCACGCTGCGCGCTTCGGACGTCGTCGCACTGGCCGTCAGCAACGCGATGAATATGCACGCCGTGATGCACGGCCGCCGCCGCACGTGTCGATAACTCATGCAATCACCGCGCCGGACATAATCTTGGGCGCCTTTACACCGGAACTGTTCAACCGGCACAAGTGCCAACCGGCACAAGTAGTTGTGCAACGGCTCATGCGACGCGATGAGTGACCGGGTAACGCCGCCGCTACTGCTGCACGTGTTTCCGACCTTCGCGATCGGTGGCGCGCAGATGCGCTTCGCGACACTGGCCAATTCCTTCGGTCGCCGCTACCGGCACATCGTCGTTGCGATGGACGGCGACTATGCCTGCGCGAAACGACTGGCGCCCGGGCTGGATATCCGATGCGAGCAGATCCACGTCGCCAAAGGCGCAACGACCCGCAACGTCCGCCACTTCCGCCGTCTGTTGCGCGCATTCGGCCCGGACGCCCTGGTGACCTACAACTGGGGCTCGATAGAATGGGCGATGGCCAACATTCCCCGTCTTGCACGTCATATTCACGTCGAGGATGGCTTCGGGCCTGAGGAACGCGCCAAGCAAATTCGTCGCCGGGTGCTGACCCGACGGCTCATACTGGCGCGCAGCACCGTCGTGCTGCCTTCGCGCACGTTGCGGCGCATCGCCACCCAGATTTGGCGGCTTGATTCGCGCCGCGTGCATTACGTGCCCAACGGCATCGATCTGGCGCGATTTGCCGCTCAGGCCGTGCGCGAAGTGACGCCCGATGGACCGGTCATCGGCACCGTGGCCGCTCTGCGACAGGAGAAGAACCTGCCTCGGCTGCTGCGTGCTTTTCGTCGCGTTGTCGATGTCATGCCCGCTCGGCTGGTGATCATAGGCGATGGGCCAGAGCGTGCGGGACTCGAGCAGCTCGCCGGCGAGCTTGGCATCGGCGCACGCGTCCGGTTCACCGGTCACAGCGATGATCCCGCGCCACTGTATCGCGACTTCGACATCTTCGCGCTGTCATCCGACACCGAGCAGATGCCGCTGTCGGTAATCGAGGCGATGGCAGCGCGCCTGCCGATCGCCGCCACCGACGTTGGCGATGTTGCGGCAATGGTGGCGGTGGAGAACCGGGATTTCGTTACCGCCCTGGATCCGGCGGCGCTGGCCCAGGCGATCGTGGCACTGGGGCGGGACGCGCCATTGCGTGCCACGGTAGGCGCCGCCAACCGCGCGAAGGCCGAGGTTGATTTCGATCAGCAGGCGATGCTTGCGGCCTACGCCTCACTGTTCGATAGGGCCGCACGGTTCAATGGGGCCGCACTGTTCGATGGGATTGTGCCGCCGACGGCAGCATGACCGCGATCGCGCTGTCCCGGGTAACCGACTGGGCCGCCCTGGGGGAGCATTGGCGGCAGCTCGAGGCTCGTTCCAACTGTTCGTTTTTCCAGAGCTGGACCTGGATGGGTTGCCTGGCCGCAGAGCGGTTCGATGATCCGGTGCTGCTGGAGGCCAGGGAGAACGGCCGGCT
>DATKFJ010000405.1:0-3676 GCA_035511435.1 Acetobacteraceae bacterium | reverse complement strand
CACTCCCGCGGCAACTGGCTGCCCTTGAACAGGTTGCAGTCGCCGCACGCGGTCACCACGTTTTCCCACGTCGTGCGCCCGCCGCGGCAGCGCGGGATCACGTGGTCGAACGTCAGGTCCGGCGCCGCCTCCCGCTCGCCGCAGTACTGGCAGATGAACGCATCGCGCAGGAACACGTTGAATCGGGTGAACGCCGGTCGCCGCGCCGATGGGATGTAATCCTTCAGCGCGATCACACTCGGCAACTTCATGGTCAGCGACGGAGATCGCACCTCGGTCTCGTATTCCGACAGCACCGAGACGCGATCCAGGAACACCGCCTTCACCGCATCCTGCCAGGCCCACAGCGACAACGGGAAATATGACAGCGGCCGGAAATCAGCGTTCAACACCAGCGCAGGGTAGAATTGGCCACCGTCAGGCACACGACGCTCCCTTCCGTTCGGAGCGCAATGTCTGGGGCAGAACTCGTTGCAGACCCGCCAGATATTGTGCGCCGCCGAGAACCTGGCCGTTTATCGCAGAGCACGCAGCGTGCCGCAAGCCGAACCGGCGACAGTATCACGTGACCGTCATGCACCTGTGTCGGCGAACCCCTTCTGCAACGCCAGTGCGCCCATCGCCAGTCCGGTGTCGTCGATGCCGTGGCCAAGCCGCGGCACATAAACCGCTTCCACCGGAACGCCCGCCGCACGCAACGCCGTCTCGGCATCGCGCGACCGCTGCGCCGGCACCACGTCGTCCGCCTCACCGTGCACCAGCAGTACCGGCGCATGGTTGGCCAGTTCTCCGGCCAAACTATCGGGTGCGATCAGCGCGCCGGAGAATGCCAGGATGGCGCGCGGTGCGGTGGCGCGGCGCAGACCGGTGAACAGCACGGTCATCGCGCCCTGGCTGAATCCCATCAACGCATAGGCATCGGCCGGCAGTCCAAGCCGCGCCAGTTCCGCATCGATGAACGCATCGAGGAATCCCGCCGCCTGGCGCACACCCGCTTCCATCACCGCGGGCGTGCGATCGGCGACGCTCCACCATTGCCGCCCGAAGCCGGAATCGTGCGGGAACGGCGCGTCCACCGAGACGAACAGCGCGTCCGGCAACGCGTGCCCCCAGGTCGGTGCTAGATCGATCAGATCATGGCCGTCTGCGCCCACCCCGTGGCACAGCACGACAAGCTGAGTCGGTGTCGCCTTCGATGCCGGTCCCCACCGCGGTCCATCCAGTTCAGCCATGCGTCCATCCTTCCACCGTTATCGCACCATGCCGTTGTCGCATCATGCCTTCGTCGCACCGTGCCGTCATTGCGCGTTTCATCGGGCGAGTTTCGTAACGGCCGGCTGCCGAGAGACCCTGAATGAAAGCGTCCGCGCGCGCTAGGTAATGCCGCGACAGTGCAACAACCGTGAACGCCGCGCCCCGGTGAACGGGGATGAATGCAGCCTCCCCCGCACCCACATCCAGTCAGTTCCCGGCAGCACCTTACCTGCTCAGCGCGGGCCAGTTCCGTAACAACGAGTTCCGCAACAATCCGTTCAGCAACAATCCGTTCAGCAACAAGGCGTGCCAATCCATCATGTCCGACCGTCCACCGCCGCGGGCCGACTACCCCCTCGTGGACCCGAGTTCGGCGCTGGCAACCTTCGCCGTCGGCGTCATCGTCGTTGCGGCGCTGTACTTTGCTCGCGAGATTTTTGTGCCGCTTGCGCTGGCGATCCTGCTGAGCTTCGCGCTCGGACCGCTGGTGCTGCTCCTGCGCCGGTGGCACTTCGGCCGCATACCTTCGGTCATTGCGGCGGTCCTGCTGGCGTTTCTGGTGATCTTCGGCGTCGGCTCGATCATTGGCAGCCAACTCGCGCACCTGGCCGAGAATCTGCCGGCCTATCAAAGCAACATCAAAGACAAGATCGACTCGTTGCGCGGTTCGGCCTCCGGCAGTGGCATCGTCGGACGCGCGTCGAGCATGTTGCGGAGTTTCTCCAGCGAGATCGCCAGGACCACGCCGCCTGCCGACAGCAAGCCCGCGCCCCCGACAAATCAGGCAAATCAGGTGTCGCATGCCGCCAAGCCGCCGCAGCCGGTGCCGGTCGAAGTACATCAGCCCGATCCGACGGCACTGCAGATCATCCAGACCATCGTCGGCCCGCTGGTTCAGCCGCTGGCAACCACCGGCATCGTCATCGTCTTCGTGGTGTTCTTCCTGCTCCAGCGGGAGGATATTCGTGACCGGTTCATTCGCCTCGCCGGCGCGCACGATCTGCAACGCACCACCGAGGGTCTGGATGACGCCGCTCGGCGTCTTAGCCGCTATCTGCTCGCGCAGACCGCGCTCAACACCAGCTTCGGCGTGTTGATCGGCATTGGGCTGTGGTGCATCGGCGTGCCGAACCCGCTGCTCTGGGGCGTCGTCGCGATGCTGCTGCGATTCGTCCCGTACATCGGACCGGTCATCGCAGCGATCTTTCCGGCAGCACTCGCGCTGGCGGTCGATCCCGGCTGGTCGATGCTGCTGTGGACCGGCGCGCTGTTCATGGTCGTCGAGCCCGTCATGGGCCAGGTCGTAGAGCCGTTCGTCTATGGTCACAGCACCGGACTCTCTGCTGTTGCCGTCGTTCTCGCAGCCGCGTTCTGGACCTGGCTGTGGGGACCGGTTGGCCTGCTGCTGTCGACTCCGCTGACCCTATGCCTGGTCGTACTCGGCCGATATGTCGAGCGCTTGAAATTCCTCGACATCATCCTTGGCAACCGCCCCGCGCTGACCCCGCAGGAGAATTTCTATCAGCGCATGCTCGCGAACGATCCGGACGAAGCAGCGCGTCAGGCCGAGGACATCCTGAAAGATAAGTCGCTCACTGAATATTATGATGAGGTGGCGATCGGCGGATTGGCCCTTGCGCAATTGGATGTCAATCGCGGTGTGCTGGAGCACCAACGTCGCGCGCGCATCAGAGAGGCGGTACTCGGCGTTATCGACGATCTGTCGGATCACGTCGACGAAACGCCTGGTTCGCCATCGACCGAAGAAATTCCCCAGCCCAGCACTCGCAACATCGTGTTGTGCGTCGCCGGCCGCGGTTCGCTGGACGAGGCGGCGGCGGCGATGCTGGGTCAACTTCTGGGGAGTCGGGGGATTGCTGCACGGCTTGTGCCCAGCGTGGCCGTCTCGGCGGAGAATCTGTTCCGCCTCGACGTGGCGGATGTAGCTACCGTCTGCCTGTCGTACCTGGAGCCCGGCAGTTTCACCAACGCCCGATATCTGGTACGCCGCTTGCGCCGCGGACTGCCGACCGTGCGGATTTTCGTAGGCTTTTGGACGCTGGGCGACGATGAGGGGCGCCAAGTGGAAGCACTGCACGAGACCGGCGCCGATCTGGTCGTGACATCGCTTCGTCAGGCGGTTGAGCAGGTCGCTGCGGAAACAGGAAACCCAGGTCGCGGTACGCCGCCCGTGCATGCCGACGCCGGGCTCATGCCTGCCTGATCTCGCGGCCCGTCAGCGCAAACACCTCCCCCTCCCCCTCGTGGGGGTAGAGGGAGGGTGCGTGCAACGACCCGCTACCGGATGATTCGAACCCCTCGCCTCCCCCTCTCACAACGGGGTGAGAAGCGTGCGGCTCCACCGCCTGTCCCAAACGCGCCTGACTCCACAATCCTGCTGATCGCAGCAAGGAATCCGCGA
>DATKFJ010000404.1:0-9265 GCA_035511435.1 Acetobacteraceae bacterium | reverse complement strand
ATCCGACATCCGCGCCTGTGCGGAGCGCGTGGCGACAGCCGTTCGCAAGGCCTTGCCGCAGCGCGAGGTGTCCGTGGCAGCTTGCCGCAGCCAGATCGGCTCGGGCGCGTTGCCGGTTGATCTGCTCGAATCGTTCGCTGTCACAATCGGTGGCGACGCCTTGGAGCTTCTCGCGGCAAACCTGCGCAACCGGAAGCGACCGGTGATCGGGAGACTGAGCGCGGATCGGTTGTGGCTGGACTGTCGATGCCTTGAACGCGAGGACGAGGCGGCATTCATTGCCGATTTCGGGACGATGAATGATACTGCGTGATGGAGGAGAAGCAGCTCCGGTGGGCTGGCCGGCCTTCAAAGCCGGTGGGGGCTGCTCGGCGGCTCCGGGTAGGTTCGACTCCTGCTCTCTTCCGCCGTCTGTGGCTGGCTTGCCGTGTCTGTTGCAACGGGGCAACACTGTGCCCGAAAACCATTGCCCCCCCTCGCGTTAGCCGCGGTGTCGGGCTATGGTTTGTCTATCGAAAGGGGCGCCGATGCACCTGACGACACCCTTAGTGCGCCACTGGCGCCGGAAGAAACGAGGAGAGAGCAAATGAAGCTTCGGAGTGCACTTCTGGCGGCCACGGTTGTGGCCATGCCCTTCGCGGCCAGCGCGCAGCCGGTTACCGGCCTCTATGTTGGCGCGGGTGCCGGCGTGAACCTAACCCAGCAGGAGAGTATCAAGAACCTCGCCTCGTCATTCCTCAACCCGCTTGGCGCCGGGATAGCCACTTCCGGCGATCTCAAACGCAGCGTTGGGTTTGCCGGTGTGGTGTCGGTGGGATGGGGCTTCGGCAACGGGCTTCGCGCCGAAATCGAGGGTAACTATCGAAATAACCGCCCCAATGGAGTGACCGGCTCGAACTTCAACGGGCTCGCCGGGATCACCGGTGGATCGACCGAACAGAAGTTCGGCGGCATGGTTAATGCGCTGTACGATTTCAACGGCCTGTCGCCGTGGATCGTGCCATACATCGGTGCGGGCGTGGGTTGGCTGGGCATTTCCGAAAAGTACAGCTTCTTTAACGGCAATGGATTCACGCGCGGCGGCAACTCGTTTGCCCCGGGCGCCGTCAACATCGCCGGCCAGGATACAACTGGGACGTTCGCGTATCAGGCAATTTTTGGCGCAGCCTTCCCGGTGCAGGCGATCCCTGGCCTCGCCATCACGGCGGAGTATCGCTTCCTCGGCACAACCAACAACCGGTCGTATAACGGCGTCGCAACCGCGACGACTACTACGGGTGTCACCGCGTCGGTTCCAGGCAGGGTGGTACTCGGGCCGTCCTTCAACCACTCGTTCCTGGTCGGCATGCGCTACAACTTTGGCGTAGCCCCGCCGCCGGTGGCGGCCCCAGCCGCGGTCGTTCCGGCCCAGGCGCCGGCGCGTTCCTACCTGGTGTTCTTCGATTGGGACAAGGCGACACTGACCGACCGCGCACGCCAGATCATTGCTGATGCCGCGGCCAACTCAACCAAGGTGCAGTACACGCGGATCGAGGTGAACGGCTACACCGACACCTCCGGCACGCCTCAGTACAACCAAGGCCTGTCGGTACGGCGTGCTACGGCAGTGCAGGCGGAACTGGTCAAGGACGGCGTGCCGCGCAACGCCATCACGATCCAGGGCTTCGGCGAAACGCATCTGCTGGTTCCCACCGGACCTGGCGTGCGCGAGCCGCAGAACCGTCGCGTCGAGATCATCATCCGCTGACCACCGGCGGGTTGCTGACGACGACAATGGATAGGGGCGCCGTGAGGCGCCCCTATTCGTCTGTGCCAGGGAAGGGCCAGAAGCATGCGGTTCCGTAACGTATTGGCGGCGATGGCCCTTCTGACAGCGCCACTCGCTGCTCAGGCGCAGCCGTTCCAGGGGCTCTATGTGGGCGCCGGAGCCGGATACAACTTGCCGGAGAATATCGGCGTTGCCAGCGACGGGCAGATCATGCCGCACGGCGGCTTTGCCGGGCTTGGCAGCGTCGGTTATGGCCTGGGCAACGGCTTTCGCTTCGAGTTGGAGGGCAACTATCGCGAAGCTCCGCTTCAAGCGACCAATCAATCCTTCACCGACACAGGGCATATTCATACTTACGGTGTGATGGCGAACGTGCTGTTCGACATGGACGTTGGTCTGCCCTGGCTCTACCCGTACATCGGTGGCGGCGTCGGTTATGCCTGGACCAATTTCTCCCAGCAGCGCACCGATACCCCCGCTGCCTTTCCGTTGCTCAACGGGAACTTCAACCAGACGCAAGGCGGCTTTGCATTTCAGGCGATCGGTGGCCTGGCGTTTCCGATCCCCCGTGTGCCTGGCTTGTCGCTTACCGCCGAATATCGTTTCTTCGGCGTGCCGGGCAGCGAAACATTCAACGGCAACCAGGTCGCCTTTACCGGTACCCCGGGATTCGGCGGTGGACCGGTGACAGTTCCTGCGAGCGTCAAGCTGCGGGGACAGTACAACCACAGCTTCCTGCTGGGCGTGCGTTATGCGTTCAACGTTGCGCCGCCTGCTCCGCCGGCCGCGGCCGTTCAGGCGGTTCCAGCGCAGTCACCGGCGCGTTCGTACTTGGTGTTTTTCGACTGGGACAAGTCGACGTTGACCGATCGCGCGCGGCAGATCATCAAGGATGCGGCGGATAACTCTACCAAGGTGCAGTACACGCGAATCGAAGTGAATGGCTACACGGACACCTCTGGCACCCAACAATACAACCAGGGTCTCTCGGTACGCCGAGCCCAGGCAGTGCAGGCCGAACTGGTGCGCGACGGCGTGCCGCAGAACGCCATCACTATCCAGGGGTTCGGCGACACGCATCTGTTGGTGCCTACCGGTCCCGGTGTGCGCGAACCGCAGAACCGCAGGGTCGAGATCATTATTCGCTGATACTCGCCGTCTGGCGGCTGCTTTGCGTCGCTATATCATTGGGTTCGCGGCCGCTGTCGTGTTGCTGGCCGGCTGCAGCACGCCACCGCCCGAGATAGTCAAAGCGGAGGTGACCGCGCCCGCGGTGCTACCGCCTGCGCCGCCCGCACCGCGTGCGGTGGTCCGGACCAACTGGGCGTTCACTTCCGGGGCAGACGAGTGTGTCGCGATCGCCGCAGCCGAAGGCACGTCGCTGAGGGTGACAGTTCGTCGCGACGCACCGATCAGGCTCGATCTGTCACTGGTGGCTCTGCTTCAGAGTCGGCTGGCAGCGCATGTTGCAATCCCGTTGCGTTTCGCGGGCTCGGCCGGACGCTGGCAGGTATCGGCGCGGCAGACATCCAGCCGTCAACTTGCGGTAACGCTTGGTTCAGGTGATAGCGCCTTGAGCCGTGTTCTCGTACTGCTCAGCGGCGGTGCAATGGATGTTGAAAGTCCAGAAAGGGTGGTGCTTTCGCTTATCATCCCGCCATCCGATGCACCGGGGCAACTCTGGTTTGATTGTGCCCGCGGCAAGATGATGTGACCGCAATGCACGTTCAAACCAGGCCTGGAAAGATTGTCTTCCAGCGCTTGCTTCGACGTGTTTCTCGCTGCGGTCAGAGGTGGACGCCGGGGTGCATCGGCATGACGGAAATCCGACGGTCTGTTGCCCGTGCCGTGACCGCTGAAACCAAGTCGTAGCGTTCGCTGACTATGCTGCCGATCTCCCTGCATGGAGCTTGCGGTGAAGCGCGTCATCAACTTCCTCGTGGCGCCTCTGAGACTGATCTCGCGTTCGGTCGCACTGCTGGCCGTGGCGCTGTTGCTGATCGGCGCCTGGGGTTTGACCGCGTCCCTGCAGACCGCTCAGGTGGCGAGGGACGCGCTCAACGGTCTTACAGTCTCGGCCAGCGCCGTCGCGGCCTCGATCGACGTGCCGCTGGAACACTTTGCCGACATGACGGACGGGTTTCGCCCGGCCGATTTCCAGAACGTCGATCGAGTCGCGCTGACATCCCGCCTGTTGCGGTTGCAAAGCGCCTTGCCGTCGGTCGGTGCGACCTTCGTGGTCAGCGCATCGGGCCAGTTGCTGGCGGCATCCTCACCATTCTCTCCCGGCGATGCATCTGTCGGCGATACCGACTGGTTCCGTAGCGCCACTGCCGACAACGCAATGCCCGTGGGATTGCAGCGCGCCGATTCGTGGCTGCGTCCAGGGCCGGCGGCGGTGCTCACCCGAGTGGTGCGTGATCCCTCCGGCAAGG
The DNA here is from genome assembly GCA_035511435.1 of Acetobacteraceae bacterium. Lineage (GTDB taxonomy): Bacteria > Pseudomonadota > Alphaproteobacteria > Acetobacterales > Acetobacteraceae > JAMXLO01. The sequence continues at coordinate 5,062 of DATKFJ010000404.1, read as the reverse complement.
CCGCGGGTGTTGTCGGCGCCGAACTGCGGATCGAGGATCTCGCCAGGCTGGTTGGGCGCACCTGGCTGGGGCCAGGCGTGTCCATCGAGTTTCATGGCATCGATGACTCGTTGGTACTGGCGGAACAGGGCCCCCCATCGCCTCGGGCAGCGTCCCTCGCGCAGGACGACCGGCCATGGGGCACGTGGCTAATGACGGAGGTCAACCGGTTACTGGGAATTCCGGCCCAGTTGTCGGTCACTGAGCCACTCCGGTCGGTCGACGGAACGGTGACCGCCCGCATGGATACCGACCTGGCGCTCCAAAGCCACTGGCTCGGGATGAGGGCTATCGGCATTCTCGGCGGATATCTGCTCGCGGTCTGGGTTACATGCCTGGCGTTGGCCGTGTCGTCCCGATCGGGAAGCGAGCGTGCCGTTCCGGTTACTCCCGCAGGCTTCGGCGCGGACTGGCAGGTCGATCTCGACAAGCGGGGCTGTGTGACGGCGACCCACGGGTTTGCGCCCGATAGACTTCGTGAGGCCATCGGTCAGCCATTGCTGGCTGCTCTCGGATTGGACCCGCTGGGCGATACCGCGCGCAGTACCGTCGAAGCGCTGGATGCGCGATCCCGACAGGATGGCATCGCTGTGCCGATCACCACCGAGGACGGCCAGGAGCGCATCCATCGGCTCAGCATAGAGCCGCTGTCGGACGGCCGTTTCGTCTGCAAGGGACGTGACGTCACCAGCGAAGTCCGTCTGGCGGCCAAGCTGGAAGCTGCTGCGGACTCCACTCAGGCAGCGCAGGACGAGGCCAACGCGGTGGCCCGCGATCGCGACAGGGTGCTCGCGGCGCTTGGTCATGACGTGCGGACGCCGATGAACTCGATCATGGGCATCTGCTCCTTGCTGCTCGACAGCGAACTGGAGAACGACCAGCGCGTCTGGCTCGAACGCATCAGGGCAAGCTGCGAGGCGCTGCTTGCCATGCTGAACGGGTTGCTGGAAATCGCCAGCGGCGAAGTTGGCGGTGCCGGACTGCAGGCGGACGAGGTGGATGTGATCGGGCTCGTGCAGGAAGTCACCGGCACGCTGCAGCCGCAGGCGCGCGACAAGGGGCTGGAGCTGAAGACGCGTTACGACGATCTGCTGCACGGTCTGTGGTTGGTCGATCCAACACGCCTGCGCCAGGTGCTGTTCAATCTGATCGGCAACGCCATCAAGTTCACCGCCAGCGGCCACGTGGAAATCCGCGCGTCGGCGGTGGCCGATGCGGCCGGCACGACTTCGGTCAAGCTTGCTGTTTCCGACACCGGGCCCGGCATCGCGCCCGACGATCGCGCCAACATCTTTGAACGCTTCCGACGCGGCCGTGGCCAGGAAAACGCCGGTCACGAGGGCTTGGGCCTGGGCCTGGCATTGTGCCGGGAGAACGCCGTGCTGATGGGCGGTGCATTGACCGTGGAAAGCGCTCTCGGCGTCGGCAGCGAGTTCACCTTTGAATTCCCCGCGGAACGTGTGTCGCAGGAGATGCGCAATCAACGCTTTGCCGGTCGAACCGCGTTGCTAGTCGGTGACGAAGACGCCAGCTCGCGAACCATCGCCAGCCAACTCGGCGATATCGGCTTGATAGTGGAGACGGCCCCCGACGGCTATCTTGGCATGGCCTTGGCGGAACGCATCGAGGCGCAGCGCGGAGCGCTCGACCTCGTTATCGTGCAAGGCAGGCTGATCGGCATGTCCGCCGAAGTCTTTGCAGTTCGTCTGCGCGACACCGGGTTCGGACGTTTGGCGGTGATAATCTGGCTGGGGGAAGGGGGCGAAAAAGCCCGGGTGGACGCGATCGTGCCGTTGCCGGTTGATCCGTATCAGGTTGCCTCATTGGCGGAGGAACTGTTGGCGCAGCGGTCGCCGTTCGAAGTGCTGGAGCCGATGGCATCTGTGGTGCGCGGCGGCCGCATCCTGGTGGTGGACGACGACAAGGTGAATCAGGCGCTGCTGGTCGCCGCACTGTCGCGCAGGGGATTTTCCGCGTTCGTCGCCAGTGACGGAGACGAGGCAGTGCGACTTGCCAGCCGTGACAGCTTCGATGCGATCCTGATGGATATCCAGATGCCGGGGCGCGACGGGTTCGACGCAACGCGGTGGATTCGCGGTCTGCGCGGGCGGGTTTCGACGATACCGATCATTGCGCTGACCGGACTGAAGGGGCCGATGATGCGCAAGCGTTGCGCCGAAGCAGGGTTCACCGCGGTGCTGGAGAAGCCGATCAATCTCGACCGCTTGGGTGCGACGTTGCGGCGCTGGATACAGGGCGACGGCGCGTCAGTACAGTTGCCGCGCGACGCCGGGTCGCGTGAGCGCCTGGAAGGCCAGTCGGTTGCGTATACACAGGATCATTCCGCCGATGTCTCCAAGGAGTTCCTGCACGAGATGGTGGCGGTGGTCGGCATGCAGCGCGCGCGGGCCTGTGTGGCGGAATTCATCGCCGATGCGTCCGCGCGGTGCATGCGCCTCGGGGAATTGCTGCCGGGCTGGGAGGCGAGCACTATTGTGCGCAACTGCGAGGAAATCAGTGGGTTGGCAGAAACCTGTGGCGCGATCGGCCTGGGTGAGGTGCTGGAAGAGATTGCCGACGTGGTGACCCGCAACGATCGCTCGCGCGCCGAGGTATTGGTGTACCGATTGGAGGAGGTGACGGCGCGGCTGGGTCCGGCGATGGCTGCGTGTCTGGACGATATCGCACGGCGCTGGAGCGGGCGGGGCGAAAAGGCCGCGTAAAGCGTGTGGACGTTGGCAGGTGACAGCGTTCACACCGATTGCGGCTGTCGCACGCGCAGCATGCTGAGCAGCATGGCAATCCCGGCGAACGACGCTGCCATGCCGATGCAAAATTTGGTGCCCAGTGCGATCGAGTGCGGTCCACCGTGTGTCAGCCCAAATACCAGTGCCACCAACGCACTGCCTGTGGTCTGGCCGAGCAGGCGGGAGGTCGACAACATGCCGCTGCCAGCCCCTGCACGGTCGCGTGGTGCGCTGGCGATCATCAGGCGGTTGTTCGGCGACTGGAAGAAACCGAAGCCGATGCCACACACGGCGAGCCGCCACGCCACGTCGATTCGGGGCGGCGGTTCCGGCATGAACAGCACCAGCAGCAGACCGAGCGTCATGACCGCAAGGCCGAAGCCGCCGAGCAGACCGGCGGAATGCCGATCCGCCAATCGTCCGGCGATCGGCGCCATGATCACCAGCGCGGCTGGCCAAGGGGTGATCAGCACACCGATCTCGATCGGCGACAATCCGCTGACGTATTGGAAGTAGAACGGCAATGCGACGAAAGCGATGAGCTGTGCGGCGTGTGCACAGATCGCGGTGGCGACGGACAGGGCGAACACCGGACGGCGGAACAGATCGACCGGCAGCATAGGCGCGGCCAGGCTGAATTGGCGGTGCACGAAAAACCAGCCGATGACGATGCTGACGGTGAATTCAATCAATACCGTCGCGAGCCCCTGGCCGCGACCGATGCCGTCCAGTGCGGTGATGAACAGGCCGAAGGTTATGGCGTTCAGCACTGCGCTGAGTGGATCGAAGGGATGACCTGCGAGCGGGGTTCGCGGTAGGAAGCGGCGCGCCATCCACAAGGCCAGCACGCCGGCGGGTACTTGCAACGCGAACAGCCAAGGCCACGACAGCACCGACATGATCGCGGCCGCCACGGACGGTCCCGCGGCGGACGATCCCGCAACGACCAGGGCGTTGAATCCGATACCGCGGCCAAGTGACGCGCGTGGATAGATGAAGCGTACCAAAGCGCCGTTCACGCTCATGATGCCGGCACCGCCGAAGCCTTGCAGGACGCGCCCGATCACCAGCACCGGCAGCGATGGCGCCAGCGCACAGAGCAGCGACGCGGCGGTATAGACGGTGAGGCCCCAGAGATAGACTCGCCGGTAGCCGTAGATGTCGCCCATAGAGGCGAACGGCAGCAGCGTTACGGTCACCGCGAGCTGGTAGGCATTCACCACCCAGATCGAGGCGGCAGGCGCGGCGTGCATGTCGCGTGCGATGGTGGGCAGTGCGATGTTGGCGATCGAGGTGACCAGCACCGACATGCTGACCGCGATGGCGACGGTGAGCATGGCACGCCACCGGTCTGGCGGCGGCAGTCCATCGACGACCTCCATCTCGGTAACTGGTCTCTGGCGCATCGGGTACCGTGTGTGCTTGACCGCATGCCGCTTCGTCAACAAGCTGAGGCAATGGATTTACCGGTATTCGAAGGCGTGATCCTGCCTGAGTGGATCGACGCCAATGGCCATATGAACATGGCGTATTATGTCGTGCTGTTCGATCAGGCGACGGATCTGATGTACGACACCCTGGGCGTTGGACAGGCGTATCGAGATGCCACCGGCAATTCCACGTTCACCGCGGAAACGCATACGCGGTATGAGCGCGAGGTGCGTATCGGTGAGCGGGTGCGCGTGACGTCGTATCTGCTGGCGGTCGACCGCAAGCGACTGCACTATTTCCACGAGATGTTTCACGCGGAAGGCGGCCATCGCGTCGCGACGCAGGAATTGCTTGGATTGCACATCGATCTGTCGGTACGCCGCGTGGCGCCGATGCCGACGGAACTGTACGCCGGGATACTGGCCTTGGTGCACGAGCATGCCGGCAAGCCTCTGCCGAGGGGCGTGGGACGGCGGATCTCGATGCCGGGGAAGCAGGCGGACTGATGAGCTAGGTCACCGTTACAAACTTCCTGCGTCCCGGCGCCGCGCGTCGGCGTGGCTATACTCGTTGCCATTGGGCTTGGCGGTACCTGCCGCGACGATAGGCACGCACCGTGTCCGTGTCATCTCAGCACGAACCCGGCAGCCGAACTCAAGAAGGCGACCGCGGCATTTCAACCGGTGTTGGTTGTATCGAACGAAGTTGATCGCGCGCAGTTATCGGGCTGACCGAGACGACAGGTTTCACTGTCGCTCGACCCATCCTGCTTTGATTTCCCGGCTGCGAGCCTTGGAAGTGTAGGATGCGCAGAGCGCCAGCGAAACCCATCACTGCATATGTGG